>CAIMTJ010000061.1 GCA_903844385.1 uncultured Burkholderiales bacterium
TCCAAGAGCCCTTGCGCGAGCACGCGAACACTCGCATCGTGGGGGTCGCTAAAGCGCGCGCCCACCTGGGTGTGGGCAATGGCCGCTTCTTGGCTCAAAAGCACCAAGGCATAGAGATCGCGTTGGGCGCCGGTGAACACGCCATTGGCTGGAAACGTGCGGGTGATGTCGCTGGCATAGCCCCCGAGCTCACAGCCCGCATCGATCAAGACCAGCTCGCCGGGCTGAACCAGGCCGCGATCGGCGCGGTAGTGCAGCACACAGGCATTGGCACCCGCGGCCACAATACTGGTGTAGGCGGGGGCTTCAGCGCCGTGCTGGCGAAAGACGTGGAGCAGCTCGGCTTCAAGGTGAAACTCGCGCGTCTCTAGACCTGCTCGCAAGCGGCTTGCCGACAGTTGCATGGCCCGAACATGCGCTTGAGAGGAGATATCACACGCTGAGCGCATCGTGGCAATTTCACTCGCGTCTTTGATCAAGCGCATTTCATCGACCAGCTGAGAGAGATTTTTTCGCGTCTGGGGTGGCTGCACGCCGCTTCTCACCATGCCCCGCAGCTGGGCCAGCCAGCCTTGCACGAGGGCTTCAAATTCGGGGGCCGCGTCAAACGGGCTCCACAAGGTGCTGTGGTGCTTGAGCAACTCCGGCGCCAAGCGGTCGAGCTCGTCGATGGAGAAGGCTTGTGTGAGCCCCAAAGCCGCCGGTGCTTTCTCTGGCCCCAGTCGGTAGCCGTCCCAAATCTCTCGGCTCTCATCTTTGGGTTGGCAAAACAGCACCGATTGCCCCTGGGCATTCAAAAACAACACCGCATGGGGCTCACTGAAACCCGTCAAGTAATAAAAAGAGCTGTCAAATCGGTAGGGGTGCTCGCTGTCGCGGTTGCGCGTGCGCGGCGGTGCAGTGGCAATGACCGCCACCCCACCGTCGCCCAGGGATTGGGCCAAGTGCTGGCGGCGTTGGGCATAAAGGTCCATGGAAAGCCTTATCAATGGGGGGGGTAGAAAGGGCGCCAGAGCGCTCGAATGGGCGTGAAAACGCTCACACCCGGCGATCAAAACCCCATTATCCGAGAAAAATGACAGCCAGCTTCACATCGCTGGGTCCCACCCCCCTTTTGCCCGGGCCGCTCAAGGTGCGAGGCGCGCTGGCTCATGCAGCCCAGCGAGGCGCTCGGGCGTGCCCACATCGCACCACAAGCCCTCGAATAAGCTGCCCCCCACCAAGCCTAGCGTCATGGCCGCTTTGAGCATGGGCGCCAAGGACGCACGGGTCCCGGCTGGGTTGCCACTGGGGATCGTGCACCACGGGCCGCTGAAAAATGCCTTTTTGTAAAGCGCCACGGTGCTGAAGGTGTAGGTCTGCTCAGTGCTCTGCAGGGGATCTTCAAGCGTGAGGCTTGGCGACTCTAAGTTCTGCACGAGACCCGCAGGGCTCAGGCGAAAATCGCCGCTTGGGTGGTGGTCAGGGTTGGGGACCAGCCACAAGTGCGCCAAGTGGGGACTTTGGTCAAACGCCTCAAGCGCCTCGCGGCTCGTCACGAAGTCGGGCATGTACACATCGCCAGCCATCACCCAAAAGGGGTCCGCGAGTTGGGGCAAGGCGCGCACCACGCCCCCAGCGGTCTCGAGCGCCCCCCCAAAATCCAAGTCCTCGCGGGAGTAGCCCAACCGCAAACCTCGGGGGGGAGGGTGAGCTTCGAAATAGTCGGGAATTTGAGCGGCAAGCCAAGCGGTGTTGATGAGCACGTGCGTCAAGCCCGCGCTCGCCAAGCGCTCCAAATGCCATTGCAGCAAGGGCTTGCCATGAACGTCGAGCAGCGGCTTGGGGTGCTGGTCACTCAAAGGCCGCATGCGCTCACCGCGTCCGGCGCACAGCACCAAGGCTTGATAAAGCGCTGGGTCTGGGGGCCCAGACTTGAGCATAGGCGTTGAGGTGGGCATGCGGGTGTTGTGTAGAGCTTCGGTCGAGGCCTGATCATCTTAACGCATGCAAAAAGCCCCCTCCCCGCTTGCCCTGGGCTTGACCCTGCCCACCCTTGCCCACCCCTGGCAAAGAAGCCCGCATGACATCTCCCGCACAATCGCCTATCATGCATTTTTTTTCAAGCCATCCAAGGCTTGCCTTTTTCATTGAATCAACCCCACACCCATCATGCAAACCCCCATCAATCGCTTCAAACTCGCTCTTGAACAAAAAATCCCGCAAATTGGTTTTTGGATGGGACTGGCCAACCCGGTGACCGCAGAGATCTGTGCCGGCGCGGGTTTTGATTGGCTTTTGATCGATGGCGAGCATTCGCCCAACGATTTGCAAAGCATCTTGGCGCAGCTCCAAGCCATCGCCGCCTACCCCGAGACCCATGCCGTGGCCCGTGTGCCCGTGGGCCACGGTCATGTGGGGGTGGCCTTGATCAAACAATACTTGGATTTGGGCTTGCAAAACCTCTTGGTGCCCATGGTCGAGACGGCCGAGCAAGCCCGTGAGTTGGTGCAAGCCACCTTGTACCCGCCATTGGGGATTCGTGGCATGGGAGGGGCACGCGGCTCGCGTTGGGGGCGTTGGGCCAACCATGGCAGCGAGGCCAATGCGCAAATTTGTCTCTTGCTCCAAGTCGAAACCCAGCGCGGCTTGGACAACATCGAGGCGATCGCGGCGGTTGACGGTGTGCACGGTGTCTTCATTGGCCCCTCGGATTTGTCGGCCTCCTTGGGCTATGTCGGCCAACAAGATCACCCCCGGGTGCGAGAGGCCATTGAAGCAGCGTTTGCCTGCATCCTCAAGGCCGGCAAAGCGCCTGGGTTTTTGACCCTCGATGAGGCCTTGTCAAGACACTACTTGAGCAAGGGTGGGGTATTCATGGCGGTGGGGACCGATCACATCATGATGGCCAAACAAACCACCGCATTGGCCCAGCGATTCAAGGCCAGTTGAGAGTGCAAAGCATGGGCCCTGGCTTTTGGGCTCAGTGGGGCGGCTCGCTTGCTTGAACCAAAGAGATGGGCACCCGGGTGCTCAGACCACACATG
Organism: uncultured Burkholderiales bacterium; assembly: GCA_903844385.1. Taxonomy (GTDB): domain Bacteria; phylum Pseudomonadota; class Gammaproteobacteria; order Burkholderiales; family Burkholderiaceae_C; genus Limnohabitans. The sequence continues at coordinate 3,027 of CAIMTJ010000061.1, forward strand.
AGTTCATAGGCCAAGGTGCCTGCATGCTGGGCAACCTCGTCAATGTCCAAACGCGCGCCCGTGCTGGACTCCCCCCAAAGCGTCACTTCCGAGCCCACACCCAAGGGCTCACCGCCTTGAGCGGGGTGGCCCAAAGCCTCCAAGTCGACCGCCAGCATGTCCATGCTCACTCGTCCCACCGTCTGGGTGCGACGCCCCTCTACCAACACCGGCGTGCCGCTGCCAGCGCTTCTTGGGTAGCCATCGGCATAGCCGCACGCGACGATGCCAATGCGGGTGTCTTGACTGGCGGTGTAGGTCGAGCCGTACCCCACGCTTTGGCCAGCGCGCACTTGCTGCAGGGCAATGATTTCGCTCTTTAACGTGAGGGTGGGGCTCAAGCCCCACGATGCAGCAGGGCGCTCTTGGGGGTTGACCGATCCGCCATAAAGCGCAATACCCAAGCGCACCCAGTCTTGACTCAGCCCCAAGCTGCTGGGCTGCAGCAAGGCGGCCGCGCTGTTGCACAAACTCACCTCAGCGGCCAAGTCGCTCGCGTGCGCATGAAACGCGGCCAGCTGTGTTTGTACGCCATTCAAGCGATCGGCGTCGCTGAAATGGGTCATCACCGAGACCTCTTGCACCTGAGTGCAAGCGCTCAGTCGGGTGTAGGCGCTTTTGAAGCTCTCGGGGGTGAAGCCCAAGCGGTTCATGCCGGAGTTCATTTTCAGAAAGACCCGATGCGGCTCGTGGGTTTTGTGGCGCGTGAGCCACTCGATTTGCGCCTGACAGTGCACGGTGTGCCAGAGTTTGAGGCGCGAGCACTCCTCGAGTTCACGCGCATCAAAGACCCCTTCGAGTAGCAATATCGGGCCTCTCCAGCCCAAAGCACGCAGCCGCTGGGCCTCACTCACTTCCAGCACCCCAAAGCCGTCGGCGCCTCTCAGACCCTCGTATACTCGCTCGATGCCGTGGCCATAGGCGTTGGCCTTGACCACGGCCATGATGTAGCTCGATGGGCACAGACTCTTGATGTGGGCCAAGTTGTGCTGCAGCGCCGCGCTGTGCACCAAGGCGTGAATGGGTCGGGTCATGCGTGAAAAAATTAAAAACCCCCGGTGGGGCGGAACTTTGTATCGTGTTATAACCTAAGACAAGGCCATTGTGAGGCCAATCAAAGGCATTCTAAGAAAGAAAACGCGTTGGAGACTTCAATTTTTTTGATCAACACACCATTGACACGGGCATGACGTTGCCCTTGTTTGCCTTCAAGGCCTGGCGATGAAGCGCGGCTTTTACACCATCATGGTGGCTCAGTTTGTGAGCTCCTTGGCCGACAACGCCTTGTTTGTGGCGGCGGTGGAGTTGCTCAAAAACCGCGCTTGTCCCGAGTGGCAACCGGCGGCGCTGGTGCCCATGTTTGCACTCTTTTATGTGGTGCTCGCTCCCTTTGTTGGCGCGTATGCCGATGCCCGGCCCAAGGGCGAGGTGATGTTCAGCAGCAATGCCATCAAGGTGGTCGGTTGCTTTTTGATGCTCTTTGGGCTGCAGCCACTGCTGGCCTATGCGGTGGTGGGTTTGGGTGCGGCGGCTTACTCACCGGCCAAATACGGCATCTTGACCGAGCTCTTGCCCCCGTCTCAGTTGGTCAAGGCCAATGGCTGGATTGAAGGCTTGACCATCGCCTCCATTATTTTGGGAGTGATGCTTGGCGGTCAGCTCTTGAGTGCGGGCGTGTCATCGAGGCTCTTGAGCTGGGACCTGCCCATCATTGATACCGGATTGACAACACCGGCCCAGGCGGCGGTGGTGATCATTGTGCTGTTGTATGGCGTGGCCGCCTGGCTCAACACCTTGATTCCTGTCACCCATGTGGCGCTTCGAGCCTTGCCCCATGACCCGCAGAAAAACCGCCTGCAAAACCTGTGGTCTTTGGCACCCGACTTCATCGCTTGCAACCGATTGCTGTGGCGTGACAAGCTGGGTCAAATCTCGCTGGCCACCACGACCTTGTTTTGGGGGGTGAGTGGCAACCTGCGCTACATCGTCTTGGCTTGGGGGGCTGCGGCTCTCAGCTACACCACCAGCCAATCCTCGAGTTTGGTGGGGGTGGTGGCGGTGGGCACGGCCATTGGTGCGGTGCTCGCCTCGCTCAAAATGAAACTCGCACACGCCACCCGCGTCATCCCCCTTGGCATTGCCATGGGTCTCATGGTGGTGGGCATGAATTTGATCCGCGATGTCTGGATCGTGGCGCCGTTTTTGGTGCTGCTGGGGGGCTTGGGTGGCTTTTTGGTGGTGCCCATGAATGCCTTGCTCCAGCACCGCGGTGCGGTGCTCATGGGGGGAGGGCGCTCCATTGCCGTGCAAAACTTCAACGAGCAGGCCTGTATTTTGGCGCTCGGGGGTCTTTATGCCTTGTTCACCGGACTGGGCCTCAGTGCGTTTGAAGCCTTGACGGGGTTTGGGATGTTGGTGGCCTTGATGATGTGGTGGATCAAGCGCTGGCACGACGCCAATGTGCTCAATTACCCCCAAGATATCGAACAACTCCTAAAAGAGACGTGTCAACACGAGGAATGAATTCTTTTGAATTGAGTTCTCCAAGAAAGACCCAGCCATGCCTGACCATGCTTCACAAGACCTCTTGAGCGCTTTGAGCGTTCAAACCATCCAGGGTCAAGATCAACGCCTGAGTGATTTCGCAGGCCGCGTGATCTTGGTCGTCAACACCGCGAGTGCTTGTGGTTTTACCCCTCAATTCAAGGGCCTACAGAGTTTGCACGAGCAGTATGCAGCGCGCGGCTTGGTGATTCTGGGGTTTCCTTGCAACCAATTTGGCGCGCAAGACCCGGGTGAGAATACACAAATTGCCCAGTTTTGCGACACCCAGTACGGCGTGACTTTTCCCATGATGGCCAAAATCGAGGTCAATGGCGTCAACGCCCACCCCTTGTACCAGTGGCTCAAGAAAGAGGCCAAGGGCTTGCTTGGCACCGAAGCCATCAAGTGGAATTTCACCAAATTTTTGATTTCACGCCAAGCACAAGTGCTCGCCCGCTACGCGCCCCAAGACACCCCCGAGTCCTTGAAAAAAGACATTGAAGCCGCACTCGCTGCCCGACCAGCCGGTGCCAAGGAGCCTTGAGAAAAAGGGAGGGGGGAGTGTTTGACGCCGTGGCGTTGCCACATGGAGAGTCGACATTGGCTCATCGCTCATTGCCAACAGTGAGAAGCCAACAGCCAACAGCCGGTCGCCCTTGGCGCTTGACCCCGTGGCGTGGAGGGCTTGGGTTTTAAGCCGACGGTTGGGACGCGACCAAGGCCGCGTCCAGGGCCTCAATCCAGTGCTTGACGGGCACTGGACTTTTCTCTTGCAAATGGGTGATGCAGCCCACATTGGCCGACAAGATGTGCTCGGGCGCTCTCGCCATCAGGTGCTGGAGCTTTCTTTTTTGCAAAGCTTGGGAGAGCACGGGCTCAAGAACCGAGTAGGTGCCCGCTGAGCCACAGCACAGGTGAGCATCCTGTGGGGCGGGCGTGAGATTGAACCCCAGGTCTTTCAAAGCCGCTTCGACCACCCCCGTGATTTTTTGCCCGTGCTGCAAGGTGCATGGCGGGTGAAACACCATCGGCCCCGCATCGAGTAGCCGTTTGGGGTGGAGTTGGGGTTTCAAATGGGCAACCCAAGTGGGCAGCATTTCGCTCAAGTCTTGGCATTGGGCACTGATGGTGCGGGCTTTGTCTGCATACAGGGGGTCGTCTTTGAGCACATGGCCATAGTCTTTGACCATTACCCCGCAACCAGAGGCGTTGCTGATCACGCTCTGAACCCCGGATTCTAGATACGGCCACCAAGCGTCGATGTTGCGCTTCATTTGCACGAGCGCACGCTCGTGGTGGCCCAGATGTTGGGCCAAAGCGGCGCAGCAGCCAGCGTCTTGGGGGGTGATCACCTCCATGCCAAGCGCAGTGAGGACTCGTCGGGTCGCACCGTCAATGCCTGGCAAGAGGGTGGGTTGCACACAGCCTTGCAAAAGGAGCACGCGTTGACCCGCCAGGGGACTTGCCGCGATGGGCTTGAGGCTGGCTGGTGGCGGCGCACTCGAGCGGGCCTGAACCTTGGCTTGGAGACTCGAGGGCAAGCAGGGTCTGAGCCACTGGCCGATTCGATAAGCCGGTGCAAACAACACCGAGGGTAAGAAGTAGACCAAGAGCGACCTGATCGCGCGAGTGGCCCATGGCCGCGGGACTTGGGCGTCGACCAAGGCGCGACCCACATCCAGCAAATGGCCATACTGCACACCACTGGGGCAGGTGCTCTCGCAGCTGCGACACGTCAGACACCGATCCAAGTGCTCTTGCGTGCTCCTGGTGGGGGTCTCGCCTTGGAGGACTTGGCGGATCAAATAAATGCGCCCGCGTGGGCCGTCGAGCTCGTCGCCCAAGAGCTGGTAGGTGGGGCAAGTTGCGGTGCAAAACCCACAATGCACACATTGGCGCAACACGTCTTGGCCGGTCTTGGCGAGCAAGGAGTGTTCGTATTGGGGTGCGAGTGTGGTTTGCATGGGGCTGATGAGTGAGGACGGGCAGGGAACTTAAAACAAACAGCTTTTGTCAAACACGCCATGGGGATCAAAGGCGTGTTGGATTTGGGATTGGATTTGGGCGCTGGTGGGCGTCAAGTCGGGGCGCAGCCAGGACTGCAACGATGCGGTGCTCTCGAGTGGCTCGAGCGCGAGAGCTGGGGGGGCTCTCCAAATCGAGAGTTGAGCACCGATGTGGCGGGCCTCTTGTCGCAATCGCTCGCCCGAGCTCAGTGGCGCCCAAAACCAGCGCAAAGCGCCGTGCCACTCCATGAGCGTGGTCGCCACCGAGGGCAAAGCGCGCGCTCGGTATTGCTCGGCCAAGGGCAAACTCAAACGCCACAGCACCGGGACTGCGGGCGGGGATGCGCTCGCCTCCAAGTCAGGCGACGGGATCTTGAAAAACCGCATCTGCTGGTCTCGAACACGCGCCCAAAGAGTCCATGCGTCGTGGGCGCTGAGCTCGACACTCACGAGCCCCAGCTGTTTGAGCTCAGCGTGCAGGCTCGACAGGCTGGCCCTCACAGAGGCGCGCGCACCTCGAAAGCGCAAGGTCCACACCCCAAGCTCGCTGCCAGCCACGCCGTTCAAGTCCTTGCTCGCGTCTTGGCCCTCGATCCCCTCGATCCCCTCGCCCCCCTCGAATGCTTCGAGGGGCATCCAAACGCTCGCGTGCAGTGGCCACGCACGCGTGCCCCATTGCGCGAGCAAGGCCAAGGCCTGAGCGGCGCTCAGGCGCACTTGGAGACTTTCCTCGCAAGGCGCTTGGGGCAGCACTTTGAAGCTCACTTGCGTGATCAAGCCAAGCATCCCCCAAGATCCACACAGCAAGCGCGAGACATCGTAGCCGGCGACATTTTTCATCACCTGCCCGCCAAACTGCAAGTACTCACCGCGCCCGTTGATGAGCGACACGCCCAGCACGTGGTCGCGCAGCGAGCCTGAGCTCACCCGGGCCGGCCCTGACAGGCCACAGGCCACCAAGCCGCCGACACTCGCGTCGTGGGTTATGGCGCCCGCTTGTCCCTGCACCTCAAAACTCGGTGGCTCAAACGCCAAGCATTGACCGGCTGCCGCCAACACCGCTTGCACTTGCGATAAACGCGCCCCGGCTTGCACGCGCACATAAAGCTCACTGGCTTCGTGCTCAATGTCTTGCCCCAAGCCCTCGGTGCTGATCACCGAGCAGGCTCGTTGTCGCCTGGCTTGGGTCCAGAAGTCTTTGCTGCCCAAACCGCGCCAAGCGAGGGTTTCGCCCTGGGCCTGGGCGAGCAAAATTCGCTCGCGCCACACCTGTAAGGCCGCGGGTGTGTCATGCGCCAGGGTCATGGTGTGGTGTCTGGGGGCAGGCGTGAGGGTGAGGGGCGAAGGCGTCTTGTGTCAGAAGCTTCAAGCCTGGTGGTGAGACACCACGCGGGCCATCTCGAGCACCTTGTTGGAGTAGCCCCACTCGTTGTCGTACCACGCAATGACTTTGACAAAGGTCTCATCGAGTGCAATGCCCGCTTCGGCATCAAAAACACTGGTGCAGACTTCGCCCCTGAAATCGGTGGCCACCACTTTGTCTTCGGTGTAGCCCAGCACGCCTTGGAGGGCACCCTCGCTTTGGGACTTCATTTCCGCACAAATGTCTTTGTAGCTCGCGCCCTGGTTGAGCTCGACGGTCAAGTCCACGACGGAGACGTCGGAGGTGGGCACGCGCAGGGACATGCCGGTGAGTTTTTTATTGAGCTCAGGAATCACCACCCCCACGGCTTTGGCCGCACCGGTGGAGCTGGGGATGATGTTTTCCAGGATCCCGCGCCCACCGCGCCAGTCTTTGTTGGAGGGGCCGTCGACGGTTTTTTGCGTGGCGGTGGTGGCGTGCACAGTGGTCATCAAGCCGCGTTTGATGCCCCATTTTTGGTGCAACACCTTGGCCAAGGGGGCCAAGCAATTGGTGGTGCAAGAGGCGTTGGAGATGATGGCCTCACCCTTGTAGGTTTTGTCGTTCACACCAAAGACAAACATGGGGGTGTCGTCCTTGGAAGGCGCTGACAAGATCACTTTCTTGGCGCCGGCGTCCAAGTGCTTGTGCGCCACATCGGCACTCAAGAAGAGTCCGGTGGCTTCCACCACCAAGTCCGCGCCCACGTCGCCCCAGGCCAAGGCGGCGGGGTCTTTTTGCGCGCTCAAGCGAATCCGCTGACCATTGACGATCAAGGTGTTGCCCGAGACCTCGATGTGGCCTTGAAAGCGCCCGTGCACACTGTCGTATTTGAGCATGTAGGCCAAATAGTCAGGCTCGAGCAAGTCGTTGATGCCCACGATCTCGATGTCGGAGAAGTTCTCCACCGCTGCACGAAACACCATGCGCCCGATACGTCCAAAGCCATTGATTCCTATTTTGATGGTCATGACAAAATCCTTGAGAGTGAAAATTAAAAAAAGAAAAAATCGTCAGAGAGAAAGAGCGCTCAGGCGTGTTGCAGCAACACCGCTTGCACGGTTTGCGCCACATTCTCCGGGGTGAAACCAAACAGGGGCAAGAGAACGCTTGCGGGGGCACTCTCGCCAAAAGAGTCAATGCCGACCACGGCACTCGCGCCATACTTCCACCAATAGTCGCTCACGCCCATCTCCACGGCCACGCGGGGCAAGTGGGCGGGGAGGACTTGCTGGCGGTAAGACAGGGGCTGGCGGTCAAAGGCCTGGGTGCACGGCATCGAGACCACGCGCGTGGGGATGCCCAGTTTGGCCAACAAGACTTGTGCGCTCAGGGCCAAACCGACTTCGCTGCCGGTGGCGATCATGACCGCCACGGCGTCTTTCTTCATGCCGACGTGCCGGGGCTCAGACAACACATAGCCGCCTTTTTCAACCGAGGACAAGGCCTTCTTGGGGGCATGGGGCAAGGCTTGACGGGACAAGAGCAAGACGCTTGGGCGGTGTTGGTGTTGAATGGCCGCACTCCATGCGACCAAGGTTTCACTCGTGTCACACGGTCTCCAGACATCGAGTCCGGGGATGAGTCTGAGGCTTGCAGCGTGCTCAATGGATTGGTGAGTGGGGCCGTCTTCGCCCAGGCCAATCGAGTCATGGGTAAAGACATGGATCACCCTCAGCTTCATGAGGGCGGCCATGCGAATGGCGTTGCGGCTGTAGTCGCTGAAGGTGAGGAAGGTGCCGCCGTAGGGGATGAAGCCCCCATGCAGTGCCACGCCATTCATGATGGAGGCCATGCCAAATTCGCGCACACCGTAGTTAATATGCCAAGATGCCTCGCGCGCGTCGCTGCTTGGGTGGTGGGTTGATGAAGGGCTTGAGACCTGTCCGTTCGCCTCAAAGCGCAAGGACGCTTGGGACTCGGTTTGCGTGAGGTTCGAGCCCGTGAGGTCGGCGCTGCCGCCCAAGAGCTCAGGCATGACGCGCGTGAAGGTCTCCAAGGCCATTTTGCTCGCCATTCGAGACGCCACCGATTTCGCGTTGGCCTCGCTTTGGGCAAAGCTGGCTTGCAGTTGCGCTTTGAAATCGTGCGCCAATTCGCCCTTCATGCGCGACTCCAAGCGGCTCGCCAGGGCTGGGTGGGCTTGGGCGTAGGCGGCAAAGAGGGCCTGCCAAGCACCGAGTTTTTTCTCACCCTTGGCCTTGGCGTCCCACAGGGCGTAAACGTTGTGCGGGATCTCAAACGGGGCGTGGTGCCAGCCCAAAGCCTCGCGCGTCAAGCTGATTTCGGCCTCGCCCAAGGGCTCGCCATGGGCTTTGGCCGTGTTGGCGCGGTTGGGGCTGCCTTGGCCAATGTGGGTCTTGCAGATGATCAAGGTGGGGGCGCTGCTCGATGAGCGCGCCGAGGCAATCGCTTGGGAGACGGCCTGCGCGTTGTGGCCATCGATGGGCCCGAGCACGTTCCAGCCATAGGCTTTGAAGCGCTCGGCGGTGTGGTCGGCAAACCAAGGTTTGACTTGGCCATCAATGGAGATGCCGTTGTCGTCGTAGAGGGCGATCAATTTGTTCAGGTGCCAAGCTCCTGCCAAGGAGCAGACCTCATGGCTCACGCCTTCCATCAAACAGCCGTCGCCCAAGAACGCGTAAGTGTGGTGGTCCACCACGGCAAAGCCGTCGCGGTTGAATTCATGGGCGAGGAGTTTTTCCGCCAAGGCCATCCCGACCGCATTGGCCAGTCCCTGACCCAAGGGACCCGTGGTGGTCTCCACGCCAGGGGTGATGCCCACTTCGGGGTGACCGGGCGTGCGGCTGTGCAGTTGCCTGAAGGCGCGCAACTCCTGCACGGGCAAGTCATAGCCTGTGAGGTGCAGCAACCCGTAGAGCAGCATGGAGGCGTGGCCGTTGGAGAGCACAAAGCGGTCTCGGTTGGGCCAATGCGGGTCGGTGGGGGCGTGGTGCAAATGGTCGTGCCACAAGGCTTGGGCCATGTCGGCCATGCCCATCGGGGCGCCGGGGTGGCCTGAGTTGGCTTGTTGGACAGCGTCCATGGCGAGGGCGCGAAGCGCGTTGGCCATCAGTTGGGGTTCTGGAGTCATAAGAGTTGCTGGGTTGGTGCCAAGGCGCAAGGTGAGATGGGACAGCCTCAAGTGGCGTCAAAAAGAGACCGCCGAATTCATCAAATCGTCACCCAAGGCCTGAAGTGATCGATTTTAGCGCTTGCTGCTTGAGGCTTAGGCAAACGGGTCGTCAAGAATTCAAAAAGTTCTTGGCGCAAGCATCAGAGCGCGCGCATCAGCGCGCGCCGTTGGGGGCTGACCCGAGTCTGTGCTGGAGCGTTTTTTTGGCGCCCTTTCTCGCCCACAAAACAAGGTAGGATGCGTGCATGGCCAAAGAAAAAACCCATTATGTGTGCGCCGAATGTGCCGGCATCAGCCCCAAATGGCTGGGCAAATGCCCGCATTGCGACGCCTGGAATACCTTGGTGGAGACGTGGGAGAGTGCCCCTGGCAGCGGTAAAAACCGCTACCAAGCCAGTGCACTCGCGCCGAGCACCCCCTTATCGGTGCTCTCCGAGATCAAGGCCAGCGAGCTCGATCGCATCCCCACCGGGCAAGATGAGTTGGACCGCGTTTTGGGCGGGGGCTGGGTACCGGGGGGGGTGGTGTTGATTGGCGGCGACCCGGGCATTGGGAAATCCACCTTGCTGCTTCAAGCGCTGGACCATTTGGCTCGCCATGGCACCGATGCCCTTTATGTCACGGGAGAGGAATCTGGTCCCCAGGTGGCCTTGCGCGCCCAACGCTTGGGGCTCATGGGCAGCCCCGTGCAAGTCATGGCCGAGACGCAACTCGAGCGCATGGTGGCGGGCTTGGACTCGAGCCCGCACCGGGTCGCGGTGATTGACTCCATCCAGACGGTGTACTCCGAGATGCTCTCGAGTGCGCCGGGCTCGGTCTCTCAAGTGCGCGAGTGTGCCGCTCACCTCACAAGGCTTGCCAAAGCGCGCGGGATCACCATCATTTTGGTGGGCCACGTGACCAAGGAGGGGGCCTTGGCGGGGCCACGGGTGCTTGAGCACATGGTCGATACGGTGTTGTATTTTGAAGGCGACACGCATTCGAGCTTTCGGCTGGTGAGGGCCATCAAAAACCGCTTTGGCGCGATCAATGAAATTGGCGTGTTTGCCATGACGGAAAAAGGCCTCAAAGGGGTGAGCAACCCCAGCGCCATCTTCTTGAGCCAACACCCCGAGCCCGTGGCCGGCAGTTGTGTGTTGGTGACTCTGGAGGGTTCTCGCCCGCTGCTGGTGGAAATCCAGGCCTTGGTGGACTCTGGCGGGCCCAATCCCCGGCGGCTCTCGGTGGGCTTGGAGCGTGACCGTTTGGCCATGCTCTTGGCCGTGCTGCATCGACATGCGGGGGTGTCGTGCATGGACCAAGACGTGTTTGTGAACGCCGTGGGCGGGGTGCGCATCAGTGAGCCCGCAGCGGACTTGGCGGTGCTCTTGGCCATCCACAGCAGTTTGCGTGGCAAACCCCTCCCCCAGGGCTTGATTGCCTTTGGCGAAGTGGGTCTGGCCGGTGAGGTGAGGCCCGCACCGCGCGGGCAAGAGCGACTCAAAGAAGCGGCCAAACTGGGCTTTACCCACGCCTTGATCCCCAAGGCCAATGCACCCAAGGGCAAGATCGATGGCATCGCGATCATGGCGGTGGACCGGGTGGACGAGGCGATGTCTTGGGTGCGCGACCACCAAGGCTCTTGATCAAGGCGGCCCATCTGTGCGGCCTATACGTGCGGCCCATCCGGGCGACTCGCCGCTCACTTGGCCATCAGGTGGAGCTCGCCTGCAGCTTGCCAACCAGACGCCAACCCGTTGCCCGAAGGTGAACTCGTTGGCCCGTTAGAATTCGGCATCTTCGCATCCTCGGCCGCTTTTGGCCCCTGAGCGAATGCATCAGAAAAGAGAATTGATTTGTCGACGCTTTTTCAAACGATCATGGTGCCGCTGGCCTCCTTGGCTTTGCTGGTCTGGGCTTACTGGAGTTGGAGCTGGATGGGCTTGGCCATGGTGGTCTCGGCCATGGTGATGTGGCTGCTGCTGCACTACACCCGGCTCATGCACATTTTCAAACAAGCCTCGCGCCGCCCCATCGGGCATGTGGATAGCGCAGTCATGTTGCATGTCAAACTCAGACCCAACATGCCCTTGATCAAGGTCATTGCCCTCACGAAAAGCCTGGGTGCGGTGGAGGCGGCGTCTTTCACGTCAACGTCTGATCAAGCCCAAGCCCCAAGCCCAAGCCCAATCACCCACCCCCGTTCAGCGCCAACCGGCTTGGGCGAGGGACTCCTCACCCCCGCCCAAGCCAGTGTCCAGCCCTTGAGCGCAGCATCGACAGTCGCAGTCCAAGAGGTGTTCATCTGGCGCGACGCGCAAGACAGTTTCGTGCGCTGTGAGTTCGAAGGCGGACGCCTGAAGGCGTGGGCATTGACCCGCCCGCCGCAAGAACCGAGCGCCGAAGCGACGCCGCAGCCACAGCCACAGCCGCCGCTCACTGCGAATTGAGGCGGGCATCCCAACGGTGGGTTGCTGCCTCTCGAGGTGAGAATGCGACAACCCCCTTTTGCGAGCACTGCTCGGGTGAGGGCCGCTCAGCCCGACTATTCATGGTTAGAATTGAGTATCACGTTCATGATCCTGCGTTGGGGACATGAATTCTTGACTTGTTTCCATGCTGGCACTGCTGCCTCAAACCGAGTGACCACCACTTCGGGGTTGAGAGGGCTTGCCGCATCGGAGGGTTTTATATTTTGCGCACCGCAACTCACGAGGATTTGAACCAGCATGAGCACACAACCCCCTTCCATGGACGACCGTGACGGCAAAATTTGGATGGATGGCCACTTGGTGGATTGGCGCGACGCCAAAATCCATGTGCTCACCCACACCTTGCACTACGGTTGTGGTGCGTTTGAAGGGGTGAGGGCCTACCCGACGTCCAAGGGGACAGCGGTGTTTCGTTTGCAAGAACACACCAAGCGACTCTTTAACAGCGCCAAGATTTTGCGCATGAACATCCCTTTCACCCACGACGAGATCAACCAAGCGCACTTGAGCGTGGTGCGTGAGAATGCACTCCAAAGCGGCTATATCCGGCCCTTGGTGTGGATTGGCTCGCAAAAGTTGGGCGTCTCTCCCAAAGGCAACACCATCCACGCCATGGTGGCGGCATGGTCTTGGGGGGCCTACCTCGGAGAAGAGGGTTTGGCCAAGGGCATACGCGTGAAGACCTCGAGCTACACGCGCCACCATGTCAACATCACCATGACGCAGGCCAAAGCGGTGAGCAACTACACCAACTCGATCTTGGCCAATATGGAAGCCGTGGACGATGGCTACGACGAAGCCTTGCTCCTGGACCCCAGTGGCTTTGTTTCCGAGGGGGCGGGGGAGAACCTCTTTGTGATCAAAGACGGCACGATCTACACCCCCGATTTGTCGGCCGGGGCCCTCAATGGCATCACCCGCAACACCGTCTTGCACATCGCCGAGGATTTGGGCCTCACCGTGGTGCAAAAACGCATCACCCGCGATGAGGTCTACATTTGCGACGAAGCCTTCTTTACCGGAACAGCCGCCGAGGTCACCCCCATTCGCGAGCTCGATCGCATTGAGATCGGTTCGGGCGCGCGTGGCCCCATCACCGAGAAAGTGCAGACGGCTTTCTTTGACATTGTCAACGGTAGAAATCCAAAATACGCCCATTGGCTCACGTTGGTTTGAAACCGCGCGCCCGGGTCTTCATCCGACTCAATCCATCTTGGAGATCCTCATGACAACCTCCCCCGCGATCACGGTGCTGGAAAAGGATTTGAATTCCCACGGGGGGGTGTTTTGTCCCAGCCCCTTGGCCCAGATGCCGATTTGGAATCACCACCCCAAGGTGTTCTTGGACGTCTCGACCACGGGCCAAGCGACCTGCGCCTATTGCGGCACGCGTTATGTGCTCAGTTGGGGTCCAGCAGACCAGCACCCCAGCGCTTGACTCAGCGCCAAGACTTCAGTCACCAAAGCGGCCGCGTTGACTCGTCGGCCCTTGCAGCAAGACCCAAGACATCGCCATGACCCGCAGTTTGCTCATCGCGCCCCAATGGATAGGCGACGCCGTCATGACCCAACCCTTGCTGGCGCAGTGTCAGCAGCGCGGCGAGCGCCTGACGGTGGCCGCCATGCCCTGGGTGGCGCCCATCTTTGAAGCGATGCCCGAGTGCGAAGAGGTGTTGGTGTTGCCCTTCAAGCGCGGTGCGCTTGAGTTGTACCCGCGCTGGTCTTGGGCACACGCCCTGCGTGGGCAATTTGACCGCGCCTATGTCTGCCCCAACACCTTCAAGAGCGCTCTCTTGGCCTTGTGGGCCGATATCCCGACTCGCTTGGGTTATGTGGGGGAGATGCGGCGCTGGCTGCTCACCCACAGCTTGGCCAACCCCTCTAGACGCGAGCGTCCCAGCATGGTGGCGTTTTATGCCGCCTTGGCGGGTGCAGACCATTTTGAAGATGGGCGCTCGGTTGAGCGCTCACCGAAGTTGGTCGTACCGCCGCACTGGATTCAAAGCGCGTTGTCAAGCTGCAAGCTCACCCCCCAGTCCTATGTGGTGGTGGCGCCTGGCGCGGAGTACGGTCCTGCCAAGCGTTGGCCCACAGGGTATTTTGCGCAGTTGTGCGCGGGGCTGGACACGACCGTGGTGCTGCTGGGCTCTGCCAAGGACCAAGTCGTCTCCCAAGAGATTGTGAACGGGGTTGAGGCGCTGACTCACGGGGCCTCTTCAAGTCGCCCCCAGATCCTGGACCTCACCGGACAGACCACGCTGCAGCAAGCCTTGGCCTTGGTCGCGGGTGCGCGCGGCCTCGTCTCCAACGACTCAGGCTTGATGCATGTGGCGGCGGCGCTGGGCGTTGCACAAGTAGCGCTTTTTGGGTCATCGAGTCCCCTGCACACGCCCCCGCAGTCCGCCATCGCGCAAGTGCTTTGGCTCAAAACCCAAGAGGGCTACGCGGGCGATGTGGCTTGTTCACCGTGTTTTAAAAGAACGTGTCCCTTGGGGCATTTTCGCTGCATGAACGATTTGGGTGTGGAGCGAGTGCTCCCCTTGGTGAAAGCGTGGGGCGTGTGACCACCACCCGTGGATGGAGTTAGTCCAGGGGCAACTTCACGATGAAAAGGCTGCCACCGCCCACGCGTGCTTCGTGGTGCACTTGGCCGCCATGGCGCTTGGCAATGGACTGAACCAAGGACAGCCCCAAGCCCGCCCCTTTGTCATTGTCATGGTGGCCGGCCAAGCGAAAAAACGGCTCAAATATTCGCTCTCGCTGCTCGCTGGGCACACCCGGGCCTCGATCGGCCACGGTGATGCTGACCGCAGTCGGGTCGTCAGGGTTCAGGCTCACCAAGACCCCGCTCAGACCGCCCCCATGTCGCAGCGCATTGTCAATCAAGTTTCTGAGCAAGCGTCGCAGCAGTCTGGGCACGCCCATGATGACGATGGATTTGGGATGGGCGCCCAGATCCAGCTCGACCCCGGCACGCGAGCACTCTTCGCTGGCCAATCCGGTCAAATCGATCTCTTCGGTCGCACCCAGGTCCACCGCTTTGGCGTCGAGCCTAGAGGCGAGAAGAATTTCATCAATCAATTGGTCCAACTCAGCGATGTTTTGTTTGATTTCAGCCAAGCGTTTGGGGTCCAATGACTCGGGCATCAACTCCAGGCTCATGCGAATGCGCGTGAGTGGTGTTCGCAATTCGTGGGAGGCGTTGGCCAACAAGGTTTTATGCGACAAGAGCAAGGCTTCAATTTGTACGGCGGCATGGTTAAAGCGTTGCGCCAAAAACCCAATCTCATCTTCGCCCGTGAGCGTGACGCGGGCGGACAAGTTGCCCTCGCCCCACTCTTCCACGCCCGCTTGCAAGGCCTCCAAGCGCCGCGTCAAGCGCCGCACGATGGGGTAGGTGGCCAAGGCCACGGCAATGGCCACCCAGGTCAATAGCCACACGAAGCTCATGGGCGCCAAAAAATGACGCGGTCTGATGGCATGCGGTAAATGCACATGCAGGAGTTGGCCGTCACGGAGGGTCACTAAAAATTCGGGTCCTGGGCCAAACTGTCCTTGGGAGGGCCTGGTTGGTGAGGCCAAGGATTCGGTTGGGACAGGGGCATCGCTTCGTTGCGCGTACAACTGCGTTTCTTGGGAGTGACCTTTTTCTTGGACATTCAAGGCGATGGCATTGTGGGTGTCGGGGTCATTGGCCGAGGCCTTCTCCGCCGCTGTGTTGTCTTTCACGCTCAGACGCACCCGGCCTTTGCCCAAGATGACCCCTTCAGGCGAGCGGATCACCACCTCTCGAAGCGGGGGCTCAGAGGTCACGCGCATCACCCAGGTGGACAAAAAACTCAGCACCACAATGGCCAACACCACGGCAGCCCAAATGCGCACATACAACCGTCTAAAAAATATACGCAGCAGTAACATGGTCAAAAAAGATTCTCAAAAATAAAGAACGCGTTCGCTGTTGGCCTGGGCGAGAGCGGTGTTGCTCCATGGCAGGTGAGGGGTCGATGGGCGGGTGCACCGATACGGTGTTGGGCGCTCTCCAACTCAGACACGTCGATGCTTAGGCTGGGGG
Source organism: uncultured Burkholderiales bacterium (assembly GCA_903844385.1). Lineage (GTDB taxonomy): Bacteria > Pseudomonadota > Gammaproteobacteria > Burkholderiales > Burkholderiaceae_C > Limnohabitans. The sequence continues at coordinate 18,697 of CAIMTJ010000061.1, forward strand.
GCAGTCTGATGGGTGCGCTCAGAAAAGCGCCTGCCCATCATGACAGAGCCCCAATCACCACCGCCTGGCACCCCCCAAGGGCTGGCACCCCCCAAGGGTTGGCAGTAGGGCATGGTCAGGTGAATTTAATCTTGTTGTTTCGCGAAAACATATCCTACCCCACGCACGGTCAAGATGCGTTTGGGGGACTTTAAGTCGTCTTCAATGGCCGCACGAATGCGGCCCATGTGCACATCAATGCTGCGATCAAAGGCCTCGAGTTCACGCCCGCGCACCGCCTCCATGATTTGGTCACGGGTGAGGACCCGCCCGGCACGCTCGGCCAGCACCATCAAGAGGTCAAATTGATAAGACGTGAGGTCACAGGGCTTGGCGCCCACGCTCACGCTGCGGGCATCGCGGTCCAACTCCAAGCGGCCAAAGCGCAAAATCGGCTGGACTGCGGAGGCGCTCTGGCCCTCGCTTTGCAAGCCTTGGCGGCGCAAGATGGCTCGCACGCGCGCCAACAGCTCGCGCGGCTCAAAGGGTTTGCTCAGGTAGTCATCTGCCCCCAGCTCCAGGCCCACCACCCGGTCCATGGGGTCGCCCTTGGCGGTGAGCATGAGGACGGGGATTTTGGCGCAGGCGTTGGGCAAAGCGCGGATACAGCGGCACACCTCGAGCCCATCCATGTCGGGCAGCATCAGGTCCAGGATCACCAACTGGGGTGGGTGCGTGTCTTGTATTTTTTGCAGCCCCCCGTGTCCGTTGAGCGCGTGAGACATGACAAAACCAAATTGCTGCATGTAGTCGCAGACCATTTGGGCCAAGCGTTGGTCGTCTTCGATCAAGAGTATGTTTTCCATGGCCATAGGATGCTCGCCCAAGGTGGCGTGAAGTTGAACCGCGCGTAAAGAAAGGTAAACAAGGGGCTCAGACCAGGACCTCAGTGTGCCCGCTGCTGATGCTTCACCATGGGATGCTCGTCGCCTTGATTCTCCCCCCCTCAGGGCGTGGAAGACGGGGCGATCAAGTTCAGGCGCTGCAGTTGTTTGATCAAGATCAACACCGGCAGCCCCAGGAGGGCTGTGCCGATGAAAAACCAGCTGTATCCCACCTGCTCCACGGCCAGGCCTGAAAACCCCGCCAAGCTCTGGGGCAACAAAAAGACGATGGCGCTGAGCATGGCGTACTGTGAAGCGGAGAATTGCAAACGCGTCAGGCCCGAGAGAAACGCCACAAAGGCTGCTTGTGCAATGCCGCCTGACAAGTTGTCGGCACTGATCACCCCAATCAAAGCGCCCAAGGAGTGGCCAAGGCCAGCGAGCCAGGCAAACAGCAAATTGGAAGCGGCACTGAGGGCCGCCCCCCACATGAGCACTTGCAGCACGCCAAAGCGTTGAGTCAAGGCGCCGCCCAAGAATGCACCGCACAAGGTCATGAGCACGCCAAAGACCTTGGAGACCCAAGCGATCTCATCCTTGGTAAAACCCATGTCCACATAAAACGGGTTGGCCATGACCCCCATGACCAAATCACTGATGCGGTACAGGCCAATGAGGGCAAGGATGGTGGTGGCTTGCCGCCAAGTAAAGCGGCTGAAGAACTCTTGAAAGGGTGCCCACATGACGTTTTGCAGCCACGCCTTGAGGTTGTCTTGGCGGGGTGGGGGTGGGCTGGGTTGTTCTGGCGAGCATAGGCCCGCGATCAGTCCCACCCCGATGGACAAGGCCATGCAACTGTAAGCACTCGCCCAGGCGAGTTGACTGGCCGCTTGCGGGCTCAGCATCAAGGTGGGGGGCAACAAGTCCTGGGCCCGGGCAGCAATCCACAAGGCGCCCGCGCCCGCCCAGATCATCCCCAAACGGTAGCCGCTTTGGTACATGGCGGCCAGCGCCGCTTGGTGCTGCA
>CAIMTJ010000062.1 GCA_903844385.1 uncultured Burkholderiales bacterium
CATATCTCATCGATTTGCTGGCTGCATGATCTGTCAAAAATTTTGAGGTTTCAATTTTGGGTCAATTGTCCATCTATGACTTCAATGATGCGTTTACAGCGAGACGATAAAAGCAAGTTATGCGTTACAAACAAAAAAGTGGTTCCTTGTTGTGCACAAACATTTTGTAAAAGTTCAAAAACACCATCTGCACTTTTCGTGTCCAAGTTGCCCGTCGGCTCATCGGCCAATATCAAAGCAGGATTCATGGCCAATGCCCGCGCAACAGCTACACGCTGCTGCTGACCGCCGGATAAATGTGCAGCAGGCGCGTTCATCCATGGGGTGAGTCCTACACTTTCTAATAGAAAAGCGGCTCGTTCACGCATTGCATCATTTGTAAAGACGGCATCAGCAAACATGGGAATCATCACGTTCTCAATTGCAGTGAATGCGCTCAGTAAATAGTGGTACTGAAAGACAAATCCAATCTTTCGGCCTCGCAAACCAGTCAACATTTGGTCCGTTAACAAAGATGTCTCTTGTCCGCATATTTTCAAACTTCCACTGCTGGGTCTATCCAACAAACCTACCGTGTTGAGCAAGGTACTTTTGCCAGATCCAGATGGGCCTACTACGGCACAGAATTCACCCTCCATCAAGCTCAGATCGATGCCGTGCAAGATCTCAGTTTCATTGGATTTACCGGTATTGAATGATTTGCGAATACCCTTGAGTTCTAAAACCGAGGTGGGTGGTTTTTTGATCATTGATTGTTCCATGCGCTAACCTCGTATGGCCACGACAGGATCCAACCTAGCCGCGCGCAATGCGGGTACAAATGCAGCAATCAATCCGGTCACTGTAGTTAACACCAATGTTTGCACCAAGAGTTGGGTGTCAAACGTCAGTGCAAACATGACTGTTCCATCTGCATTTCGTTGATATTTCTGCCAAAGTAGCAAAGCACTACCGCCGATAGCCGAACCGACCAATGCGCCGGCAAAACCCAATAAGCCACCTTGCAAAAGAAAGACTCTTAACACCTGACCGCGTGTAATGCCCATGGCTCGCAAGATGCCTATATCGCGAGAGCGTTGAACAACCGAGACCACCAATACGCTGGCAATTCCAAAACCGACAGACAAGGCCACAAAAAGTCGAATGGCTGTATTGGCAGTCGTTTGCGCTTTAACCGCTGTAAAAAATTGTTCATTGGTTTTAATCCAACTGTCTGCTTGCAAGCCTGTTTGCGCTTCTATTTGCCTTGCCACGGTTTCAGCCGTGTACACGTCATGCAAAGTTAAATCCAACACGGAGGCACCACCGATCAAGCCAAACATGCTCTGTGCTGTTCTAAAGGCAATGAATACATTTCGACTATTGGCGCCTTTATTGCCCAGGTCAAAGATACCCATCACATTCAAGGTGTTGACGCTGCCGTTGCCCGTCGAGATCCGCAATTTATCACCAACACCCACACCCAAATCTGTGGCCAGATCGGTACCTATCAAGATGGAATCACTTGTGATGAGAGCACGTCCGGTGACTATTTTTTCTGGCAATGGAATTATTTTAAAATACAGCTCTGGAACCATACCTATCACAGACACAGAGCGACTGGCCTCACCACGGGCCAAGAGGGCTGAGCCAGATATGGCTGGCGACACCACGCTGACTTCTGGGATGCGCGCCACCTCGAGTGCCAGACTTTGCCATTGGTCTATGCTCTTGAAACGCTGCAGTGGCATTTGCAAGGTGGGTGACTCAAAAACACCACGCGCTGAGTACAACGGGCGTACAACTTCTTTGTGCACTAGCAATTGAATATGGGGCTGACCTGTCAATACGCGGTTGACAAAATTCTCTTGCATGCCAGTGAGCAGTGCAGACATGAACACAATCACCGCCACACCAATTGATATACCTGAAATAATGAACGATGTTTGTATCGCGCCTTCTTTTAAAAATTTTGAGGCCACCACCCACTCAAAAGGCAACCATGGGTTGATGTTCATCGAATAACACGCACGCGCGATCTATCCCCAAGATGGCTGTACTGATTGGGCAGCACCATATCGCCAACATTCAGTCCCGACAATACTTGAACAACCCCTTGGCTAACCAACCCAACATCAATGGTTTGCTTGCGCGTCAAACCGCCTTCAATGAGAAACACCCATGGTTCATGAATTTCATAGCCATGCACAGTTGATAAGGGGATCATCATCGCGTTTTCTATCCGCGCTGCCTCAATGTCGACAGAAACTGTCATGTCTTGTTTCAGTTCAAGGGGAGGATCCTTGACATCAAGCTTCACCTCTACCGAACCACGTTGCGGATCTATGCGGGGGTTGATGTAGACAAGTTGAGCTTGAAATTTTTTATCTGAAAACGCATCGGCGCTTGCTAACGCCATTTGGGCCAAATGCAACCACTTTATATTTTTCTCATCGATTTGTAACACCAATTGCGTGGCACCTTTGGGTGACATCACCATCAAAACTTTACCAGGCATCACACCTTCACCCACTTCTACAGAGCGTGTGATCAACACACCCGCCCTGGGCGCTTGAATCGAGGTGTATCGCAATCTAGCAACAGCGACTTCTACGGCAGCATGGGCCTGATTGACCATGTCTTGTCCCAAAACAATATCACTGCCACCAGGTCGCAAACTTTCTGATTGTTGTTGATTGATATACAGTTGGGATTGGGCAATTTTAAAAGATCGCTCAGCTTCATCCCTAGCCGTAGAACTTATAAAACCCTGTGAGAATAGCTCTAGGGTTCGAGCAAGATTGTTTTTGGCGTTGATGAGATTGGCATCAGCTTGAATTGAGTTTTGAATCGCCACAGGGGCTTTGAGCTCTCGCAACTGCCGTAAATTGCTCAATGCTTGGTTCTCACTGGCTTGAGCCTGCCTCAATGCAGATTGCAGCTCTTTGTTTTCCAAAACAATTAACAACTGTCCTTTTTCTACAGACTCTCCATCCACCACAGGAACATCAGCCACGGTAGCGGTAATTTGTGCGCTGATACTCAAGCGATGCGGATTTTCAACATGGCCACTGGCCACGATTGTTTGAACAAAACGACCTGATTTGACAAATTCTGGTTTAACGTCCGTTTTCCAGAAAATTTCAAATGTCACAAAAACAATTCCAAAAAAAATGAATGCCCCAGCAATCAATCCTATAACGTGACGATTTGTTAGACCTTGAAGCTTTGGAATACCCATATCAAAATTCATCTTAAATCAAAGTGCCATGCTAAAACTATCTTGGCTTAACTTTTTGACAAGGATCAAATTGTTCCAATGAAGCATAAGTTAAGTTTCATGTTTATATGAAGTTTTAGGATCAATTGACTATTCAAATCAAGGGTATGTCGAAGCGGGAACACATGGGTGTGATTTCACGGCTTTTTACCGCTGAGTTCACGACCCTTTGAAATGGTCTTTTTCAGGTTCTTCGTGACAAGCCCCTGTTTTCCTTGAAAACGCACAGCAGCGTTGACAACTATTTTTCAAAACCGCCAAGTTCTTCCCTTTTGAGTCCCGTTGATGAGGTGATCTGAGGGTCATCATCATCGAGGGTGAAATACTTCATATCGTGCGATTTTGAGCCTAGGTGTTTCCTCTAGGGGGTTTGATTTGTCGGGGTAATAAACTATCAAGGACGTTAATGCCTTGATGCGTGAAGTTTAATGATGCCCTATGTCTATACTTACAAAGGATTTAATCCAACCTTACTGCTTATGGGTTAATTTCTTTTTGTTATTTTTTTGTATTTTTAGCCACGCACAAGAATATCCCTCCAAGCCAATCAAGATTGTTGTTGGATCAGTGCCTGGAGGTAGTCCAGACTTCATTGCGAGAAGTTTGGCGCAAAGCATGTCAGAGTTGATCAAAATGCCTGTCGTGGTTGAAAACCGGCCAGGTGCTGGAAATACAAGGGCAGCCAAGCGTCATTAACCTTTTTATAAACAATTCTTCATCCGACCTCCATGTTTCAACGATTTACATTATTTCAAATGAAAAAATTCTTCTATACATGGGGCGTTTTAGTTTTAATCTTTGGGGTGGGGACTTGTTTTGCGCAAGACTACCCATCAAAGCCCATCAAGATTGTGGTCGGCTATGTGCCTGGCGGCAGTCCTGACTTCATTGCTCGAACGCTCGCGCAAAGGATGTCTGAGTTGACCAAAGAGCCTGTTTTAGTTGACAACAAACCAGGCGCGGGGGGATCAACTGCAGCAACTTTTGTGGGCAAGTCCAACCCTGATGGTTACACTTTATTTTTAGGCGATACAAGCCATCTTTCTGAATCTTTATTGAAAGATCTTCTACCCGTTTCAAGCATTACTTCAGAGCCGCTTCTTTTGGTTTCTTCAACCAAATCATCCATCAAGTCTATACAAGACTTGATTCAAGAAGCCAAAGCTCATCCTGGGGAGATTAACTATGGCTCATCGGGTATCGGCAGTATTCAACACATTGCCATGGAGGCCTTTAATGCTGAGGCAGGGCTTCGTATCATTCATGTCCCCTATAAAGGCAGTGGGCAGTCGGTTCCCGCGATTTTAGCGGGGGATGTCCCTATCCTCATGACCTCTTACACAGCCACGGCCTCCCACATCAAAACGGGGCAGTTGACATTGATTGCTGTGAGCTCGGCCAAGAGGTTTGCAAAGTTTCCTGCTGTGCCTTCCCTGTCTGAACTGATCAAAGACTATGATTACACGTCAGAGACCGGGATCATGACAACGTCGGGCGTGTCTGCAATGGTTCACCAAAAACTCATCTCAATCATCAAGCGCGTTTCAGAAGACGCTCAATTTATCTCCAAATTCAAAGACACCGCGCTGTCTATTAATTTTGTCCCTTACCCTGAGTTTTCAGAAGAATTGAAAAAAGGTTTAAAGAAATACCAACGCAGCATGCAGTTGGCGAATATGCCGACCAATGCCCAATAACTTACTTTTGCTATCAAACCATGTTAAAAAAAGAAATCAACGAGTTCATCACTCAAACAGACTC
>CAIMTJ010000063.1 GCA_903844385.1 uncultured Burkholderiales bacterium
GAAAAACAAACATCGAGGCCTTCGGTGGCCAAGTTCACTGCGTCCGCCAAAGCTCTGATGGAGACGACTTCGGGGTCAGCCTCGGGCAGGGTTTGTCGGGCCAAGGGACTCACTTTTGCTCGGGCTTTAACGCTCTCGAGGAGCAAGGGGACGACTGGATCGGTTTCACACAACATGTACACATCGACTGGCGGCAAGCCTTGATAATCCATGCTCCAGCCGCGGTGCGAGAGCTGATCGGGAGAGACTTGAATCACTTGAGAACCAATGGGCTCTGCCCCCCAAGCTTGCTTGAGAGCGCCAGCCAGGTCATACCAATCGAGCGCCAACACCACATCCGCCGAGCGCAGCAGCTGGCAAGCTGCGGGTGAGAAAAACACCCCTGGCGCCACAGGGTGCAGTGGATGATCGGTGGGAAAGACGGCTGACATTTTCAGATCCGTCAGCACTTGAGCTTGGAGTTTTTCAGCCAATTCAATGCGTTCTTGCCACCCCTTGAGGCTGCGCGATGCTCGGCCCATCAGAATCACTGGGTTTTTGGCCTCCGAGAGCAACTTGGCCGCATCTTGCAGCGTTGAAGCTGACGGTAAAACGGCTTGAGGCGCGCGGAAACGGGCGGGATCTGGCAGGGTTGGCAATGGGCCAATCTTGGCCTCCTGAATGGCCGCATCCAAATTCACGTAAGTCGGCCCACGAGGAGCGGTGTCGGCAATTTGCACCGCTCTGAGCAAGGCCTCAAACGTGGCCGCCACCGACGCGGGCTGATTGTCCCATTTGGTGTAGTCCCTGATCAATGCCCCTTGATCACTCGTGGTGTGAATCCAATCGATCCAAGGACGTCGCTTGGCCGCATCCCAAGGGCCAGTTGCCCCCAAAAGCAGCATGGGAATGCGGTCACACCAAGCGTTAAAAATAGACATGGTGGCATGCATCAATCCAACATTGGAATGGAGCACACAACCCATCATTTTGTCAGCGGTTTTGGCATACCCTTGGGCTATCGATACAGCAGACTCTTCATGTAAGCACAAGAGCATTTGAGGGCTTTTATTGCCCAAGTAATTGACAATACTGTCGTGAAGCCCACGGTAACTTGCGCCAGGATTGAGGGCAAGATAGGGTATATCCAATTCACGAAGCATCGCTGCAATGGCGTCGCTTCCCCAAATGTCCCCTTGCGCCGCACTCGGTACTGGTGTGTCGTGATGAATGGCAGCCGTGGGCTGATCTTTAGCGGTCATAAAGGCTCCAAATAATACAAAAATACAAAAATGCTGAATTCTTAACCCATCATCAAGCCCTTACTGATTCCATCAAAACGGGGCGATTCATGAGTGAACAAAAACTGATTTCAGTTTAAAGGATGAAAGCTTGAATCTCAAGCTTGATTTCGGAATCAACCCATTAAGGGCTAACCCTAGTTTTATTCTCTTCAACCTGAATGAGTTGGTTACACTCCCTTCATATTTGATTGTTTTAGGCAACAGGTAAAGGATACCCATTCCCAAACAACTTAAGTTGACCATCCATTTTGATTCACCTCTGGAGTTATAAAAATGCATAGTTTTGTCAATTCCTTCCATTCTGACGAACCCGTACCAGCGAACATACACCCTTCAGAATGGCAGACCAGGCTCCAGTTGGCGAGCTGCTACCGCGTGTTTGCAATGCTGGGATGGACAGAGATGATCTACAACCACATCACACTGCGCTTACCCGACAACGTGACCCGTGGAGACAAGCAGTTTTTGATCAACCCGTTTGGACTTCACTACAGCGAGGTCACCGCAAGCAACCTCGTCAAAATCAATATGCAAGGCGAGGTTCTCGACGGATCACTCCACAACATCAATCCTGCAGGCTTTATCGTGCACGCCACGCTTCATGCAGGCATTGATGGTGCGCACTGCGTGATGCACACCCATACAACTGCAGGGGTAGCGGTAGCTTGTCTCAAAGAGGGACTCTCACAAAGCAACTTCTACTCCGCTCAATTACACGACATGATTGCGTATCACGACTTTGAAGGTATTACGATTCATGCAGATGAAGGTCCACGAGTCCTTCAGAGTATTGGAAACAAACCCGCTGTGATTTTGCGCAATCACGGCTTACTTTCCTGGGGTCAAACCTTGCCGCAAACTTTTGCTATCTTGTGGACGCTGCAGCGTGCTTGCGAGATTCAGTTGGCAACTCAAAGCATGGGGCAACCGATCACTGTTGCGCAAAATATTGCAGAAAAATGTACGCGCGATTCGCTGCAATTTAACCCCCACCATGGGGCGGGACAAGACATGTACGACGCCCTAGTTCGTCAGGTAGACCGCATCGATAAAAGTTGGCGCTTATAAATATTTTGTTTATCGAGTCGGTTTTAAATATTGAAAATCTTCTGGCACTGCGCATGCCAGGCTGACCAATCTCGACCTGGGTGGATGGTTGAGCAGTGACCACAGGTTCGCGCCTGATCGGTTGAATCATAAAATTGAGCAAAAGCTCTTGGTAAGTCTTCAACGATGCTTTTCAACTGAAGCTCACTGCGAGTGACGAGCTCTCCACAGTTCGAGCAATACCATTCAAAAGCATCAATTTCACTCTCAGGGCGATTTCTTTCAATCACCGTACACAAACTCCCCTCTTCGGGTCTTTGCGGTGAGTGCCTGACATGGGGCGGCAATAAAAAGACGTCCCCTTCTCTGAGATTGACACGTTCAAATTTTCCTCGGTCAGCGATGATGATGGAGGCATTGCCTTTGAATTGGTGAAAGTATTCTTCAAAAGGATCATCATGAAAATCAGTCCTTTGGTTGGGGCCCCCAACCACGGTACAAATCAGGTCTGAATTTTTCCAAATTTGTTGGTTGTTAACAGGCGGCACGAATTGCGACTGGTTTTCAGCCAGCCACGTCGGCAGATGGATGGGGGACCCGTAATGATCGAATTGATGAGTCGGCGTGGTATTGGTCATCGTCTTTTAATCCTCACAATTAAACTTTAAGCCCGCAACTCTCAAAGGCGAGTTGGGTGATTTCTTTTTCTTCCTGAGTCAACTGAAGCAAAGGGCGTCGGACTTTTCCTCCATGCTGACCGAGCAATTCTTGCCAATATTTAGCGTGAGCCTGCGGTTTACCTATGGGTTTTGATTGCTTGAATGCTTTTCGCACCAACTCCAAGCTGTCGCTCACTCTTTTTGCACCTAGAAAATCACCGGCAAAAGCCAAACGGGTGTATTCATTCATCCTTTGATCGACTCTTGATTGAAGCAAAAAAGGTGGCGTCGAACACAGGTAAAGCTTCCAATTGAGTTCCTCCATATTTTGAAGCCAGTCTTCCTCATCAGGATTGCTAATTTGAATTTCTGAGCCCGACAGGCTCGTCAATTGTTTGTATAAATCGCGATCAGTACTGTATTTGATGGCAACAATGTTGGGCAATTTGGCAATTTTTGAACACAATGGTGGCGACATCACATAACCACAGTCTGGATGGTTCCACATGGCAATGCCAATATCGAGTTGCTCTGAGAGATATCGGTAGTACTCATAAATGGTTTCATCGGTGCTTGCTCCGAAGTGAAGAACGGGACTGTGAACAATGACATAGTCCGCTCCCAGGTGCTCAGAGTACCTGGCCAAATCTAAGACCACCTCCAAATTGGTGTCAGAGCAAGAAGTGATGACGCCGGCAGGCCCAACACCGTTTCTGGTTCCCAGTTCAGTTGCTATTTCAACTGAAATTTCCATTATTTTTTTTCTTTCAGCAATCGACATGGAAAAAAATTCAGCCTGTTTTCCCGCCACAAAAACACCCCCGAGCTCCAGATCGCCCAACCAATGATGAAAGTTCTCGCGGTAAGCCTCTTCATCCAGAGCCAATGAGTCGTTGAAGGGGGTTAAGTTGGCGGCCCAAATGCCCGTGAAATACTCTTTTGCATAAGCTTTCGCATCTTCTTTCTTGTATTTCATAAATTCACTCTTTGGTTTTTTTACGCATCAAAAGTTTCCATAACTTCTCTGAGGTCAATGGAAAATCTATATCTTCATCCACCGAGAGCCGTAAGGCATCTCTGGCTGCATTGAGCAAGGACGCTGGAACGCCAATGCAACCGGCCTCTCCCACGCCCTTGGCCCCTAATAAATTATGAGGACTTGGGGAATGCTCACTGTGGACATGAATGTAAGGGATGTCATCGGCTCTGGGTATAGCATAATCCATTAACGATCCGGTCAAGAGTTGGCCGTTGTCATCGTAGACGATTTGCTCCATCATTGCTTGACCAATGCCCTGCGCACACCCACCAATGAGTTGATCTTTCGCGAGTTCAGGATCAATCTGAACGCCCGCATCGTCGACAAAAACCAGCTTCTCGATGAAGGGTTTGCCCGTATCACTGTCGATTGCCAATCGGGAGATGACACACCCGCAGCTCCAGGCTTCTTCAGAATGGAATGTATCGCTCACGAAGATGGGCAATGCTTCACCATTGTTTTTTCGCCGAACTGCTTCACGGCACACCTTCACAACCGCACTGCCGCCAATGGATATGCTTCGGCTGGCCAAGGCCCCAAGGCCAGGGGGCCCAAAGTCTGTGTCACCCAACTTGACGGTGATCATTGAGGGGTGACATTGCAATTCTTTGGCGGCGATGTTGGCAAAAGTGGTCTCATGACCTTGGCCCTGAGCTGGTGCACCGCAATAGAGGGTCCAAGTATGGTCATCCTTCCACTCGATCGACGCAGACTCCCACCCCATTCCACAAGGCTCGATGTAGAACGCGACGCCAATACCGACGAGTTCATGTTGATCGCGTCGAATGGCTTGGAGCTCTCTTTCCGCCTCATAGTCAAACAACTCTCGCGCCTTCAACAACACCTTGCGGTAATCCCCCGAGTCAAGTGTTTCACCCGTCGGTGTTTTAAAGGGCATGTCAGCCGTGGAAATTAAGTTTTTCAGCCGAAAGTCCACCACATCCACTTGGCAGATGTTGGCGGCTTTATCCATGAGAGTTTCCATGATGATGGCCGCCTCTGGGCGGCCAGCACCCCTATAAATATTAACCGGTGCTGCATTGCTCAGAAACGCCTCTCCCGTGATATCAATGGTTGAAACCCGGTAGGGACCCGGCAAAATCCTCGTCGCGTTTCTCAGGGGAACAACTGCAGAAAAAGGCAACCATGCGCCAAGATCACAAGTCACATGGGCAGACAGGCCCGTTAAACTGCCCTCTTTTGAACAACAAAGTTGGCCCTTTAAGCTTGAGCCACGCCCGTGCATTCCCGTTAAAAAATCTTCTGAACGAGTCGATACCCACTTGATCGATCTCTTGAGTCGTTTTGTGGCCCACACCACGATCAAATCCTCCGGATAAACTGAGGACTTGAATCCAAATGCGCCTCCAACGTCTTGCATGGAGACTCTGACTTGATCAACGGGAACTTTCAAAATGTTGGAGAAGTCAACTTGCGCTCTGCTCGGAGTTTGGCTACCGAATGAGATATGAAATGACTCTGTCGTGCTGTCGTAGCGCGACAGCAAGGAGCGTGGCTCAAGAGTCAGCGCAATGACACGCGGCATACTCAAAGAGGAGGAAACTTCAAGTTGATCAACTTCGGATACGGAAACAGTTTTCTTGAACTGTATAGTAAAGAGGGGATCACTTTTGACAACCCGAGAAGTCCGCTCGTGGTCGATAACGACTTCAATGCGTTCACAAGCGTTTTGTGCCTCCCCATAGCTCTTGGCAATGACAACAGCCAATGGCTGCCCCACATGGCTAATTTCTTTGGCTGCCAATACGGGAAAATCAAGACTTTGATGGGATGCTATCAAATCATTGAACCTGGGCATGCAGGCATCGGATAGATCATGACCGGTAAAAATATCGATGACACCCGGCATGTTCAAAGCAGATTCAAGGATCAGCTCTTTGATGGATCCTGTTGAAAATTGACTTCTATAAAAATAAGCGTGTAAACAATTTGAGGATTCAAGGTCATCAATAAATTGACCCGTCCCTAAAACCAAACGATGATCCTCTCTTTTCTCAAACAAATCTATCCTCCCATCATTACTTCACAACAAGCATCATGTATTGGGCATGGGTCAAGTTCATGAGTTTTTTAAAAGAAAAACCCTCACGAACACCTCAGTATTGAACTTTAACCCCCGTAAAAATCCCCCCTCAACCCAACTTGCAAGATCATTGTACAAAATTCACAATGGCACAGCGGTTGACACATCAGCCAGCTTTAAAAATGAAAAGATTGATTTTTCTTGATGTTGCGAGCTTCAAGTTCTGTTACTCTGAGGTCATTCAATCGCATTACACCCGTCAAATCAACGCTTGGGCATGAAGCATTCGCGTCAAGTTTGCACTGGCATGAGTTGTCGATGCTCACCCGCTTGCCCGTTATCGTCGAGCCAACTGACAACCATCAAACCCGTGACGGTGGCTCTCACATAAAACTCAAAGAACGGATTGGCAGCAATACCCGATGAGGTCTCGACACGCAACACCTCCAGACCGTCATAAACACAACTCACCCATTGAATGATGTTGCGCGGGATCAAGTGGCCGGTCATGTCTTGCAAGTAACCCGTCTCCATGGGGTGCTGGATCAATAAGCGCACCTTCACCACATCGCCCACAGCAATCGTTTTGGGCCACAGCAGTCTTGCGTTCATGATGATGATGACTTCATGGTCTGGTTCACGGCGACTGGTCCATCAATTGGAGGCATCCACACAGGCCGACTCCGTCACAATGATGTCAGCGCTGTCGATGAGCCATTGCCCCGTGTTGGTGTGGGCCAAGGCGACCACTTTTTGGGTGCCTGCCAAACGCACCCGGGTGTTGAGTTCTGCCCGCCCATTCCAAGGCCCCAAGTGCAGATGGGCCATGACGAGCACAGGGTTGCGCTGAGACAAGAGATAAATGTCTTGAACGTGGTGGTCTGGCGTCATGGGCGAGTCAACACTCACACCCAAGGGCACCGAGTTGCCATTGTCAGCCAAGATGGACAAATGCAACGCAATGCCCTTTTTCAGGAGTTGCGCCTCCTCGATCACGTGCCCTTGAACCCCATTGAGCATTTCTTGCATGGTGCGCAGTCGCCCAGAGGTCATCATGTGCTCAACAGGCGCGTCTGCCGCCTGCGAGTTTTTCATGAACCCCAAGCCCCAGTATGGAGACAAGACAATACCCAGCAGGCAGCCCCATCCATTGATCAAGCCCTCACGCCGCTCAAGCGCAAATGGGACTTTCTTTGGGGCGTATCGTGCTAGAAAACTCAAACTCATCATTTTGTATGACCGTGATCTTTCAAACCAACAACAACCATCAAGAGCCATCAAGAGCCATGGGGTGGGATGGATTGATGGTGAGTGACTCCAATTAGGCCGAGGCCAAAATTTGGTTGAACGTGGCGCTTGGGCGCATGACCTCGGTCATTTTCTTCACATCGGGCAAGAAATACCCGCCGATCTCAACCGCTTGGCCTTGCACGCTCAAGAGCTCTTGAACAATCTTGTTCTCATGCTCTCCCAAGGCCTTGGC
>CAIMTJ010000064.1 GCA_903844385.1 uncultured Burkholderiales bacterium
CAGTGTCCAAGCGCTCACACTTGAAGACGCTTATCTTGAATTGATCGGCCAGATCAGCTGAGCCAGTTGATTTCAGGCCCAAAAAAATACCCCTCATAGGGGGTATTGGCGGAGAGAGCGGGATTCGAACCCGCGGAGGGCTATTAACCCTCACACGCTTTCCAGGCGTGCGACTTAAACCGCTCATCCATCTCTCCGGATTGTTCCATTCTAACAGTCCAAAGCGGTTACACTCACGCGCAATGGTTTTTTTGTTTTTCCCTCGATTGCCCAGTGCTCGGAGTGTCCCATGAAGTTTCGCTTTCCCATCGTCATCATTGATGAAGATTTCCGTTCTGAAAACACCTCAGGATTTGGAATTCGCGCTTTAGCGCAAGCGATAGAGGGCGAGGGCTATGAAGTGATGGGCGTGACAAGTTATGGGGACTTGAGCCAATTCGCTCAGCAGCAGTCCAGAGCCAGTGCCTTTATCTTGTCTATTGATGACGAGGAATTTACCCCTGGTCCGGACTTGGACCCGGCTGTTTTGAATTTGCGCAATTTCATCGACGAGGTTCGGTTTAAAAATGCCGATGTGCCGATTTATATCTACGGCGAGACCAAAACCTCAAGGCATTTGCCCAATGACATCTTAAGAGAGCTCCACGGCTTTATTCACATGTTTGAAGATACGCCAGAGTTTGTGGCGCGTCACATCATTCGGGAAGCCAAAACCTATCTCGAAGGTCTACAGCCCCCGTTTTTCAAAGCCTTGCTCGATTACGCGGAAGACGGCTCCTACTCCTGGCACTGCCCAGGGCATTCCGGGGGAGTGGCCTTCCTCAAAAGCCCTGTGGGTCAGATGTTTCACCAGTTTTTTGGTGAGAACATGCTGCGCGCTGATGTGTGCAATGCGGTCGATGAGCTCGGTCAACTGCTCGATCACACCGGCCCAGTTGCGGCTTCTGAGCGCAATGCGGCTCGGATTTTCAACGCCGACCATTGCTTTTTTGTGACCAATGGGACGTCCACCAGCAACAAGATGGTTTGGCACCATACGGTGGCACCCGGTGATGTGGTGGTGGTGGACCGCAACTGCCACAAGTCGGTTCTTCATGCCATCATCATGACGGGCTCGATACCCGTCTTTTTGAAACCCACACGAAACCACTTTGGCATCATCGGCCCCATACCACAAAGTGAATTTGAACCCAAAACCATTCAGCAAAAGATCAAAGCCAATCCTTTGCTCAAAGGCGTGGATGCGAGCAAAGTTCAGCCCCGGGTCATGACCATCACCCAGTCCACCTATGACGGCGTGCTCTACAACACCGAGGTCATCAAAGGCATGCTCGACGGCTACATACCCAATTTGCATTTCGATGAGGCGTGGTTGCCTCATGCTGCCTTTCACCCTTTTTACGGGCCATACCACGCGATGGGCAAAAAAAGAGAACGTCCCAAGCACTCGGTGGTGTATGCGACCCAATCCATCCACAAGCTGCTCGCCGGTATCAGCCAAGCCAGTCATGTCTTGGTTCAAGATTCGCAAAACACCAAACTCGATCGACAGCTTTTTAATGAAGCTTACTTGATGCACACCAGTACGAGCCCCCAGTACGCCATCATTGCCAGTTGCGATGTGGCGGCGGCCATGATGGAGCCCCCTGGCGGCACGGCCCTGGTGGAGGAGAGCATTGCTGAGGCGCTTGATTTCAGGCGCGCCATGCGCAAAGTGGATGCTGAGTACGGCAAAGACTGGTGGTTCAAGGTCTGGGGACCCGACAAGATGGTGGACGAGGGCATCGGTCGCGCCGATGATTGGATCATTTCAGCGGATGGCAAACGATCAAAATGGCATGGTTTTGGTCAATTGGCCACGGGCTTTAATATGCTCGACCCCATCAAAGCCACCTTGGTGACACCGGGACTCGATTTGAACGGTAAGTTCGCCAAAACCGGTATTCCTGCCAGCATTGTGACCAAGTTTTTGATGGAACACGGCGTTATTGTTGAAAAAACTGGTTTGTACAGCTTTTTTATCATGTTCACCATTGGGATTACGAAAGGGCGTTGGAACACATTGCTCACAGCGCTTCAGCAATTCAAGGACGATTACGATAAAAATCACCCGATGTGGCGCATCATGCCCAAGTTTTGCGCAAGCCACCCCAAGTACGAACGCATGGGCCTCAAAGACTTGTGTCAAAAAATCCATGAACTTTATGCCAAGAACGACATCGCCAGGCTCACCACGGAGATGTATTTGAGCGATTTGACACCGGCTATGAAACCGAGTGACGCTTTTGCTCAAATTGCCCATCGCAACATTGAACGCGTGGAGATTGACCATTTGTTGGGACGCATCACCACGAGTTTGATCACACCGTACCCTCCCGGAATTCCATTGCTGATTCCGGGCGAAGTGTTCAATAAAAAGATTTTGGACTACCTCAAATTCGCCCGTGAGTTCAATGCCTTGTGCCCAGGCTTTGAGACCGATATCCACGGCTTGGTGGAGGAGGTTCAAGAAGATGGACGGGTGCGTTATTTCGCCGATTGCGTGAAAGGTCAAGTCGGTTAAATCACCGCGTGACGGTGGATTGGGGATGGACGCTTCTTCAATCAACCCCCACCGAGTAGGAGCTGACGGGCCACTTGAGCGGTCTTTGAACGCAACAAGGCCGCTTGGATATCGCCTTTTCGTCTCGTCTCAATGATCCTACTGCACAAGCCCCTGACGCATCTCCTAATTGGGGACGGATACCCCAATTCTGCAGATTCCAGCAGCAGGTGCTGATCGTTTGACTTTACGCATTGGAGCCCATTTCTGGCTCAGCTATACCGCCCACCACCTGGCTAAATCCTCCATCGACATAAGTGATTTCTGCGCTCACACCAGCGGCCAAATCACTCAGTAAAAAAGCGGCCACGTTGCCCACATCTTGGATGGTCACATTGCGACGAATGGGTGCACCTTGGGCGACCACATTCAAAATCTTGCCAAACCCTTTGATGCCGCTGGCGGCCAAAGTCTTGATGGGCCCAGCAGAAATGCCATTGACCCGCATACCACGTCCCTTGGAGCCCAAAGATTCGGCCAAATAACGAACAGAGGCTTCTAAAGAAGCCTTGGCCAAGCCCATGGTGTTGTAGTTCGGCACGTTTCGGATAGCACCCAAATAAGTGAGGGTTAAAAGCGACGCGTTGTCCCTGAGGTAGGGCAAAGATGCCTTGGCCATGGCGGGAAAACTGTAAGCGCTGATGTCATGGGCGACGTGAAAAGCCTCTTTGCTGAATCCTTCCAGAAAATCCCCCGCAATCGCCTCTTTGGGCGCAAAACCAATGGCATGCACAAAGCCATCAAACTGTGGCCAATGTTTGGACAAGTCGCTAAAGAGTGAGGTGATTTGAGAATCTTCAGACACATCGCAGTCAAAAATCAAGTCCGTCCCCAGCTCGGCAGCAAACTCCCGTGTTCGGTCTTTGAAACGCTCACCCACATAACTCAAGGCGATTTCTGCACCTTGCTCGCGACAGGCTTTGGCAATGCCATAGGCGATGGAACGGTTGGAGAGTACGCCCGTGATGAGGAGACGTTTGCCCGATAAGAAACCTTGGTTTGCGCTCATGGAAGTCGGTGACCTGTTGATGTCAAAAAAGGGCTATTTTCTCACACCTCGTGAAGCCTTGGCTGCCACCCTGTCTGGGGCTTCAAAAACCAAGCCAATCTTCAAGATTCAATCGCCGGAGATATAAAGCATTAAAAACGTGCCCTTTTATACTCATATAAAGACTTTGCACCAAAAGGGGTGCGCGCAATTATGAAAATTTGATGAATAAAGGGTTGGCAATTGGTAAAAAATTAGGTATAAATCGCAAATGACGATTTTGTGACTACTTTTAAAAGGGAATCTATCTTGAAGGTCAACAACCGAACATCTCCCAGTTTTCCACTGAATCCTGTGGCCGTGGGGCTCGCGCTCCTGTGCCTATCAGGCGGCGGTGCCTATGCCCAAGCGCAGTCGAGTGCAGTTTCACTGCAAGCGGTGACCGTCACTGGCTCTTCGATCAAAAGAAGCCTGGAGAATCAGCAAGCCTTGCCCGTGAGCATCTACTCGGTTGAGGAGATGAAGTCCCAAGGGGTGAGCAGCACCGAAGAGCTCGTGAACCACATCACTGCCAGTCAAAGCTCTTTGGGGGGTGCTCAAGCGGTGGGATCCACCACCGGTGGTCAAGCCACCGCCAACCTCAGAGGTTTGGGGGCCAACAAGACCTTGGTGTTGCTCGACGGCCGACGCTTGGGCTTTTTCCCGCTTGGCGGCGCCAATACCATCGATTTGAATTCCATTCCATTTGCCGCCTTGGACCGTGTTGAAGTTTTGCGCGATGGTGCTTCAGCCATCTACGGCACCGATGCAGTGGGCGGAGTGGTGAACTTCATTACCAAGAAAAATTACTCTGGCATGGACCTGAGCATGGAGTCTTTGAGCCCCACCTCGGCAGGGGGTGGTCAAGCCAAACGAATGACCTTCTCCGCAGGCAAAGGCAATTTGGACGCTGATGGCTACAACATGTGGTTCTCGATCGACAACCGCACACAAGCCTCTTTGATTGCCCTGGATCGCAGTTTTGGAGCCTCAGGCCTGATTCCTTCACAAGGCTTGGCCAAAACGTCAGGTACCACCTTTCCCGCCAACTTCTCCTACACCAAAAAGGGTGGTGGCACGGGTTCTGGTAACTTGACGTACCCCAATTGCGCGCCTCCTTTGTCCGTTTCCTTGGGGACTGGCGTTTGTCGCTTCGATTACACGGCGGCCATTGATTTGATTCCGCAAACAGACAACACCAACGTCAATGCCAAAGGCACCTTTAAGTTGGGTGGTGACCATGTGCTGACCTTGTCGGCCGTTGCTTCTCAAAACACCAATGTCTCCCGCGTGGCACCTGATCCAGTCACGGGCCTGACCATGCCCACGAGCAGTCCTTTTTACCCCAGCACCTACCCAGGTCTGGACACCTCCAAGGGCCTCACCGGCATTGGCTGGCGCATGGTCCCAGCAGGGGGACGCGAAACCTTGGCTCAGGCCAATGCTTCTCGCATGGTGGCTGATTTGACCGGCACGATTGGTGACTGGGATTACCAAACCGGATGGTACGCCACCCGCAGTGCTGTGAGCGACAGCGCCACCAATGGCTATGTCAACAAGTCCATGATTCAAAAAGGCATCACAAGTGGCCTCTTGAATCCTTTTGGCTCGAACACCGCTGACGCTTTGAGCTACATCGCCGCCAACAAAGCATTTGGAATGCTCCAAACAGGTGTCGGCTCTGCAATTGGAATTGACGCAAGGGTTAATCGTGAACTCTTTGCCATGGACGGGGGTAAAGCAGCCATCTCATTGGGTGGTGAATTGCGCCAAGAAAAATACAACTCAGACACCAACGACAACATGGTGAACTCCGTGCCTTCAGCCGGTTTGTCACCCTACCACGTCGATGGTGCGAATCGCAATGTGACCGCTTTGACGGCTGAGTTGCTCATGCCGGTCTCCAAGCGTCTCGAGCTCCAAGCTGCTGCACGCTACGATCAATACAGCGATTTTGGTAAATCACTCAATCCCAAATTGGCGTTTCGATACACCGCTTCACCCAGCACCATTTTGCGAGGTTCAGCGAGCACGGGCTTTAGAGCACCCTCCTTGGATGAGCTCTACGGCCCACAAGCTGCAACCTACACGAATAATGCCTACAACGACCCGCTTTTGTGCCCAGGTGGCAAAGTCACTGCAGCGGGTGTTGCCTCACGCGACTGCGGACAGCAAACGCAGGCACTCCAAGGTGGAAATCCAGGCTTGCAACCCGAAAAATCAACATCCTTCAGTTTGGGAACGGCCTTCAAGCCTTCTCAAGATCTGTTGATGACAGTGGACTACTGGAACATCTTTTTGACCAACCAAATCAGCGGTTTCCCAGAGCAGACCATTTTTGCGGATCCCACCACGTATGCCAACAGGATCACCCGTTGTAATACCTTGGGTGCTGCTCAGTCCGCGCAATACGATGGTTGTACCGTGGTGCCCAACTCCAATGCCATTGCTTACATCAACACGCTCACAGCCAACTTGGGCAATGTCAAAACCAATGGTTTGGACTTCTCAGCCGCTTGGGCCTCGACCATTCCTGATGTGGGTCGTTTGACGGTCAATTATGAGGGTACTTTGGTGCTTTCTTACAAATACCAACGCACCATTGGTGGAGAGTATGTTGAAAACGTCGGACTCTACAAGGACTCGAGTCCCATCTTCCGTTGGAGACACTATTTGAGCACCAGCTTGAATTCAGGTGCCCAGCGCTACAGCTTGGGACTGCGCTACATCTCTGGTTATACGGATGAAAACGTGCAGACCGACGTCTACAACGAAGTCAAAGCTTACACCGTGATCGACGCTGGTTGGGGCTACACTGGTATCAAGAACATGAATTTGGGCGTGGTTTTGAAAAATGTCTTCAACACTTCACCCCCATTCACCAACCAAGGTGCGACCTTCCAACAAGGCTACGATCCCCGTTACACCGATCCATTGGGACGCGCTTTGATGGCCAAATTGAGCTACAAGTTCTATTGAGACCAGATTCCACCGCTTTGGGCTCAAGCGGCTCGAGTGTGGAATCCAAAGACCCGAGTGTGAAGAGGGGTGCATGAGAATACCCCTCTTGCTCTCTGGTCTTTTTTTTGTCTCTTTAAAATCAAACTTTGGCGGACGCGTTTTAACCGATGGAATAGGCATGACGATGACCTCTCCCGTCTCAAGATGAGATACTCGTGGGGTTTGAAGTCGTGTGTTTGATTTTTCTTTACCCCTACATTTATTGATCCATCCCATGTGCTGCTGCCTCAAGCGCTTGATGCGTTATGGTGTCGCTGCCGCCTTGTTTTTGCAAGTCGGGTGGGTTCACGCATGGGTGTTGAACGCGCCCATTTCACAGGATTTGATCGATCAAAATGTTTTGGTGAGCTCCTACTTGGAGGGCCCCAAACACCTTGACTCGGCCTCTTCCTACAGCAGCAATGAGACGACTTGGACCTACGCTGTTTACGAGCCGCCTCTCAAATACCATTACTTAAAACGTCCCTACGAAGTCGAGCCCAAGACCCTGGTGCAACTGCCTGAGGTCTCCTACCTGGATCAAGCGGGCCGTGAGTTGCATTTCAAAAACCAGCCATTGAGCGCTTCTGATCAGCAAAAAGTGGCCGTGAGTGTTTTTGAGTTGAAACTTCAAAAAGGCATCCTTTTCGCGCCCCACCCAGCCTTTGCAAAAACGGCCAATGGAGAGCTGCTTTACAGCCATTTGAGTCCTGC
Source organism: uncultured Burkholderiales bacterium (assembly GCA_903844385.1). Taxonomy (GTDB): domain Bacteria; phylum Pseudomonadota; class Gammaproteobacteria; order Burkholderiales; family Burkholderiaceae_C; genus Limnohabitans. The sequence goes on from CAIMTJ010000064.1 coordinate 7,344, forward strand.
TGATCTCAAAGACAAAAAGACACCTTATGATTTTCCCAAGACCGAGACACGGGAATTGGTGGCCGATGACTACGCCTATGGCATCAAGCGCTTGGCCACGCCAAGAATCATCTCCCCCTCGTATGGTTTTTTGTCAGAAAAAATAGTGGGCTTTGATGGCTATGGCCAGCGCATCAAAGCCCTCAATGAAGAGATGAAGGCCAAGCGCGGGAGCATGACTTTCAATGCAAAAAAAACCTTGCCTTGGCTTGATTTTCGCGCTTTGGACTTTGAAGGTGTGCAAGTGATTGATCGCTACACCTTGAGGATCAAGGTCAAGGGCCTTTATCCTCAATTCAATTACTGGTTGGCCATGACGTTTTTTGCGCCGGTGGCCTGGGAGGTGGATGCTTTTTATGCCCAGCCTGGGATGGTAGAGAAAAATTTCACCTCCGATATCTGGCCCGTGGGCACGGGTCCATTCATGCTCACCGTGCACGAGCCCAATTCAAAAATGCTGCTCCAAAAAAACCCCAATTTTCGAGGGGTGGCCTATCCTTGTGAAGGTGAGCCCGAAGATCGAGAGAGTGGTCGTTTGATTGATTGTGGCAAAACCATGCCCTTTGTCGACCAAATTCTCACCTTGAGAGACAAGGAAAAGACCTCCATCAGCACCAAATTTGTTCAAGGCTATTACGACACCCCACAAATTGAACGAGGTGAGCAGGGCATTCTCTACCAAGTCGCTATTCAAGACGAGACAGGAGTGGCCTCCGAGCTCAAGTCTCACCAGATTCAATTGCCCAGCACGATTCAAGTGGGCCAGTGGTTTTTTGGCTTCAATTGGCTCGACCCCGTGGTGGGGGCGGGTAAAACACCCCAAGAAGCCGAGCGCCACAAACTCTTGCGCCAAGCCATCACCATGGCCTTTGATTTTCAGGAATACATCGCGATATTTGAAAACAACCGAGCACAGGCCAATTCAAGCTTGGTGGTGCCCGGTGTGTTTGGCGCAGACCCCAAAGCGTTGAACCCCTTGCTCTACGACATGAAGTCACCCTCTCAGCCCAGAAAGACCATTGAAGAGGCCAAACGCTTGCTGAGCTTGGCGGGCTACCCCAATGGACGAGACGCCAAAACGGGACAACCTTTGGTGATCAACTTGGACACGCAAGGCGTCGGGCCGGGCTACAAAGCCAAATGGGACTGGGTGGCCAAGCAGTTTGCCAAGCTCAACATCCAGCTTGAAATCAGAAACACCGACTTCAACCGTTGGCAAGACAAAATGATCAAAGGTTCGGCTCAATTTTTTTATGCGGGGTGGCTCGCCGATTATCCTGATCCAGAAAACTTTCTTTTCCTTCTCTATGGCCCCAATGGTAAGGTGAAATTCGGCGGGGAGAATGCTTCTAACTATTCCAACCCCGAATACGACCGTTTATTTGAAGCCATGAAGGACATGGACAATACACCCCAGAGGCTGGCCTTGATCAAAAAAATGGAGGCCTTGATGCAAGACGACGCCGTGTTGATTTTTGGCTGGTCTGATGAGTTTGGAGGCGCTTATCAACCTTGGGTGCACAACGGTAAACCCTCCAACATTATTCGAGACCATGTGAGCTACTTGCGAGTTGATACTCGCATGAGGCGCGCCAAGATTGACGAATGGAATCAGGCGGTGGTTTGGCCTTTTTACTTATTGCCAGCACTCTTGGCGCTTTTGGTGTGGCCTGCCTGGTCGGTGTGGCGCAGACGCCAGAGCACTCGATTGAATGCGGCATGGGCTGGCGTTGACGCCAAGTCACCACTCCTTCTTGAGGAGCTCAAGTCATGATTCGTTTTTTGATGCGCAAGCTTCTTTACGGTTTTTTGATCCTCATGGGCATCAACCTCTTGACCTTTGTGCTGTTTTTTAAACTCAACACCCCAGATGACATGGCACGCATGCAGTTGGGTGGCAAACGCATCACAGCGCCAGCCATAGAGCAGTGGAAAGCTGAGCGAGGCTATGACCGAGCTCTCTTTTACGATGAAAAGTCGTCGGGCACGCAATCGCTCACCAACACATTGTTTTTTGATACAACGCTTCACTTGATGAGTTTTAACTTTGGCCGCTCAGACAGCGGGCGTGACATCACCACTGAAATCGCCAAGCGCGCCATACCAAGTCTTGCCTTGGCGCTGCCAAGCTTTATCATTGGTATGTCTTGCGCCATCGCCTTGGCCTTGATGCTGGCGTTTTTTCGAGGCACTTATTTGGACTTTTGGGGAACCTTGATCTGCGTTGTGATCATGTCCATTTCATCGCTCTTTTTTATTGTGGCAGGCCAATTCATCATCGCCAAGACCCTGCAGTGGTTGCCAGTATCGGGTTACAGCGGGCAAGGCGACGCGTGGCGATTTTTGATCATGCCCATCGCAATCAGCGTGATGTCGGGCCTTGGTAATCATGTCAGATTTAACCGCACTGTCTTTTTGGAAGAAATCGACAAAGACTATGTGCGCACTGCCCGCGCCAAAGGCTTGTCCGAAGTGCGTGTGCTGTTTGTCCATGTGCTCAAAAATGCGTTGATCCCCATCATCAGCTCGAGCGTGGCCATCATTCCCCTCTTGTTCATGGGTAGCCTCATTGTGGAGTCGTTTTTTGCGATCCCTGGACTGGGGAGCTATTTGATTGAGGCGATTGGCTCTCAAGACTTCGCCATTGTGAGATCAATGGTGTTTGTGGGCTCATTTCTTTATATTGCAGGATTGATCTTGACCGACTTGTGTTATGCCTGGGCTGACCCTCGCATTCGATTGCAATAAGATCTCTTGAAGAACCATGAATTCACTTTTCACGAGCTTTAACGACAAGATTCAATAAAACACCACCATGCAACCGGTCTTGATGCTCATTGATTTCTTTTTGTACGCACTGATACTGTGTGGGATAGTCTATGGGCTGTATGTCTATAAAACCCCACCGCTCAAAGCGTCTTGGGCCAAAGCGTTGATGCGACCCGTCTCTGTGGCCAGCGCCATGGTGTTGTCATTGTTTATTGTGGTGGCCATGCTCGACTCGGTCCATTTTCGCTTGCCCCTAGATCAAGAAGCCTCGGGACAGGTCTTGTATGCTGAACCTCAATCCTTATTGGACTGGCTCACTCAGTCGCTCAAAACTGCCAAGGAGCGCAGCTACTCAGCCCCATTGTCAGCTTATGCCTTCAAAAAAGAAAGCTTCATTCAAGATGGACTCAATGTGCGCGACTACCCCAGACTGAAATTTGGGGGGGCACATTTGAAAGACCCCAAGACTGAGCGCATCGCCGACTGTGTGGCTTTGAGCCTTCGAGCTTTGGCAGAGTCTGTCGTTTTGAATCTTTGCGTATGGGCGATTTTGTTTTGGGTCTTGGGTTTTCGTTCGTCAAGTTCAACATGGCACGCGCATTGGTCCTGGGTTCGCCAAGGGCAGTTTGTGTGGCCCGTTAAAACGGCATTGTTCACTTTCTTTATGATCAGCACCACCGTGCTTTGGTTCATCACCTTGTCAGGCCACTACCATGTGCTGGGCACCGATCAAATTGGCAATTCGGTTTTGTTGCTGGCATTAAAAAGCGTGCGAACGGCCTTTGTCATTGGCACCCTCACGACGTTGGTGATCATGCCCTTGGCGCTGGTTCTGGGGATCACCGCTGGGTTTTTTAAAGGCTGGGTTGATGAGGTGATTCAATACGGCTACACACTTCTCGCCTCCGTGCCCGATGTCCTCTTGATTGCAGCTTCGGTCCTGATGCTGCAAGTCTTCATTGACTCGCATGCGGGGTTTTTCAATTCCACCTTGGCGAGAAGTGATGCGAGACTGACCTTTTTATGTTTGATCTTGGCGCTCACCTCGTTTACGGGACTGTGCCGACTCATCCGAGGAGAGACCATGAAGCTCAGAGAGCTCGACTACATCCAAGCTGCTCAGGCCTTTGGGGTCAGCCGCGTGCGCATTTTGTTCGCCCACATCGCCCCCAATTTGATGCATTTGGTGCTCATCAACTGTGTGATGCAGTTCTCGGGATTTATCTTGTCGGAGGCCGTACTCTCTTATGTGGGGGTTGGGGTAGACGCCAACACCGCGAGCTTTGGTGTGATGATTAACGCATCTCGCGATGAATTGGCCGCCACGCCTGTTGTTTGGTGGACCTTGGCGAGTGCATTTTTATTCATGTTTTCATTGGTCATCAGCGCCAACATGCTCGCCGATGCGGTTCGCGATGCCTTTGACCCCAAATCTCGAGCCACGATCGTCAAACATCGCCCTGTTGGTCTTTCCCATCACCATCGAGAGAACGCGCCCAACGCCAAAGGTGCTCAGGCGAGCAATCGCGTCTAAAGTCATGACCACGCCACTCACCTCCAGCACCACGGCCACCATGGCCACCATGGTGCCAGTCAGCCCCAAACTCCCGCCCGTATTGACGGTCAAGGGCTTGGGGGTTGATCTGCAAAGCGCTAACTCTTGGGTTGAGGCTTTGAGTGCCCTTGAGTTTTGCATCGAAGAGGGACAAACCTTTGCGCTGGTGGGTGAGTCTGGATGCGGCAAATCCATGACTGCATTGGCCCTCATGCAACTTTTGCCCGATGTCGCCAAGCTCACCTCGGGTGAAGTGGACTTGAAGGGCCAGGATTTATTGGCCTTGACTGAGCGTGAAATGCAAGGTTACCGTGGACGCAAAATATCGATCATTTTCCAAGAACCGGCCACGAGCTTGAATCCCGTCATTCGCATCGGTGAGCAAGTCACCGAAGGCATCCTGCGCCACTTGCCTGAACTCTCTAGAGCTCAGGCCCAACGCAAAGCGCGTGAATGGCTTGAACGAGTTGGCCTTGGAGAGGTTGACAAACGTTTTGATCAGTTTGCCTTTGAGCTGTCTGGGGGGCAACTCCAACGGGTCATGATTGCAATGGCTTTGGCTACAGAGCCTGATGTGTTGATTGCTGATGAACCCACCACCGCTTTGGACGTCACCCTTCAAGCGCAAGTGCTCGATTTGCTCAAGTCACTCCAAGCTGAGCGCAAGTTGGCGCTTCTTTTGATCACCCATGACTTGGCTGTGGTCAAGGGCATGGCCGATCAAGTGGCCTTGATGTATGCCGGTGAAATTGTTGAAGTCTGTGCAGCGCATCGCTTCTTTCTTGAGGCTCGCCACCCTTACTCCCAACTGTTGATGCAGTCCCTGCCCAGCACCCAAAAACGGGGAGGGGACTTGGCCGCCATTGCTGGGCAGGTACCGCCTTTGTCTCAACATTTTGTTGGCTGTCGCTTTGAGCCGAGGTGTCCGCAAGCGATTGAGCAGTGTCAAGATCCTTCGGCCAACACCATGCGGCATTTGATATTCTCAGCACAGACGTCCATGGAGAGCTCCAGCCCCACCGCTTCACCCCAAGAGCACAGTGTTCGCTGTGTCAGGGCCCAAGAGCCTTGGGTTGCACTGGTTCAAAAGCCGGCCAGCGTTTCCTCGCCTAGTGAGTCATCGAATGTTTTGACCCAAGGATTGTTGGATGGACCACCGTTTCCACCGCCAGGCCCCGAGCTCCATGATTTTTCTAACAAACCGAGTTCTCCAGCCGCTGCCGGGGCAAGATCAGGTGTCTTCCCAGATGAATCCCCGCCCAAATCGCCCTTGCTGCAAGTCAAAGATTTGAAGGTGACTTATGGCTCGAAGGGTCGAGGGTGGTTGGGCAGCAACACCCAGGTCTTTGAAGCGGTGAAAGGGGTCTCTTTTGAGATTGCCAAAGGACAGACCTTGGCCCTGGTGGGGGAGTCAGGGTGCGGTAAGACCACGCTGGGTAAAGCCTTGATTCAGGTACTCGGCCCCAAAGCGCGGGTGAGCGGTGAAGTGATCCTGTCTCAACAGTCACTGCTTTCGCGTCAAAAGGACACCTTGCGACAAGCAAGGCGCCAGATGCAAATCATCTTTCAAAATCCATTTGCGTCTTTGAATCCACGAATGCGAATTGAAGACATTTTGCTCGAAGGTATGGTGAGCCTGCATCCCGATTGGACTGCTGAGCAAAGAAGTCGCGACATTTTGGAGCTGTTGGATCAAGTCGGTCTTGCACGCACGTCGCTGCTGCGTTTCCCTCATGAGTTTTCGGGTGGTCAGCGCCAACGCATTGCGATTGCAAGGGCTCTGGCCATCAAGCCTCAACTGATCATTTGCGATGAGCCCACCTCGGCTCTTGATGTTTCAATCCAGGCACAAATCTTGAATTTGTTGCGTGAACTCCAAAGTAGGCTGGGGGTTAGTTATTTGTTCATCACCCACAACATGGGTGTGGTGTCTTATTTGGCCGATCAAGTGGCGGTGATGAAGGCCGGTGAATTTGTAGAAATCGGCAACACTCAAGATGTTTTGGAGAATCCAAAGCATCCCTATACCCGTCGACTCTTGGAGAGTGTGCCCAGACTTTAAGGGCCTGCGCTTCATACTGCACAGTGGGTTTGACTTCAGGTTTGAACAAAGTGGCTCGTTGACTGTGACACGAGCCAAGACGAATATCATCCTTTTCAGTGTTTTTGAGATGAACAAAGTACCAGAGATCGGAAGAGCGTCGTGTAG
>CAIMTJ010000065.1 GCA_903844385.1 uncultured Burkholderiales bacterium
CCCGAGGGGTAGAGCTTACACGCCACCACACCTTGAGCGGCGGCCAACTCGATCTCTGTGGGCGGCGTGACATCGGTCAAGTAAAGCGTCATCAAGGGCTCGAAATCCAGCCCCTTGGGAAGCGCGGCGAGAATGCGCGAGCGGTAGGCCATGGCGAGGGCTGCCGTGGTCACGGGAGGTTTCAGATTGGGCATGATCACGGCACGCCCAAACTGGCGAGCGGTGTGGGGCAACACCGCCGACAGCGATTGTGCATCTCTCAAGTGCAAGTGCCAGTCGTCGGGTCGCGTCAGGGTCAATTCAGTGGGGTCGGACATGTTGGGGTCTGGGTCTAAAGAAGAGAAGCCGTCAGTGCTGCAAAATTTTGCCTAAAAACTCTTTCGTGCGCGCTTGTCTGCGCTCGGGGTGGTTGAAAAACTCATCCTTGGTGCAGTCTTCTACAATGCGCCCGGTATCCATGAAAATCACCCGGTCACCGACGCTTTTGGCAAAACCCATCTCATGGGTCACACACATCATGGTCATGCCGTCGTGCGCGAGTTGCGTCATCACCTCGAGCACCTCGCCCACCATCTCGGGGTCGAGGGCGGAGGTGGGCTCGTCAAACAGCATCACTTTGGGGTCCATTGTCAAAGCGCGAGCGATGGCCACGCGCTGCTGCTGCCCACCCGAGAGTTGAGCGGGGTATTTGTCTTGGTGGGCCAAAAGGCCCACGCGCTCCAAGTACTTGAGCCCATGCGCATGGGACTGCGCCTGACTTCGCCCGAGCACCTTGATTTGCGCCAGGGTCAAGTTCTCCATGACACTGAGGTGTGGAAAGAGCTCAAAGTGCTGAAACACCATGCCCACTTGACTCCTCAGTCGAGGCAAGGAGGTCGCTCGATCGTGCACCGACACGCCATCGACCACAATGCTTCCGGCTTGAATCGGCTCCAAAGCGTTGATGGTCTTGATGAGGGTGGACTTGCCTGAACCCGAAGGGCCACAAATCACCACCACCTCGCCCGAGGCAATCTCGGTGCTGCAGTCATTGAGCACTTGGGTCTGACCATACCATTTGCTGACGTGCTGGAGTTCAATCATGCTGGAGTCTTTCAAGACAAGGGGTTGTGAGGGGCCACGGGTTCAGTCCCCTAGCGCACAATGGCAATGCGCCGCTCGAGTCGTTTCACCCCCCAAGACGCGGCCATACTCAAGGCGAAATACACCACCGCAGCGAGCAAATACGCCTCTTCGGGGCGACCGTAGATTTTGCCGGCTGTCACAAACCCTTTGAGCAAATCGTAGGCGCCAATGGCATAGACCAAGGAGGTGTCTTGAAAGAGCACGATGGTTTGGGTAAAGAGGACGGGCAGCATGTTGCGAAACGCTTGGGGCAAGATCACTTGCTGCAAACTCTGCGACGAGGTCAAGCCCAGTGCCAAGGCTGCATTTTTTTGCCCGGGCGAGACCGATGCAATACCCGCTCGCATGATCTCGCTGAAATAAGCCGCCTCAAACGCCACAAAGGTGAAATAGGCCGAGAACTCCACACCGATGGAGTGCCCCGTCAAGAGTGGGATGAGCAAGTAAAACCACAAGATCACCATCACCAAGGGGATCGAGCGCATGGTGTTGACGTAAAGCGCACAAAGGGCCGAGAGTCCCGTGAGACCTGAGAGCCGCCCAATGGCCAACAGTGTGCCCAGCACCAAACCACCAAGACTGGCAACGAGCGTGAGCTCCACGCTGAAGACAAAGCCTTGCAAGATGAACTTGCGCAGCAGCTCAAGCGTCACAAAACTCAAGTCCAGGTCCAGCATATTCAGTGCCCCAGCCCCAAGGGCGTGGACAGGGGGGAGGCTGCGCCTGAGCGCGCACCACCCTCCTCGCCCGAGCCTGGCAGGCGAAGACGCTTTTCAAGAAAAGCAAACAAGCGGTTCACCGCAAAAGCCGACACCGCGTAGAGGAGCGTCACCGCCAGGTAGATCTCAATGCCCCTGGAGGTTTCTTCCTGGGATTGCATGGCAAACATGGTGAGCTCGGGCACGGACACGGCAAAAGCGATGGAGGAGTTTTTGAGCAAATTCATCGACTCGCTGGTGAGGGGTGGCATCATCACTCGAAGCGCCACCGGCATCAAGACGTAGCGGTAGAGCTGAGAGCGGGTCATGCCGAGCGCCAAGGCGGCTTGGGTTTGCCCAGATTTGATCGACTCAATGCCGGCCCTGAACTGCTCGGCAATGCGTGCAGAGGTGAACAGCCCCAAGGCGAGCGAGACCAACCAAAACGAGGGAAACTGCTGCATGGCAGGCCACATCTTGGGCAAGACGAAGTACCATAAAAACACCTGCACAAGCAGTGGGATATTGCGAAAGAGCTCCACCCAAACCAAGGCGAATCGGCTGAGCACTGGCGAGGACTTCAAGGTCCTCATGATGCCGACGGTCGAACCGACAACGAGCGCCACACACCACGCTGTGAACGCCACCGCCAAGGTCCATCCCCAGGCTTGGAGCATCCACTCCAAATACGTGCGGCCCCCACCGTCATCGTTTAAAAAAACCGACCAATCCAAATGCATGGCTGCCCTTGTTCAAGAGGCCTGGGGGCTGGTGTTGAAACACCAGCACGCCAGGCCTCCCGGTTGACCTCGAACTTATTTCTTGAGCAGCTCTTCCATGGGCTTGTCGTTCAAGTTGACCCAGGCGGCTTTGGTGAACTCGCTGGCAGGCAGGCCCACACGGGTGTTCTTGGGAGGAATGGGCTGGATAAACCACTTGTCATACAGCTTGGCGAGTTCACCCGACTTGGCCAACTCGCGAATGGTGTCATCGGCCACCTTTTTAAAGGCGGGGTCGTCTTTTCTGATCATGATGGCGATGGGTTCAACCGAGAGCACTTCGCCCACGATTTTGTAATCGGCCGGGTTCTTGGACATGGCAATGTTGCCCGCCAAAATCTGACCGTCCATCACAAAGGCATCGGCGCGGCCCGATTCGAGCAACAAGAAGCTGTCGGCATGGTCTTTGCCGTAAACCTCTTTGAAGTCCACGCCATTGGCTTTTTCATGTTTTCTGAGCAACTGCACCGAGGTGGTTCCAGTGGTGGTGGCCACATTCTTGCCGTTGAGCTGATTGATGGAGGTGATGCCTGAATTGGCCTTGACCGCCATTCGCACCTCTTCCACATAGGTGTTGATGGCAAAAGACACATCCTTGGCGCGTGTTTGGTTATTCGTGGTGGAGCCGCACTCGATGTCCACGGTGCCGTTTTGGGTCAGGGGAATTCTGTTTTGCGAGGTCACCAAGACGTTTTTGGTCTCGAGCTTTTTGCCCACAGCTTTTTCCACATTGGCCACGATGCGCTGGCAAATCTCGATGTGATAACCCACGTACTTGCCCTCACCGAGGGTGTAGGACAACGCGCCGGAGGAATCCCGCACGCCCATGGCGATTTCACCCGAGGCTTTGACTTTGGCCAAGGTGTCGTTGGCTTGGGCCATCGCGCCACCCGCTGCCAAAGAAGCGAACAAAGAAATGGCCACCACCCGTGCAGAACTCTTCAATCCCGAAACATTTTTAAGCATTTTTCAACTCCTTTAACGAATCCAATGAATCCAACATGTTTCATTATGTACGATATGACCGGCTTTATGCACAATACCAGTCGTCTGAGGTCGATATTTTTGTGCCCTCTGGCTGTCTGTGGGATGGCTCAAGCCAGCGGCATGCACTGGGCTCGATGCTCCAACGCCAATTCAGAACGCCCAGGCTTTTGACCAGCATTTGAAGCAATTGAAATGCGTTGGCCCATTAAAAAATGCGCCGAAGCGCACTTTTTAAGATTTTTCTCAAAGCCTGAGCCGCTCAGCTCAAGTCTCGAGAAGATAAGGCCGGGCGCAGGGCTGGACCCCAAGCACCCTTGGCGACTGGGCGATTTAGAAAAAGCCGTAGAGCAAGCCCACGTTGACGGTGTTGGCTGTTTGGCCAGCAGTCACCATGTCGGACGCAACGCTTGACCAGGTGAAGTTGGCGAAGCCAGACTTGGTCCCGCTGTTTTTCACGTTGGCGTATTGACCGTACACGGTCAAATCCTTCAAGAATTTGTAGTAAACGCCAACAGCCGCTGTGTTGATGTTGTAGTTGGTGGCCGAGTCTTTGGTGTTGTAAAAACCAAGGTCAAACGAGGTGGCTGGGTTCAACGCATAAGCGCCACCAATACCGGTGGTGTTCAACTTGGCATAGGTCTTGTTCTTTTGTGACAAAACCAAACCCTTGGCGGTGAAGTCGCCAAATTTGTAGGTCAAACCACCCACTGAACCGCTGGTGGCGGTGGCCACTGCAACGGCTTGTGGCTCTGTGTAGCCGGCCAATGTGACGCCCAAGCCATTGGCAGAATACGTTGCTGAGAAAGCATTGCCGCCTTTGGCGCCGCCACCGGCGGTGTTGTTTTGGGGAATGAACTCACCCGCAAAGGTGAAGCCAGAGATGGCGGGGGAGGTGTAAGAAATCGCGCCAGTTTCGATGGTGTTCAAGCTGCCGTCGATGTCTGCAGCAGCCAACGAGCTGCCGTAGTTGGAGCCAGCACGGGGGTCGGCCATCAAAACGCTGTTGAATGCGAAATTGGGTTGAGTCCCCACGACCAATTTACCAGCAGAACCGGTCACGTACAAATTGGCTTGGCGGTTGAATGCGGTGTTGCCACCGAATGCGTAAGTTTGCGAATTGGTGGGGTTGAGCAAAAAGCCTGTTTCCAACTTGATACCCGCTGCATAACCTTTGTCCAATGATTTTTCAGCAGACAAGCCAAAAAAGTTAGGTGCCACGCCACCCGTGATGAATTCAGATGTGGTGGTGTTGCCAGACTTGCCGCCTGACAGGGTTGTTGAGGCAATACCGCCGTCAATCAAAGCATAAAAGCTAAAGCCTTCAGCGTGAGCAGTGATGCCCGCTCCAGCCAACAATGAGACCAACAGGGTACTTTTAAAGGCAATTTTCATGGTTTCTCCAGGGTTAAAAAATCGTTATTTTCTGCGCGTCATCAAATTGTAATTGCAAGTTACGGGCCATTACGTCACAAGGTAAACCCGATTCGAACAAACCCGATAAACATAACGATTAAGTATTGATTTATGAGTGATTGGGGTCTCATTATGAGCTATTTTTAGCCAGTCATCATGTTGTAATATTTCAACAATGAAGCCGCAAGTCACCCCAATATCCAGCAAGACTCACCCTTGTGGTGCAGCGCGCACTGAGGTGGTGCTCAATGGCATGGGCACCGAGGGGGGGTCAAGCGTTCGAACTCGATGCCCAGCCAGATTTCTATCGCTGGGATGAACCCAAGCGGGCCCTCAACTGGGCTCAAACTGTTTTGATATCCAACGAGGACAAGAGCGCTTGGTCTCTCGCCCAGTCGGGGTTGCCCGTGGTGAGCAGTTTGTCGCCATAAAAAATCGAATTGGCCCCAGCCATGAAGCAAAGCGCCTGGATGCCGTCTCCCATCTCTTGGCGGCCTGCTGATAACCGCACCCGAGTCGTGGGCATGGTGATCCTGGCCACCGCAATCGTGCGCACAAATTCAAAGGGATCCAAGGCCTGGGTTGATGCCAAAGGCGTGCCCTCGACGTGCACCAAGTGGTTGATGGGCACTGACTCAGGATAGGGGTCCAAGTTGGCCAATTGATGAATCAAACCAGCGCGTTGGGCTCGGCTCTCGCCCATCCCCACAATCCCACCGCTGCACACATGCATGCCCGCTTGTCTCACGTGCTGCAAGGTATCGAGCCGGTCTTGGTAGACACGCGTGGAGATGATGTCGCCATACAACTCGGGCGCCGTATCCAAGTTGTGGTTGTAATAATCCAGTCCCGCCGCTTTCAAGGTGCTGGCCTGAGACGAGGTGAGCATCCCCAGGGTGCAACACGCCTCCATCCCCAAATCTTTCACCACGCCAATCAAGGCGGCGACTTTGTCCACATCTCGCTCGTGCAACTCGCGCCACGCAGCCCCCATGCAAAAGCGACTCGCCCCTTGTGCCTTGGCCGCACTCGCGGCCTGTCTCACCTCATCGACGTCCATCAATTTGGTCGCATCCACCCCAGTGTCATGGTGAACCGACTGCGGACAATAGGCGCAGTCCTCGGGGCAACCTCCCGTTTTGATGGACAACAAGGTCGAGAGCTGCACTTCACTCGGGTTGAAATGCTCGCGGTGCACCGTTTGCGCCTGAAACATCAAGTCGTTGAAGGGCAGGTCAAAAAGCGCCTGAATGTGGGCCAGACTCAGGCGTTCATTGGGTGGGGCCGCACTCGTGGCCTTGGACGCCATCGAGCCCACGGGCACAAAGGTCATGGGGCTTTCAAAGAGGATGGTGCTGGTGGTCATGGATCAATGTCCGAGTGTGGTTCTGTAGCAGGGGGGACAAGCAGCCTGTGTCTTGGGACACCAAGCGAAGCGCCAACGGGCGCCCCAGGAGGCTTCAAGAGCGCGTCGGCGCCGAAGAGCCAACATCAACAAATCTCAAAAATGCGCCTCTGGTGGATCTTGAAAGCCCAGCGTAGGGTCTCAGGCGTAGTATATTGGCTTTTTTACGCTCTAGAGCGCGCGTTTGCGCGCCTCCTCGCCCCACCGACATGTCCACTTTGCCTGCCTCTTCCCCCCCAACTCTCCCGCCCGACTGGGGCCAGCGCAGCCGCTTGAGCGTTTGGCACCCCTGCACCCAAATGCAGCACCACCAAGAGGTGGCACCCTTGGCCATCGCCAAGGGCCAAGGGGTCTGGCTCTATGACGCGCAAGGCCGCGCTTACATGGACTGCATCAGTTCTTGGTGGACCAACCTCTTTGGTCATGCCAACCCCCGCATCAATGCGGCCATTCAAGAACAAATGGGCCGCATTGAACACGTCATGCTGGCAGGCCTCACCCACCCACCCGTGGTGGAGCTCTCCGAACAACTCTCGGCCTTGACCCAACACCACTTGGGGCATGCTTTTTACGCCAGCGACGGCGCCTCGGCCGTCGAGATCGCCATGAAGATGAGTCACCACTTTTGGAGACAAACGGGCCAGCCCCAAAAAAATGAATTCATTTGCCTCTCGAGCAGCTACCACGGCGAGACCTTGGGCGCCTTGTCGCTCACCGATGTGCCGCTCTTTCGCGCGTCCTACGAGTCCTTGATCAAGGGCGTGCACACGGTCATGTCACCCGACGCGCGGCAAGCCCAAGGCGAAGAAACGCCCGACGATGTCGCCAAGCGCGCTGCCCAAGCCTTGAGCGATTTGCTCATGCGCCGCGCCCAGCACATCAGCGCCTTGATCGTGGAGCCGCGCGTGCAGTGCGCGGGCCACATGGCGATGCACTCGCCGCTTTACCTCCAACTGGCCCGTGACTTGTGTGACCAACATGGTGTGCACCTCATTGCCGATGAAATCGCCGTGGGGTGTGGCCGCACGGGTACTTTTTTTGCCTGTGAAAGCGCCCAGATCTGGCCCGACTTTTTGACCCTCTCCAAAGGCATCAGTGCTGGCTACTTGCCCTTGTCCATTGTGCTGTGCACCGACACCGTTTATGGCGCTTTTTTAAGCGACCAGCTGGCCCAAGGCTTTTTGCATTCGCACTCCTACAGCGGCAACCCGTTGGCGTGCAGCGCGGCCTTGGCCGCCTTGGCCATCTTTGAGAGTGACCACATCGTGGCCCACAACCTCACGCTCGCGCGCACGCTTGAAGAGGCTTTCCGCTGGACCCAAAGCGATGATCGACTCGTTCACCACCGTCAAACCGGCCTCATTTTGGCGTTTGACCTGCACCCACAATGCGCGCGAGACCACCCCGAGTTCACGAGCCGCATGCACTTCCATGCCCTGGAGCAAGGACTCCTCATTCGACCGATTGGCGAGACGGTCTATGTGATGCCCCCCTATGTGATCACCCAAGGCGAGATCGAGTTGATGTCCAAGGGCATTGAGCGAGCCTTGAATTTGAGTCTGAAGCACTGAGATGCAAGAGCCCCAGCAGCCCGAACTTGGGCATGACCCAACGCCTAAACAGTCGCCCGAACAGATGCCAACGCACCCCCTCTTCCCCAGCACCATGGGGGCGCAAGACTTGGCCAAGCGGGCCCTCCAAAACCTCGAATTGAGCGGCCTGCTGAGGCTTCGCCGAGTTGCCCAAACGCCCACGGGCAGCGCGCAGCGCTTTGGGCCAGAGAACTTCACCACCTTTTGCTCCAACGATTATTTGGGCTTGGCCAATGACCTGAGGATCAAGCAAGCCTTGATCGATGGGGCCCGGCTTTGGGGGGTGGGGTCCGGCGCCTCGCATTTGATCAGCGGTCACACCCAAGCCCACGAAGACTTGGAGGCGCGCTTGGCCGCGTGGCAGTCGCCCCACATCCCAGGTGCACAGGCCTTGCTCTTTGCCAATGGCTATGCGGCCAATGTGAGCCTCATGGGCGCTCTCGCTTCACTGGCGACCTTCGCTCTTAGGCCAGCGCTCCAAGACACTCAAGCGCAAAGATCCAGCATCCCCAGCATTTACTCGGCCCGACTCAACCACGCCTCCATCATCGATGGAATCCGCTTGGCCAAGCAGCAAGGCCCTCTGGAGCTCCAGCTGTTTGACACCGAGGACCTGGGGCCCTTGGAGCGCGGCTTGGCAGCGGACACGAGTGCCTTGAAAATCATCGTGAGCGACACGCTCTTTAGCATGGACGGTCACTTGGCACCGGTGCACGCCATGCTCGAGCTCGCCGAGCGTTTTGATGCGCTCTTGGTGCTCGACGATGCGCATGGCTTTGGCGTCTTGGGTGAGCTCGGCCATGGCGCGCTCGAGCACCTCCAGGTGCGCTCCCATCGGATCGTCTACATGGGCACTTTGGGCAAAGCCGCGGGGGTGAGTGGTGCCTTTGTTTGCGCGACTGCAGCGCTCACTCAATGGATTTTTCAAAAGTCTCGCCCCTATATCTACAGCACCGCCTCACCCGCCGCCTTGGCCCACGCAACGCTTCAAAGCCTCACGCTCATCGAAGGCGCTGAGGGCCAACTGCGGCGAGCCCACTTGCACACCCTCATTGAATGCTGGCGCTCGCAGGCACAATTCAAGCGCTGGCAACTGTCGCCGAGTTGGAGCCCCATTCAACCCTTGATCGTGGGCAGCAATGGGGATGCGTTGAGGGCCTCGGCCATCATCCAAGCGGCGGGCTTTTTGACCGTGGCCATTCGCCCACCCACTGTGGCCATCGGCACCTCAAGACTGCGCATCACCTTTTGCGCGGAGCACACCCTGGACGATGTGGCTCGACTCATCACCGCCCTTCAAAGCGCCGAGTCGCAAATCCTCTCAGGATGCCCATGAGCACACTCAACGCATGGACTGGAGGTGTATTCATCACCGGCACCGACACCGAAGTGGGCAAGTCCTTGGTGGCAGCCGCTCTCATTTGGCGCTCTCGGCTGGGTGGCCACCACACCGTGGGCTTCAAACCCGTGGTGGCCGGCACGACACTCAACGCCCAAGGGGTCAGGGTCAACGAGGACTTGGAGACCTTGCTGCTGGCGAGCCTTGCTGAGCCGTGCGCCCACCCATCTGCGCAAACTTCAAATCGAACTTCAGCGCCCACATCAACGCCACCCTGGGCTCGCCAATCATCGCGCTCACCCCCCCATCTGACGGCCCCATCGATCTGTCCCTACATCTTGGACGACCCCGCTGCCCCACACCTCGTGGCCCAGGACCGTGGGATTGAATTGAACTTGGACGTCATGGTGAGGGGCTACCAAAGTCTCGCGGACCACTACGATACGGTGGTGGTCGAGGGAGCGGGCGGATTTCTGGTGCCGATCAATGCACACCAGAGCTTGGCGGATTTTGCCCAGGTGGTGAATTTACCGGTGGTGATGGTGGTGGGCATGCGACTGGGATGCATCAACCATGCCCTTTTGACACAAGAGAGCATCGCATCTCGTGGCTTGCCGCTGCTGGGCTGGGTGGCCAACTGTCTGCAGCCCGACATGCCGCATTTGGAGGGCAATCTGATCACCTTGCAATCCCGACTCAAAGCGCCCTTGTTGGGGCGCATTCCTTGTCTCGGTGCTGAGCACCTGCAGACTCACTCGCCTGGCTGTGGCGCCTACACCCTGGAGGGCATTGCGTTTGCCGCAGAGCACCTGAAGTGAAGGCGCGCCAAGCAGTCACCACGGTTCTGACATGGCGTATCCGCGGGGCTCAGGGCCCATGGGGTCAACGCGCTCCATTCAACACATCAAACGCCATCATATCCTCGCCCACGACCACAGGCCCGCTGTAAACCGCTTGGGTTCTTTCCACCAAATCTTGAACACTGGCGTTGCCATTCAAGCCAATGTGGCTGTAGACCGCCCGCTTGGGGTGAGCCGCTTTGAAGACACGAGCCGCTTCTTCTGGCGAGGACAGGTGGTCATAAATGGCTTTGTACTGCGGATACTGCTTGAGCAAGTCCTCCGGGATCACGGTCACGCAGTGAACGAGCAAATCGACCCCTGCGCTTTGACGCACCACCTCTTCGCTGTATTTGGTGTCTCCCGATAAGACAACGGCTTTGCCCTTGTATTCAATCTTGTAGCCCAAGGACGGTTTGACCTTGTCACTGTGATCGTTGTTGAAGGCGGTGACCTTGACGCCTTGGTGCTCATAAATCACGCCGGCATCAATCTCATGCGGCTCAAACGTGACGCCCAAAAGGGGCGACTTCTCATCGTTCGCACGGGTGCGAATGTCTTGGCCAAATGCGGCACTCAAACCCGTTGTGAGTTCGGTGAGGCCCTGGGGTCCGTAAATGATGAAGGGCGTATTCCTTTGCCCATAAACAGGACGCAACCAGCCGGTGAGCCAAAGATCGGGCAATCCGTTGGTGTGGTCCGAGTGGAAATGGGTCAAGAAATGCGCCTGGATCGAGCCCATGGGCATCTTCAACTGATTCAAACGAATGCTCACACCCCGACCAAAATCAAACAGCAAGCGCTGCTCGCCCACCTCAATGAGCGTGCTGCTGCCAAAGCGCTCAACACTGGGCACGGGGGTGCCTGTCCCCAAGAGCGTGACACGAAACAAGTCCTCTTTGGCGTTGGCGCTCACCACCCAGGCCAACAACAGCCCAAGCCCGAGCAAGCCGATGGTTTTCAATCGTGTTGTTTTCATTGAACCAATCTCCCCATAAAAAAACCCCACTGCTCCGAAAAGCCGTGGGGTCTGAACATTTCAATTCTAAACTGACGAGACGTCAGCGTTTGAATTAGAAAGTGTGCTTGATACCGACTGTGTAAGCATTCACAGTTGCACCCAATGTGTCAGTGCCATTACCCGCATAGATGGGGGTTTGTTTCATCGTTGGGCCAGCGTTCACGCCGTTGAAAATACCACCGTAGACGCTGCTGCGTGGTGACAATTTGTACACGGCGTTCAAAGAGGTTTGCTTGAATGTGTTGGCTGATTTGACGTCGTCTTTCAACTCGCCATAAGCCACGTTCAATGTCAAAGCGGAGCTCATGGTGTAGAACACGCCTAGGCCTGTGGCTGTGGAGCCGTCTACGCCAGCTGTTGCTGCAGAGCCAGAGAACTTGCTCTTGTTGGTTGACAAAGCCAATTTCCATTGACCCATGGTGTAGGAGCCGCCAACCAAGTTTTGTTCCCAAACTTTAGAGCCTGAGTAGTCATTGCGAGCTGTTGAGGCCACGCGAATTGAAGCACCCATGCCATCATAGGCCAACACCCATGCTGAACCGTTGTTGGCTGAACCAGCGTCGTTGTAAGACACTTTTGGCACGCCGATTTGGTAAGACGCTTGGAAGCCAGCGATGCTGGGGGTGTCAAATCTAAAACCGCCCATGAAGGCTTCAGACACGGGGTAGTAGGCGGGGTTGATGTTGGCACCAGCAGCAGTGGCAGAACCCATATAGTTTGCCAAGACGGTGGGGTTAGCGCCACCGATCAAGTTGGTGTTCGTGGTGTTGGTTTGCATGGCTGTCAAATTGCCGAAACCACCAGACGCGCCGGTTGTGGTGTTGACTTGACCTTGTGCAATCCACCATGCGTCTCCTTGACGACCAATGGTGATGGCGCCAAAGTTGTCGCTGGCCAATTTCAAAAATGCGCCACGGTTGAAGAAGGAAGGCTTGTCGCCAGCGTTGGTGACGGTGTTTTGTGTCACGGCTGCTGTTGATGTTTGGCCAGCATTGGTTGCTGATGTGCTGGTTGAAGCAGCTTGACCTGTCATCAATGTGATTTCTGAACGCAAGTCAAAAGAAGCCTTCAAGCCGCCGCCCATGTCTTCAGTACTGGTGATACCCCAGTAAGAAGATGAGTTGTTGTTAGAAGCAGAAGAAGTGGCTGACTTGCCACCTTGGCTGGTTTGAACCAAAGTTTGGTCCAAATTGCCGTAAATGGAAGATGAAGACTGGGCCAAAGCCGATGTGGACATCGCGCCCAAAGCGGCTAGAGAAGCGATCGCAACTAGTGTTTTTTTCATGTCAAAGATTCTCCAAGGTTTAAATAAGAGCGTTGAGCCGCTTTTTAGAATTGAATTTAAAGCAGCGACCCTAGGCCAACCCCCTTTATTGGGAAGTTGTCAGTATTTCACCAGACGCAGGAGTTTGACGCAAAGACTTTTGAGCTTGGCGTGGGTATTGTGTTGCGGTAGCGTTACAAAATCAGGCGGGAACCTACACTAAAGTGTTCTTTTTATCGGGTTTACCCTAGGTTTTATGTCTGTACTGTGAAATCGGCACCAATGGGTAAAACTTGAGTGGGCACGAATCAAAGTGACTTCAAAAGCATTTCAACGCGGCTCCAACACCCATCAGTTCCCCAGACCAAGGCTCAAGGGGCTGGGTAGCTCAAACCCAACACCAGGCCCGCGTTAAACGACAAGGCCTGGATAAGTGACCGATGAGCGACGGATGAGCGACTCATGTCATGCAGGCGCTCTCCAAAGGAGAGTGCCTGCGCTCAATCAGAAGCGGTATTGCAAACCGGCCGTGAAGCCCGTGTCGCTCAAGCTCGCACCGGCAGACTTGGCTTCAACCAAGCCCGTGGCTTTGGAGTTGTCGGCCTCGACATACAAATCGGTGGAAGGATCCAAGGCGTATTTGACGCGCACAATGAGTGTATTGACGGTGTTGTTGGCCAAGACGCCTTGCTGGATTTGGGCGTTGTAGTAGCCTGCAGCCAAGTTAAAGAGGCCCATCTGGTAAGCCACACCGAGGTCAGCCACGTTGATTTTGGTCTGTGCAGCAGCTGAGCCACCGACGATGTAGCCGGCTGGGTTGGAGAAGCTGTTGCTGGTAAAAGATGCAGCCACAGGCGCAAATCCAGCCGGTGTGCTCAACTGAGTGCCACCAGCGGTGATTTTGAAGCCAGCCACAGTCACATTGCCGCCAAAGGTGCTCAAGGTTTGCTTGAGCGAATTGCCGTCTTGCAAGCTGTCAGTGGACGCGGCCAATGCAAAACCGTCACCCACGTACTTGACCATGGCTTGCATGGAAGAACCAGCGGACTGGCTGCCAGCCACGTTGGCCAAAGAGTAGGCTGCACCCACGCTCAAGCCACCAAATGTGCCCACATACTTGAAAGTGTTGTCACGGCGAACGGTGAAAAGGCTCGACTGAATGGCCAAACCTTGTGGATTGATGTTGAATGATTTGGCAGCCACGTAGTGGCTGTTGTTGGTCATCTCCATGCCCATGGGATCGATGACGTAGCCAGCGGTCATGTCATAAGCAAAGGTAGTCATGCGACCGATGTCCAAGGCACCCATTGAGCCTTGCAAACCGACACTGGCCGTGCGATCGAACAGGGTGTTTTTGGAATACGTGCTGGCCGTTTGGGGCACGGAAGTCACCGCAGGGTTGACCACGTTGCCGGAATCTTGTCCATTGCCTTCAGTGAAACCGCTCTCCAACTTGAAGTTGGCCTTCAAGCCACTTTGGAGGTCCTTGGTGCCCTTGAAGCCAAAACGCGATGTATTCAAAGTGCCGTTGTTGAACTGGGTCAGTGACTGTGTGCCACCAGTTGAGGTCTTGGCTGCATTCGAATCTTGACGGATACCACCATCAATGATGCCGTAAATGCTCATGGTGGTTTCAGCCATTGCGCCCAAAGAAGCCATTGCGGCCAAGGCAACGAGTGTTTTTTTCATGTTTCTTTTCTCCATGGTTGATAAAAATCCCAGTGTTCTCAATAATTCTTAAGTTTAAAAATGAAGCCCTGGGTAAACCCCCGTTTTTGGGAAGTTACGCGTATTGAAACAGAACTCGTATTCGGTCGTAAAGTAAATAAGTAATTGTTTTTGTTAAGGTTGTTGCAACGCAACACAAATATGATGCTTATATTTCATCATCATGTCAGGATGGCGACAAAGCATACTTTAAGCCTCACCCCATCCGTCTGCCTGGGACACACCTGGGGCGCGTGGGGATTGAAATCACCCGCTGGGGCGGGGTCTTCAAAATCAGGGACAATGCACCGATGAGCACGACCGACCACATCATTGCTGCGCTAGACGATGCGCTTCGCACCTTGTTGGCCAAACCCCACGCCAGCCGACCCAGTCCCCAAGCGCGTTTGAAGCGCGAGAGCGCGGGCACCACCGACACGCTCAGCGCTCAAGACAGAGCGCTCGCGGCAAGCCTGATGCGGGTGAACCATGTGGGTGAGGTGTGTGCACAAGCCCTTTACAGCTCGCAACGACTGGCCACCTCGGACCCCAAACTGCAGCGCCAATTCAAGCACGCGAGCCAAGAAGAAACCGACCACTTGGCCTGGACCCAAGAACGCATCGACGAGCTCGGTGGTCACACGAGCTACCTCAACCCCTTGTGGTATGCCGGTGCCTTTGCTTTGGGTTACGCCGTGGGCAAAATCGGCAAGGACCCCATGAGTCTGGGGTTTGTGGTGGAGACCGAAGTCCAAGTGGAGCGTCATTTGGCGTCTCACTTGAACCGTTTACCCCCCAAAGACTGGGCCTCCCAGGCGATCGTGGCGCAAATGCAAAAAGACGAAATCCAGCACGCCCAGGATGCGCAAAAGGCCGGCGCGCAAGAGTTGCCCCAGGCCCTCAAGACCCTCATGAGCCTGAGCGCCAAGGTGATGACCACCGTGGCCCACCGCATCTGAGGCGCTGAGCCCCGAGGCGTTGTCAGGGCTCTTGAGCCACCACCTCAAAGCTGGTGGTGATGTGGGCGGTTTTGGCGAGCATGATGGAGGCCGAACAGTACTTCTCGTGACTCAAGGCAATGGCACGCTCCACCGCCCCCACGTTCAAATTCGTGCCCGTCACCACAAAATGCATGTGGATTTGGGTGAAGACTTTGGGGTCTTCTGGGGCTCGAACGCTTTTGAGTTGGACTTGGCAAGCGCTCACTTGTTGGCGCCCGCGCTTTAAGATCAACACCACGTCGTAAGCGGTACACCCACCCGTGCCCGCGAGCACCATCTCCATGGGACGCGGCGCCAGGTTTTGTCCGCCATTGTCGGGACGCTCCGCGTCGGGCGCACCATCCATCATCACCGTGTGGCCACTGCCGGTTTCGGCCAAAAATCCCATGGCCGAGCGCGCCCCCGTGCCTCCCGTCCAGCTGACTGTGCAGTCCATGTCCTTGACCTTTCTGGTTGTTAATTTTAAATGTTGCAGCGCAACAAAATTATTGGTATATTGGAGTCTGGCGTGAACAACACGCACCGTTTGTCTCCTCCACCATCACTGGTGGATTTATCCCCGAACCGCTTGGTTCGGGGTTTTTTTTGGGCGACTCTCAAGCGACCCGAGTGTGAACTGGCAACCCAGTCATCGCCCGAGAATGACTGTACCTCAGTTTTGACGGCGCTCAAGCGGCTCGGGGCCCGAAACCTGGGCTGCCCAGGCGGCACTAAAATCGCTCGCATGACCACACGCACCCACAAGCCCCATCCCGCCCCCAAGACATTGTCGCCATCGGACTACTTGATCAAAATCCTCAACGCCAAGGTCTATGACGTGGCGCGCGAGACTGCTCTGGAAACCGCCAACACCCTGAGCGCACGCTTAGGCCACACGGTGCTGCTCAAGCGCGAGGACCAGCAACCGGTGTTCAGCTTCAAACTTCGAGGTGCCTACAACAAGATGGCGCACTTGAGTGCTGCGCAACTGAAAAAAGGCGTCATCTGTGCGTCCGCAGGCAACCATGCCCAAGGGGTGGCCTTGTCGGCTCAAAAACTCCGCTCGAAAGCCACCATCGTGATGCCCGTGACCACCCCCGGCGTCAAGATCGATGCGGTGAAAGCCTTGGGCGCTCACGTGGTGCTCCATGGCGAGAGCTACAGCGATGCGCACCAGCACGCCTTGGCGCTGGAGAAACAACAAGGCCTCACCTTTGTGCACCCCTTTGACGACCCGGATGTGATCGCGGGTCAAGGCACCGTGGCCATGGAGATGCTGCGACAAGTCACTGGCCCGCTTGATGCGGTCTTCGTGGCCGTCGGGGGCGGGGGCTTGATCTCAGGGGTGGCCAACTACATCAAAGCCGTGCGACCTGAGATCAAAGTGATCGGTGTGCAAATGAACGACTCCAACGCGATGATCGAGTCCTTGCACGCGGGTGAGCGTCGGCCTTTGAGCGATGTGGGCCTTTTCTCGGACGGCACCGCCGTTAAACTGGTGGGACAAGAGACCTTTCGCATCACGCAAAACTTGGTCGACGACTTCATCACGGTCGACACCGATGAGGTTTGCGCCGCCATCAAGGACGTCTTCATCGACACGCGCAGCATCGTCGAGCCCGCTGGCGCCTTGGCCGTGGCGGCCATCAAAAAATACGTCTTGGCCCTCAAAAAACAAGGCCAGGCCAAACACCCACACACCTTTGCGGCGATTTTGTGCGGGGCCAATGTGAATTTTGACCGTTTGCGTTTTGTGGCCGAGCGCGCCGAAGTTGGTGAGGACCGCGAAGCCTTGCTCGCTGTCACCATTCCCGAAGAACGCGGCAGCTTCAAGCGGCTGTGCGAGTTGCTCGGCCAACTCCCCGCCTTTGGCGCGAGCCCCGCACCGCGCCAAATCACCGAATTCAACTACCGCATGAGTGACCACCAACGCGCGCATGTGTTTGTGGGACTCACCACGCAAAAGCCTGGCGAGAGCTTGAAAATTTCCCGCCACCTCGACCGCGCGGGCTTCAAGTCCCTGGACCTCACCCACGACGATTTGGCCAAAGAGCACATTCGCCACATGGTCGGCGGCACGAGTCTGCTCGCCCACGATGAACGCCTCTTGCGCTTTGTTTTCCCGGAACGCCCAGGCGCATTGATGAAGTTTTTATCGGCCATGCGACCGAACTGGAACATCAGCTTGTTCCATTACCGCAACCAAGGCGCCGACTATGGCCGCATCTTGGTGGGGCTTCAAGTCCCACCCCAAGACCACAAAGCCTTCCAAGCGTTTTTAAAAATGCTGGCCTACCCCTACACCGACGAAACCCTCAACCCGGTGTACCGCTTGTTTTTGCAAAAGGCTTGAACCAGCGCCGCTCTTGGGCCGATCTTGGGTCGCTCTTGGGCCATCTTGGGCCATTCTTGGGCCTCCCTAGAGCCGTGTTGAGACCGGACTGGGACGGCTCTGCCAGTCGGTTCAGGGCAACAACACCCCAGGCTGCGGGGGCAAGGTCAAGGTGAGGGTGGCCTCACCCGAGGGCGTGGGCCCGAGTTTGACCGCGCGGGGCTCAATCGCCACCACATAAAGCCCAGGCTCAATGGCTTGCCCCAATCGGTAGGCCTTCGGAGCACGGTCGTCCACACTGAGGAGAGCCAGGGCTTGAGTGTTGGCCGCGCTGGTTGGGAAGCGTGTCGAACTGGGCTTGGCATAAATCAGTCCGCTCAAATGCATCCGCGCCGAACTCAAGACCGAGAGATCCTGAGTGGCCACGGCCTGGACAATGGCGCCAGGGCCGGCGAGCGCCACGCTCAAGGCCTGGGGGTCCAAGGGCATTGGGCCCGGCTCGTTCGTCACCAAGGTGTGCACCTCTAGGGCGGGCGAGTGGGGCGTGAACCACACCAAGCCCCAAGCCACCGCCGAGTAGGCCAAGGCGGCCCACAGGGCCAAGGTCACCCAGGGGCTGCAGCGCAGCGCCCAAGCGCTGGGCACGGGCCGCACCTGCGCCTGAGCGCCGCTCGCGCGAGGGTCAGGCCCTGTCAAGGGCGACGAGCGGGTCAAGGCCGCCGGGGGCGTCAACACAGGGGATGATTTGAATCGGTTGAACATGCACGGATTATCGCCAAATTTTCGCCCAGGCACACACTGGGGGGGAGAGTTTTCAGGGTGCCTTCATGTTGACTTCAGGGTGCCTTATGGGTGCCTTATGGATGCCAGGTGCACCCCCTCACCACCGAGCCTGGGTCAAGACCACCCCACATCTTGATTGGCAAGCGCGGGTGCACTAGACTCACGGGGTGACACCGATCCAACCTTTTTAAGAACGACCTCACCATGACCGCCACTGCAGCCACCCCCCTCGTGCTTCAAGCCCCCACAGGCGCATCGCGATGCTCTCGCCTCCAAGCCCAATGCCAGCGAGGCTTTACCTTGATCGAGCTCATGGTGGTCTTGGTGATCATTGGCGTCTTGGCCGCCCTCATCATCCCCAATGTGCTCGAGCGAGCCGATGACGCCCGGGTCACCGCCGCCAAAACCGACATCAGCAATTTGTCGCAAGCGCTCAAACTCTACAAGCTCGACAACCAAAACTACCCCAGCGCCGAACAAGGCCTCCTCGCCTTGGTGGTCAGACCCACCGTGGGCACGCCCCCCATGAACTGGAAGCCTTATATTGAGAAACTGCCACAAGATCCCTGGGGTCACCCCTACCAGTACCTCAACCCCGGCATCAAATCCGAAGTGGACGTGATGAGCCTGGGTGCCGATGGGGTCACTGGCGGTGAAGGCAAGAACGCTGACCTTGGCAGCTGGCAGTAAAGATCGCTCCTCCATGCGCAAACGCCTGAGTTCGCTCAGCGGCTTTACCTTGTTGGAGTTGTTGGTGGTCTTGTCCATCATGGCCATCGGTTCAGCCGGTGTGGTGTTGATGCTGCGCAACTCGCCTGAGCAAGCCCTGGCCGAAGACGCCCAACGTTTGGTCGCTTGGCTCGAAACCGCCCGGGCCCAGTCGCGCGTGCGCGGTGAGCGCGTGCTGTGCTACACCACGGCCCAAGGGTTTTACTTCACGGGCCTGTCGGGCAACGCTTTGAGCCGCAATCTTCACCCCTGGGGGTTCGCCAGAACCCGAACGGACATGCCCGCCAATGTGCCCTTGGTGCTGGGGCCTGAGCCCATGATCGGGCCTCAACGCATCACCTTGTACCTGCAAGACGCGCCCGGGTCGACACGGGTGGTGGCCACCGATGGTTTGCGCGACTTTGGGGTGCTGCCGTGAAATCAACCATCACCAACTCCCGAGGCTTTACTTTGGTCGAGGTCTTGGTGGCCCTCTTCATTGTGTCTTTGACCCTGATCTCGGGCATGAAGGCCTCGAGCACCCTGAGCCAAAGCGCCGCGCGCGCGCAAAGCAGCTTTTTGTCGCAGCTGTGCATCGACAACTTTCTCACCAACTTGCGACTCTCCGCCCAGTTGCCTGGCGTGGGTGAGCAAGACGTGTTTTGCCCCCAGGCCTCGCAAGCCTTGACGCTGCATGTCCAAGTCAACGTCACACCCAACCCCTCCTTTCGGCGACTCGACGTTCAAGTGTTCGAGAAAAATTGGCCCATCCTGCGCGTGAGCACGGTGGTGGGGCAATGAGGCGTCAAGGGCTAAGAGCCTGCGAACACGGTGAGCAAGGCACCGCTACCATGCTGCGCCTCAAGCGTTTGATGCGCTCGGGTCTCTTGGGGCCCTCACCACCCACGCCCCCATCGGGATTCACCTTGATCGAGGTCATGGTGGTGCTCGTGATCATGTCCATCATGGCCTTGCTGAGCTGGCAAGGCATCCAAACCATGCTCAAAACCCGAGAGATCAGCCTGGGGCTCGTCACCGCGGTCGACAGCATTCAAACGGCCACCGCTCAGTGGCGGGTTGATTTGGACAACACCCTGAGCGCGCCAGCCAGCGCCCAGGTGCCCAGTTTGGACTGGGACGCACGCGTGCTGCGCCTGGTCAGGAGAAGTTCGGGACCGGGGCCTTGGGGCCCCATGGCGGGGGGCAACAGTGGGGACAGTGGCACCAGTGCTGGACTCAGTGCAGGGTCTGCCACCGATAGCCCAGGCGTTTGGGTGGTGGCCTGGAGTGCGAGGTCCTTGAACGCGGAGGATCTGAAGCTTTTGCCCTTGAGCGAGCAGCGCCCTGGACTGTATTGGCTGCGCTGGCAGTCACCGGCCATCGCGAACTTGGCCGAGCTCAACACCTACTGGGAAATGGCCCGCCAATGGGGTCAAAACGCCAGCACCGAGGCACGCGCCTTTGAAACCGTGCTCTTTGAAATCCAAAACTGGCAGCTCTACTTTTACCGCAACAACACCTGGAGCAATGCGCTCTCGAGTGCCAACACGGTTGGGGACCCGAGCTCAGCGGCCCCAAGCGGCGCAGCCCCCGTCACCAATGCGCCCACCTCGATGGGTTCTGGCCTCGCCAGCAGCACCAACTCAGGCACTGGCAGTCCTGGCGCCTTGGGTGGCAACAATGGAAACACCAATGCCAGCAACCCCAGTGTCCCCAATGGGGGCACAAGCCCCGCGAACCCCAACGCCCCAACGCAGACAACCGCTTTGGGCAGTGCTTTCCCAGACGGCGTGCGCTTGAAGCTCTACTTGGCCCCAGACCAAGTGCTGGGCAGTGGTGTGCCCACGAGCGGCGTGAGCAACCCGCAAAACGACCCCGCGATCACCTTGGACTGGGTGCGGCTGAACTTCTCCACGCCCAAGCCATGATGAACACCCACTGGCCCTTGAGCCCTCGCGCTGAGTCCATCGGTGCGAGCTCGATTCCTCAACAACGCGCGCAATCGGGCATGGCACTCTTGAGTGCCCTCATCACCGTCATGATCGTGACGGCCCTCGCCACCACTGCGCTGTGGTCACAATGGAGCCGCTTTGAAGTCGAGTCGGCCGAGCGCCATCGCGAGCAAAGCTTGTGGCTGCTCACGGGTGCACTGGACTGGTCGCGGGTGATTTTGCGCGAAGACGCGCGAGCCAGCACCATCGACACCCTGTCCGAGCCCTGGGCGGTGCCACTGCAAGAGGTCAAACTCTCGAGCTTTATCCGCGATCAAAACGCCGCTTCGGCCACCCCCAGCAACGCCTTGGGCGACACCTCCTTGGGCGACCAGGTCTATTTGTCGGGGCAAATTGTGGACCTGCAGTCCAAACTCAACTTCTTTAACCTGGTGTCCGTGAGCCCCGTGCCCCCAAGCACTGTGCAGAGTTTTTTGCGCTTGTTCACCGCTTTGCACTTGCCCCAGAGCGAACTCAATCAAGTGCTCCAAACGTTTCAAACCGCGCGGGCCCTCCAAGAAGGAGGCAGCACCAACGGCGCTGTCGCGAGCGCGAACAGCCCCAACACGCCCCTTTGGCCCCAACGCTTTGAGCACCTGGCCTGGTGGGGGCTCTCGAGTGCGACCCTCCAAGCCCTGCAGCCCTATGCCACTTGGATCCCTGAAAAAACCCTGGTGAACCTCAACACCGCCAGCGCCCAGGTGCTGTACGCCAGCATCCCCAATTTGGAGCTCGCCGATGCGCTGCGCTTGGTGAGCCTCAGAGAGAGTCAGCCGTGGACCAGTTTGGATCAGGTTCGCCAAGCACTGGGGAAGCCGTCAAGCGACACCACCATCAGCGAGAGCTTGTACCAACTGAGCACACGCTACTTTGAGGTCTTGGGCACCATTCGCATGGATCAAACCAGTTTAAGAGAAAAGTCCCTCCTCTTCAGAAACGCCGGGGCGGTGAGCATCGTGTGGAGAGACCGGGGTTTTGGCTTGGGGCTGCCCCCAGCGGCCAGCCCCATGAGCGCCAAAGCCTGGCCTTGAGGGCCCAGCGCTCCAGAACCCCTTGCCACGCAGGCCGTCTACAATCCACGCCGTATGCTCCTCGTCCTCTTGCCCGCCCAACGCCAAGCTCAAGCCGAATGGGATTTCGTCTTGACGGACACCCGTGCGCGCGTGACCCAAAGCGCTCAAGCCCAAGTGGCCTTGCTGCCCAAGTCCGAATCCGACATCGTGGGCGTCATTCCTTGGCAGCAGCTGTCATGGCACCAAGTGCAAGTGCCCAACAACATGAAGCGCCTCTTGGTCTCGCGCAACGCCTCTGCCCCCTCGGTGCTCGATACCGGTATGAACAACACGAGCAAGTCGCAGACCTTGATGCAAGGCCTGCTCGAAGAGCAAACCCTGCAAGACCTCAGCAGTTTGCACTGGATTGCCAAACCGCTTGACTTCGCAGGCCTGCCGAGCGGCTCAGCGACCGCACCGAACCGGGATCAGAGCACCCCGGCATCAGCAGACAGCGCCAACACCTTGTGGGTGGCGTGCTGCGACAAAATTTGGCTGCGCCAAACGCTCCAAACACTCGAGTCGGCTGGACTCACCGCACAGCGCCTGGTCCCCGAGCTCGAACCCGTGGGCAGTCAAGGCGCGAAGTGGTACGGCATGCGATTGGGCGGTGCACTCCACGTGGTCTTGTGCACGAATAAGAGCGTTGCTGGGTTCAACAAAGAAACTTGGCTGGCGATGAGCGCCCTGGACCGCAGCAACGCTTTGAGCTCGGCGGGTGCGAGCCCTCTGGACCCCCGAGGGGCCCAAGTTTATGCAACACCGGAGAGCATTGCCGAGGCCAGTGAGGTGCTGGGGCTCACGCCTGAGCTGCAAACCAAGGCCCAACGGCTGGTCTTGGCCAGTTTTTCGGAATGGGATTTTGCCCAAGGCGAATGGGCCCAAGGGGCGAGCAAACGCTGGCGCAAATCCTTGCAAAAGGCTTGGCAAGTGTTTTGGCACGCCAGGCCCTACCAACTCGCGAAATGGGGGCTGCTGGGCTTATTGACGCTCCAACTCGTGGCCCTGAACGCCTGGTCTTGGCACCAATCGCAGTCGCAGCAGGCCCAAACCTTGGCCATGAAGGGCATCTTGCTCAGCACCTTCCCGCAAGTGGCGGTGGTGATTGACCCCGCCCTACAAATGCAAAGAGAACTTGAACGCCTGCGCCAACGCAAAGCAGTTGCCTCGCCCGGTGACTTTGAACGACTCTTGGAAGTGCTCGGACAACTTCAATCGGCCCCACCGGGCACAAACCCCAGCACTGCCGCTGGCACGCTTGCCTATGACCAAATCAGCACCCTGCGCTATAGCGCGCAAGAGCTCCACGTGGTCTTTGCCAACGACGCGCCCATGCCCAGCACACCGAATTTGTCACCCCAAGCGCTGTTGCTGGGCTACCAGCTCAAGTCAAGCGCGCCCACCTCCCACGAATGGGTGTTGAGTTGGAGGCCAGCACCATGAGCCAAGAGCACCACGCGCATTCCCCATGGCAGTCGCTCTTGGGGCTCGCTTCGAGATTGGGTCCACGAGAGCGCCAAGGTTTTAAGTTGGCCCTGGGAGTGCTGGCACTGGCGCTGCTGTGGCGCTTGGCATGGTTGCCCTTGATGGCCTATTTCTCCCCGCCGAGCACCACGCTTCAAAGCCTTCAAGAGCGCATGCACACGCTTGAGCGCCAGCAACAAGAAGCCATCGCTTTGCGCGCCTTGCCCACCGTGTCGCTCGCGCAGGGGCAAAAAAGTTTTGAGCAAATCACCCACAACGTGATGCCCCAGGCCCAGTTGCGCTTCAATGACCGGCAAGTGAGCGTGAGCCTGGCTGCCGTCTCGCCCCAAGATCTCGTCAAGTGGATGCTGTCGATCAAAGAACAAGTCAGTGGCAAAGTCATCCAAAGCGATCTGGCCCGAACCCGCTTGAGTGGCACTGCGCAGGGCGCTGCGAACGCATCCAAGCTCAACCCCAACATCCCAGCTGCCCCCCCAACGCTTTGGACCGGGCGCTTGGTGTTTGAGTTTGCCAGCGAGCCTTAAGTCCCCATGACCCAACCCAGACTCGCGCTCAAGGCCTTGTGGCTCGCTGTGTTGGCGGGTGGCTTGGCGGCTCTCGTCGTTGGCGCACCCGCGCACTGGCTTGCCAGCGCCCTTTCGCGTGCCACCCAAGGCCGGGTCTTGTTGATTGACCCACAAGGCAGTGTGTGGCGGGGCAACGCGCAACTGGCCTTGAGCTCGGGCGCTGGGGACGCACACGCCACCGCATTGCCCGGGCGAGTGGCCTGGCAACTGCACTGGACGCGCTGGAGCGCTGGAGAGCTCGAGCTCATGGCCGCTTGCTGCATGAACCACCCCGCTCGGGCTCAAGTGGCTTGGAATTGGCCGGGTTTGTCCGTGTCCTTGGGGGATGCCGCTGTCCATTTGTCCGCTCGCTGGCTGCAAGCACTGGGCGCGCCTTGGAACACCTTGGAGTTGCAAGGTGAGTTGGCGCTCAACAGCCAAGAAGCGCGCCTGAGCATCCAGGGTCAAGAGCTGGCTTTGCAAGGCGTCGTTCAATTGCAGCTCAATGGGTTATCCTCACGACTCTCCACGGTCAAGCCCTTGGGCTCCTATGTCGTGGTGATCTCAGGCCAACCCACCTTGGGGATGACCTTGACGAGTCTCGCGCCCAGCCGCTTGATCCTCCAAGGCACGGGCCAATGGAAGCAGGGGCGACTGCGGTTTGATGGGGTGGCGACAACCGCCAGCGGTGGGGACAACGCTTTGTCCAATTTGCTCAACGTTCTTGGGCAGCGACACGGCAACGAGGCACAACTTCACTTGGAGTGAGGTCAGTACATTTGGATTTGAGTAGCGAAGGTCATGGTCATGCAGATACACAACGGTCAACTCTCCCCACCCGCCCAGGCATTCCGAGGCTCGTCCAGGCTGCCTTGGCGAGGAAACGTGACCCGCCAAGCGCGGGCCTGGGGTGCGGCCGCCCTTGGCGCACTGGTCTTGGGGCAGTCTGTGAGCCTGGCCCAAATGCCGCCCGCGGCCATGATGCCTGCGGGCATGCCCGCCAAAAGTGCTGCGGCCAGTGCAGCGCTACCCGGTCCAGGATCAGGACCCGGATCCGGACCTGGACCATTACCCGGTGCCATCAACATGAGCGCGAGCAGCAACGCCTCGAGCTCCGGGATTGAAAAAACCGCTCAAGGCTTGCTCCTCAACTTTGTCGGTGCAGACATTGAAGCCGTCGCCAAAACCATGGCCACCCTCACGGATAAAAACCTGGTGGTCGACCCCAAGGTGCATGGCACCATCAGTTTGTCCACCGATAAACCGGTCAACGCCGCCCAGGCCTGGGGACTGTTCGTCTCGGCTTTGCGCCTCCAAATGTTCAGCGTCGTGGAGGTCAATGGGCTCTACAAAGTCTTGCCCGAAGCCGACGCGAAACTGCAAGGCGGCTCGGTCTCTTTGAGCACCAACGCAGCAACGCCTGGTTCTGGCCAAGTCGTCACACAAATTTTTCGACTCGAGCACGAGAGCGCCAACAATTTGCTCAACGTCCTTCGCCCCTTGATCAGCCCCAACAACACCATCAATGTGAGCCCCAACTCCAATGCCTTGGTCATCACCGACTACGGCGACAACTTGCAGCGCTTGGCCCGCATCATTGCCTCTTTGGATGTGGCCAATGCGAGTGATGTCGAAGTGATTGCCCTCAAATCGGCCATCGCCACGGATCTTGCACCGTTGGTGAGTCGTTTGCTCGACGCGTCTCTCTCTAGCGCAGCGCAAGTCCAAGGCTCCCCGCCCAGCAACGACTCGGCAGGCTACAAAACCACCATCATCGCCGAGCCCAGGAGCAACGCCTTGATTTTGCGCGCGGCCAACCCCTCGCGCGCGACCCAAGCGCGCAACTTGATTGAAAAATTGGACCGCCCCAGCAGCGACTCGGCCTCGGGCAACATCCACGTCGTTTACCTCAAAAACGCCGATGCCACCAAGCTTGCCAACACCCTCAGAGCGGCCATGCAAAGCACGCAAATGGGCGCCACGTTGCCGGGCATGATGCCCACTGCGCTTGCCGCACCGCCCACGCCGGCCATGGCCTCCCCCACGGGCGCGAGCCCAGCACTGGCCACCACGGGGGGGCAAATTCAAGCCGACACCGCCACCAACTCCCTCATCATCACCGCCAGTGAGCCCCAATTCAGGCAAATGCGCGCCGTGATTGATCAGCTCGATGCGCGACGCGCGCAAGTGATGGTCGAGAGCCTCATTGCCGAGGTCGATGCCAGTAAAACATCACAATTTGGGATCCAGTGGCAAAACTTTTTGGGCTCCAAGGGCGGCAATGTTGGCGTGATTGGGACCAATTTTGGGGCGGGAGGCTCGAACATTTTGACTCTCGGCACCAGCGGTACCAGTGGCACGGTCTCCCCCGGCTCGGGGCTGAATGTGGGCACCTTCAAAAACGTCAATGGCGCCTATGTGCTCTCTACCTTGGCCAATTTTTTGCAGCAAGATGGGGGCACCAATATCTTGTCCACGCCCAACTTGCTCACCCTCGACAATGAAGAGGCCAAGATCGTGGTGGGTCAAAACGTGCCGTTTGTGACCGGGCAATACTCCACCGCCAACACCACCAATGGGGCGGTGAATCCGTTTCAAACCATTGAGCGCAAAGACGTCGGACTGACCCTGCGCGTCAAGCCCCAAATCAGCCAAACCGGCTCGGTCAAACTCACCATCTACCAAGAAGTCTCCAGTGTGGACCCGACCTCGGTGGGCTCGGTCTCGGGCCTCATCACCAACAAGCGATCGATCGAATCGAATGTGCTCGTCGATGACGGCTCCATCGTGGTGCTCGGCGGCCTCCTCTCCGATGAGTTCGACGGCAACAAATCCCAAGTCCCCGGTGCTGGGGACCTGCCGTTTTTTGGGGCCTTGTTCAAAAGTGAAAACAGAACTCGCAAAAAAACCAATTTGATGGTCTTTTTACGCCCAGTGGTTTTGAGAGATGCCCAATCCACCGAGGTGCTCTCACAAGGGCGCTACGAGCAAATGATGGGGCTTGAACGCGGCGCCAAGCTCGAGCCCAACTTTGCCCTGCCCATCGAGAGCGATGTGTCCCTCCCAGCGGGCACTTTTCAAACGCTCACACCGACACAGAAACCCAATATGAACCCGAACACGAACTCGAGCTCATTGGCTCGATAACACCAGCACCACCATGGCTTATCCTTTGCCTTACGCCTTTGCCAGAGAGCACGAGTTGCTCTTGGAAGACAAAGACGGCAGCTTGACCTTGTGGATGACACCCACACCGGATTTGAACGCCTGGTCGGAGGTGACTCGCATGACGGGCGCGAGTGGTATTGAGCATTTTCAGGTCTTGCCAGCGGCCCAATTGCGACAAAAGATCAGCAGCGTCTACGCCACCGGCGAGTCGTCTGCCGCCACCGTTGCCCATGAAGTGCAAAGCGATGTGGACCTCACCCGCATGATGCAAGAGCTCCCCGGCGTGGAAGACCTCTTGGAAGCCGCGGACGATGCGCCCATCATTCGTTTACTCAACGCCTTGCTCACTCAAGCGGCCAAAGAGGGGGCCAGCGACATCCACATCGAGCCCTACGAGCGACACTCGAGTGTGCGCTTTCGCATCGATGGCACTTTGAGAGAGGTGGTACAACCCCACCGCGGCTTGCACGCAGCGCTCATCTCCAGACTCAAAATCATGGCCGACTTGGACATTGCGGAAAAACGCCTGCCCCAAGACGGTCGAATCTCGCTGCGCCTTGGACAACGCGCCATTGATGTGCGCGTCTCCACCTTGGCCGGTGCGCACGGTGAGCGTGCGGTGCTCAGGCTGCTTGACAAAAGCGAGAGCCGCTTGAGCCTGGCCTCGGTCGGGATGGGCGGACAGACCTTGACGCGCTTTGCCCATTTGATTGAACAGCCCCACGGCATCATTTTGGTGACAGGGCCCACTGGCAGCGGCAAAACCACCACCTTGTACGCGGCCTTGCAAACCTTGGACGCGGCGACGCAAAACATCTTGACGGTGGAAGATCCCATCGAGTATGAACTCCCGGGCGTGGGCCAGACCCAAGTCAACCCCAAAATCGACCTCACCTTTGCCAAGGCCTTGCGAGCCATCTTGCGCCAAGACCCCGATGTGATCATGATTGGGGAGATTCGCGACTTCGAGACCGCGCAAATCGCCATCCAAGCGTCCCTCACCGGTCACTTGGTGCTGGCCACCTTGCACACCAATGACGCGTGCTCGGCCGTCACGCGCTTGATGGACATGGGGGTCGAGCCATTTTTGCTGAGCTCTTCACTCTTGGGCGCCTTGGCCCAACGCCTGGTGCGCCGCATCTGTGGCGCCTGCCAGGCCCAAGGCTGTGAGCACTGTCACCAAACCGGCTACCAAGGTCGCACGGGCATCTTTGAGCTCTTGAGTGTGGATGCACCCATGCGTGAGCTCATCCACAACCAAGCGTCCGAGGCCGAGCTCAAGCGCGCGGCCTTGTCGGGCGGCATGCTGCTCATGCGCGAAGACGGCCAGCGGCTCGTCAATGAAGGCGTGACCACGCTTGAAGAGCTCGTGCGCGTCACCCGAGACTGATTCTCTGCACCTTATGCCAGCGTTCACCTACCAAGCCCTGGACCCCCACGGTCAAACCCAAGCGGGGGTGCTCGAGGGCGACTCGGAGCGGGCGGTTCGCCAGCTGCTCAGAAAGAGGTCGCTCATCCCGCTGCGCGTCGCGCTGGTCTCCAAAACCTCCGACTCCATTTTGCACAAAGAGCTGTGGAAGTCTCGGGCCTTCTCGAGCGCGGCCCTCACCTTGTGGACACGCCAACTGGCCGAACTCATCAAAGCGGGACTCCCGCTCGAGCGCGCCTTGAATGCGCTCTCGAGCGAAGCGCCCAGCCCAGCCGCACGCGACTTGGTGGCGTCCATTCGCTCCGAGGTCAACGCGGGGGCGAGTTTTGCCAAGTCCTTGGAGCCCCATCCTCAGGAGTTTTCTGCGGTCTACCGCGCCAGCATTGCCGCGGGCGAGCAAAGCGGACAACTCGGCTTGGTCCTCACCCGCTTGGCCAGTGATTTGGAAGCGCAAAACGAGCTCCAAAGCAAGGTGCTGCAGGCCTTGCTCTACCCCGCCATTGTGAGCGCGATTGCCGTCTTCATTGTCCTTTTTTTACTCACCTACGTGGTCCCGCAAGTCGCCCACGTCTTCGCCTCCAGCCAGCACCAGCTGCCCTTGCTGACCACCATCATGCTCACGCTGTCGTCGTTTTTACGACAGGAGTGGTGGGTCATCTTGATGGGCCTGATCGTGATCACTTTTGCCGCCCGCCAAGCCTTGAAAAACGCCAGCATCAAAGCCCGCTTTGATGCCTGGGTGCTCCTCACCCCCATTGTGGGCCCCTTGGTGAGGGGCTACAACGCGGCACGGTTTGCCAACACCTTGTCGACCCTGGTGGGCGCGGGCGTGCCCATCCTCAAAGCCTTGCAGTCGTGCTGCCACATTCTCTCCAACCAGGCCATGAAAAACGACATGCTGCAAGCGCTGGTGATGGTGCGAGAAGGAGCGCCCTTGGGACTCGCACTGGGTGAGCGTGGCCGCTTGCCAGGCATGCTGCCCATGTTTGCGAGACTCGGAGAGCAAACTGGCCGGCTGCCCGACATGCTCGAGCGCGCGGCCGAACAACTCTCAAGCGACGTGCAACGAAAAGCTCTTCAATTGGCGACCATTTTGGAGCCCTTGCTGATTGTGGCGATGGGGGCCTTGGTGATGTTGATCGTGCTCTCGATCATGATGCCCATCATCGAGCTCAACCAACTGGTGAAATAATGCGCTGCACACACTCGAGCCCCTCACCCATGAACAAGAGGTCCACCCCACCATGAGCATCAACCTCGAAAACCGCTTGGTGGTGGCGATCTCATCGCGCGCTTTGTTTGATTTTGAAGAAGAAAACCAGGTGTTTGAAGACGCCAACGACAAAGCCTATATGGAGCTTCAACTCGCACGGCTCGAGACCCCTGCCAAGCCAGGGGTGGCGTTCTCACTGGTGCAAAAGCTTTTGGCTTTCAATAAAACCGGTGAAGACAACACGGAAGTGGTCATCTTGTCACGCAACGACCCAGTGAGTGGCATGCGTGTCTTCAGGTCGGCACAGCACTACGGCTTGCCCATTGTGCGCGGCAGCTTCACCCGCGGCCAAGCCCCATGGCGCTACTTGAAACCCTTGCACGCCAATTTGTTTCTCTCCACCCATTTGAGCGATGTCAGAAAAGCCTTGGAAGCGGGCGTTCCCGCCGCCCAGGTCTACCCCCACTCGGCGCGGGCGTCCCTGGCCCACCCCCATGAGGTGCGCATTGCTTTTGACGGCGATGCGGTGCTGTTTTCTGACGAGTCCGAGCGCGTTTTTCAAACCCAGGGCTTGAACGCCTTTCAGCAGCACGAGGCCAAGCTGGCGAGCCTGCCCATGTCACCCGGCCCCTTCAAACCCTTGCTGCAAGCCTTGCACCGCTTGCAAAATCTGGGCACCGCGCAGATGCGCATTCGAACTGCCTTGGTGACCGCGCGGTCTGCGCCCGCGCACGAGCGCGCCATCCGCACCTTGATGAACTGGAACATCGAGGTCGATGAGGCGATGTTCTTGGGCGGCCTGGACAAGGGCGGATTTCTCAAAGAGTTTGAGCCCGACTTTTTCTTTGACGACCAGACCGGTCATATTGAATCTGCCGCCAAACACGTCCCCTCGGGCCATGTGGTGAGTGGCCTCAAAAACGAAGCCGTGGACAACAACGACATCGAGCCATCAACTCCGAGCCGCAAGCTTTGATCCCTGCCTGCGCCGTGATTGGCGCCCCCCCATGCCTGAGACAGCCTTCGAGCAAGCGGGCCATCTTCCCCCATTGATCTGGGTCAAGCTTTAGAGCATTCGC
>CAIMTJ010000066.1 GCA_903844385.1 uncultured Burkholderiales bacterium
CGTGCAGGGGCAGGTGTTCACCATCAGTGAATGCTTGCCCTGCGAATGCTTGCCCCATTCATCAAGGCTTGAACTGAAGTGAGAAAATAGAACAAGGGTGTGAGCGAAACAAAGTCGCAAAACGGACAAGTTCTCATTTAGGGGCCACTCGCGATAGCAGGATTGGACTGGGCCCGCTAAAACCTCATATCCAGCTCAGTTCAATTGCAATTTCTATAAAAACCGCTTTGGTTTTGATCCAGTATAGTACCTTCATTCTTTCTGGACTTGAATGCCTCTTTACAGCCGAACAAACAGCCTAGATCAATTGGATCAAACCATTTTGATTGTGGTCAACTCCGCTTGGAATCTGGTCAACTTTCGCGCAGGATTAATTAAAGGTTTGAAAGAGAAAGGCTTTCGGGTCGTGGCAGTGGCCCCAGTCGACATTGACCGAACTACCCTTGCAGACCTGGGTTGTGAATTTCATGAAGTAAAGCTGCTTCTCCAGAGTTTGAATCCTTGGGGGGACCTCCTTTTTATGGTGAACGTGCTGTGGTTGATCAAAAGAACGCGCGCAAAAGCGTGTTTGTTTTATACCGCCAAGCCCAACGTCTATGGCTCCCTTGGTGCGAGACTTTTGGGGGTGCCCTATATCAATAATATTTCTGGTTTGGGATCGGTCTTTATTGGAGAGGGTTGGCTCGTCAAACTCATGACCTTTCTCTACAGAGTAGCTTTAAAGGGGTCGAGTTGCGTGTTTTTTCAAAACCCAGACGACCGAGACTTGTTTATACAGCAGCAGATCGTTCGTCGTGAGCAAACCCAGTTACTCCCGGGTTCTGGCGTCAATTTGGAGCAATTCAAACCCTCGGGATTGGTCCGGTCTAGTGACCAAGCTTTTACATTTGTATTGATCGCTCGGCTGATCAAGGACAAGGGGGTGGTGGAATTCATTGAGGCGGCCCAAAAGGTCCATCAAACGCACCCCGATGTTGAGTTTCAATTGCTGGGTTTTTTGGGGGTTCAAAACCCCACAGCCATTTCCAAAGAAAAAGTTGAGGAATGGACCCAATTGCCTTATATCCATTATTTGGGTGCCGCTGATGACGTCCGACCCTTTATCGAGCGCAGTGATTGCGTGGTCTTGCCTTCCTACCGTGAAGGGACCCCCAAAGTCCTGTTGGAAGCAGCCGCCATGGGCAAACCCATCATCGCGACCCGAGTGCCTGGGTGTAAAGAGGTGGTGGAGGATGATGTCACCGGTTATTTGTGCGAGGTCAAGTCTCCTCACGATTTGGCTCAAAAAATGGTTCAAATGATTGAATTGTCCGCGGCTC
The DNA here is from genome assembly GCA_903844385.1 of uncultured Burkholderiales bacterium. Lineage (GTDB taxonomy): Bacteria > Pseudomonadota > Gammaproteobacteria > Burkholderiales > Burkholderiaceae_C > Limnohabitans. The sequence continues at coordinate 1,320 of CAIMTJ010000066.1, forward strand.
AAAGAGCACGAATGGGGCAACTCGGACGCCTCAAAATGGAGCAGCAATTCAGTGAGCAAATCGTGATCGACCGCTATTTGGTCGTGCTTCAAGCTCTACCTTAGTTTTTACAAGCAGCCCTTTGTTTTTAACACCCTCGCTGACGATGTCCTGGCGATTGATCTGTCCAATCAGTTCTTTTAAGATTTCTTTAAAAATCAGTCATTACTAAAACACTTTCTTTCATTCTTTATTAACAATTGGAGTCAATGGCTGTCCCGAGGTCATTGACTTTTTTGTTTTCAGGTCGACACTCAGTGGAGGTGAAATGAAGGATTTGTCGTTTTTAGGAACAGACAGCAGCAATTCTTTGCTTGAATAATCCAAAAGCATTCAAAATCAGGGCCTGCATTTCAAAAATGGTGAATTTATGATATCCTATATGAATGTCTTATATGAATATTTCGGGCTTTAATTTTATGCATCAACTATTGGGTCAGGGTCCAGTGAGAAATTCTGCTCGGCAAATGTTTGCTGTTGTTGCTTTAGGCCTCTTATTGTCTGGAGTACCAGGATCGGTTTTTGCGCAAAGTTTGAACGACACCTTGCAAGCCGCTTGGGGCAATGACCCGGGGCTCCAATCCGCCGCCGCCAACCGAGTCGCCGCCAAAGAAAACTTGGGCATTGCCAAATCAAGGCTCTTGCCCCAAGCCAATATCCAAGGCTCACAGTCCAATTTATCCCAAACCACCACACAAAACACGACCCTCGGCCCTCAGGCCAACAGCTTCAGAGGCACATCCTACAACTACACCTTGTCTGTGCGCCAAGGCTTGGTGCGTCCGCGCGACTGGATCGGCTTGGATTTGGGGCGCCAGCAGGCGTTTTATGGGGAACTGAAGTTTCAGTCGGCCAAGTCCGATTTGTGGAACCGGGCAGCAAACGCCTGGATCGATTTGCTATCGGCTCAAATGAGCAAGATGATTTACGCCAAGTCCATCCAAACCATTGCCGAGTCGGCCAAACAAGAGGCCCTTCGGTTTGAAAAAGGTGACGGCACCAAGGACAGCATGGTCGAAGCCCAGGCCCAACTCCAACAAGCCAAAGCAATGCTCAGTGACGCCGAACTCAATTTGCGCTCCAAGCTCAAAGCCTATCAAACCTTGAGTGGGCTCGAGTCCAATGAATGGCTCAATCGCCGTTTGCCAGATGAAAAAAATGTGAATTTTGCGGCTTTTGGTAAAGACGTTTTGTGGGAAAGGATTGAAGACGAAACTCCTGAGCTCTTGGCGTCCAGGGCTGTGGAGCGCATCAACCAGATCAAAGCACAACAAAGCAAGTACGACACCTATCCCACCTTGGATGCGTTTGGTCAAAGCACCAATGCGCAAAACGACACCACCAACACCTTGGGCTACCAATACCGCAACAACCAAGTGGGGGTGCAGTTGAGCTATCCCTTGTACGCTGGCGGTGGATTGGACGCCACCAAACGACAAGCCATGGCCACCTATGAGGCGAGCATTGCCGATCGCGAGTCTCTCAGTATTCGCATTCAAAACCAGTTCGATGGGGACTGGGCCGCTCAGGCTGGCTTTTATGAAAAAGCCAATGCCGCCAGGGGCTTGGTTTTGGCGGCCCAAGAACAAAAGAAAGCCGCCGAGGCTGGCATCAAGCAGGGTTCAAGAACCTGGACCGATGTGAGCAATGCACAACTTCTTTTGGCCCGTCGTGAAACCGATTTGATCACCGTTTTGGTGAATCTTTATAAATTGCAGTCTCGCATCCTCTCCTTGCTCCCCTCTGACGATCCCGCCTGGGAAGCTTGGGTGCAGCAACTCGATGTGGCCAGTTTGGACTGATGGGCTTGGGTCCGGTCCTTGATAAAAACGCCACCATGTTGATTTCTAGAAATTACCCCCCGTCTGATTGGAAAGTCCGTTCTTCCAAAGCGCTGCTTGGGGTTGAGGGATGGGTGGGCCTGTCGCTGGCTTCGAGCTGTATTCACCGTCTGAGCGTTTTGAAGGTGTTGTTCGCTCAGTCTTTGAAAACAGTGTTTTGGTCGGTGGTGATCGTGTCCGCTTTGTGGGCAACTCTTTTGTTGCCTGAGAGCGCCAGTGCTCAACTCAACATGCTCAATTCCAATGGCTACACGGGCCTGGGTATGGTGCCCTCGGCCAATGTGCTGAGTCCCGGGCAAGTTGCA
>CAIMTJ010000067.1 GCA_903844385.1 uncultured Burkholderiales bacterium
GCGTGATATAGATAAATATTCAAGATAGTCCTTAATGATTGTGATTAATTTTAAATCATTACAATATTCGGCTATGAATAAATCCCAATCTTTAATTGATGTATTCGTAGGGTTTTTCTGCAACAGCTCGGTCTTAATAAACGGGAATCCTAACGACACAAGATTTCGCCATTCTTGGTGTGTAGGATTGAAGTTCACGTGATTGAATCCTCTTTTATGTTGTTTTAAGTCATTTGCTTTAAAAATAACGTCATGTTTTACTTTGCCGTTTAATCCAAATACTTTTGCTAAATTTAATTCATAGGCGTGAATTACATCTGTCTTTCTTTGAAATGATAAAACTTGACTCCAAAATGCCCTGACAACGGGGTTGATTAATGCCTTTTGTTTGAGTACAAAAAAGTAACTTTGAACATGATATAAAAGTTGATGTGAATCTGTTAATGCTATGAAATCAGCGGAGTTATTTTCTATTTTCTTCAAGAGTTGATCGAATGTTGAAAACGGACCCAATATACTGTCGTTTGTAAAAATTATTTTCTTAGCTTGAAATAATTCAGGCATGGCTGTCAATGCGCTCGCCCAAAGAGGAAAATCAAAGCCCGAATTTTTTCTTACCAAAATAGAACAGGCCGAATCTAAACGCTCATCATATTTAAATTCAAGATTATCATTATCGACATGAATACATAGCACTACATGAATTGATTTTTTGACCAATTGCTCAAGATAGTAAATTGTGGGTTCGTTGATCAATCCGTTCGGCGCAAAGGTAACAAGCAAAGCAAAATCTTGATCTAAAGTTGGCGTATTTAAATTTTTATATATTTCAAAAGGGATTAGTTTGTGATTTGGGGCTTTCTTATAGATACTTGTGATATGTAAGACGAGTGCCCCCATTTTCCAGGGCAATGAGCTACTAATTCTGATCAACCATGACAGCCCATGCATGTCCACATAAAATCTCAATTTTTTGGATATAAAAGAGGGTGTGAATTTAAAAGCTAGCCTTTTAAATAAACCAATCAATCTTTTTAGAAGATAGACACTATCTCTAAACGGTGCTGTTAATCTCCAGCTACGACTTCTTAAAATATCTGCGTAATCTTTTTGAAGCATCGAATTATCATGACGTAGTTGCTTCATTTCATTGAGTGCCTCTTTAAGGTTCAAATTGTTTACATATAATTTTGCCTCCAAAGATTGATTAAGTTCTTGATTTGTTTTAATTTCTTTTAGTAAGTACTCTTTTTCCTCAGTTAAAGCATTTAACCTTTTCAAACGGTCCGCAAGATTTACATGAGCTGAATCAATTTCATTTTTTAATTGAGTAAGCGTTTCTTTCTGTTCGTCGAGTTGAACAAAAGAATTCCATGCGAACTCTATTAATTTCGTTCTATTTGTATTTTTTTCACCATCCATCCATTTTGTATAAACTCGTTGGTGCTCAATGCTATAAAAAGGCTTGATATTGTGTACGCCAGAGCTCTCATGGATTCGATAGTATGCAGAAACACCCTCAACCTTTTTAAACTCGCCACATTGACTCAGTTGTATCCAAAAATCCCAATCTTCATAAACAGCCAGCGATCGATCAAAGGAACATCCTTGATCAAGGACTTGTCGCTTGAATAAAACACTGAATGTGGTCATAAAGTTTCCACACAAAAGCTTGAGCGGATTGTAATGAGGGGAACCACTCGCACGAGGACTTTTTAGGTCACTGTCTACCACTTCATAATCCGTGAAAACTGCAACTAATTTTTCACAAGTTAAGTCAAACTCCTTCATTGCCTCGACTAACTTTTGAATATGCTCAGGAAATATAATGTCATCATCATCCAAAATCAATAAATAATCGCCACTGCTGTTTTGAAGACCTCGATTCGCTGCATCTGATCTTGTTAAATAAACATCAGAATCAATAAATCTAATAGGGAAAATTCCCGCTTGAGTCGGTGGTTGGCTATGGCTAGGAATAGCAGAGATCAATACAACTTCAATTGAGTTGTAGGTTTGATTAGCAACACTCGTTAACGCCTGCTCAAGGAAGGACTTCCTATCTGTACTTCTGATCAAAACTGATACGAGTAGTGGTTTAGACATTGAAAACAGAAGTAATTAAGGCCTGCAACAATAAGTCGCGCTCATTTTAAAATATTTTTTAATACTTTATAAGTATATCACTTAACTGCAATTGATTTTTCACCTTTGAAAATGGTTGTTTTCGAAAAGTATTAACCACGCAGCAAGATTGATGAATGATCAGCTATGAGCATCTGATGTCCATTTTTTTACGCCTGTGATGAGAACATTTGCATATGCAAGCGCTCTAGTTTTAAATTATTTCTTATTTTAAAACGCATACATTTAATTTCATTTCTACAAATATTTTTAGTTATTTGATGTCGATCGACTCAAACGGCTAGCCATCCAAAAAGAACAGGTAAAAAGTATAGCAACTAGACAAACCCCAAAAAGAACCGGCTGATATGAACCGTTGATCATCCAGATAGATGCAGCGACTGCGGGTCCTATCGCTCTAGCTAGCATGGTCGGAATTGTAAGTAATCCATTGATTGAACCATATGCATGTGGACTTAACATTTCAGGCACAACCAAACCACGCACAATCGTAAAGATACCATTACACAGTCCATAGCAAGCAATTAATGCAGTAAACCACCATATATTTTTTGTAATCACAAAAGCTAAGCAACCAAAGACAAATGGAAAGGCACACGCCACAACCGAACCAACAACTCTCATCGGTACATTATTTGCCATATAAGCAATGAGGACTCGACCAAAGAACTGCATTGGTCCCAATACCATTAAGACCCTGACCACATCGTTTGTGCTCAGTCCCTTTTCTTGCAAAATTGGGTAGGCATGAAAAATAAAAACCGTAAACATAATCGAGTACAGCGTTAGAGCTAATAAGAGCAACCAAAAAACTGAATTTTTCAATGTTTCGTTCACTACAGCACGATCTCTCACTTTATTATTTTCAACTTCGTCTGTTTTCTCTTGATGTTCAGCATCAAATTGTGGCTGTATACAAAAACAATATATCACCCCCCAAATTAGATTTATTACAGCTAAGATCAAAAGCGAAACGCGCCATGAATAGTTCTCAATTAATAACTGTTCAAGCGGAATGAAGACTGTGCTGGCAAAACCACCCCAAAGCGTTACGATCGTAATACTCGATCTAGCATGCAAAGCTCCAACTTTCCTCGCTATGACAGCGAACGCAGCTTCATAAAGCAGACAAGCTTGAAGCCCGCCAATAAAGATGGAAAGAATGTAAAAAATATACTTGCCTGTAACAAGTGACCACCCCAATAACATGATTGCAGTGAGAAAAGATGCTATTGTCATGATCCAACGGCCGAAGCCACGATCCATAGCAATGCCCACTGGATAAGTGAATAGTGCTGTGGACAACATACTGAGCGTTGCTCCTAAAAAGACATCTGACTTCGTCCAGCCCAAATCTGGTCCCATTACTGAAGCGATAAGGGGAAAGCTATAGTAAAGTGACCCCCAAGAACATACCTGGCCTGCTCCCAATATATGGGCCAACCAGCTACTTGATATATTGCCTTTTATAATATTATTGATAAATTACATCCATCATAATAATTGGAGATGATGTCTAGACGAGCGTATGGGTTTAGAAATTTCGAGAATTACAGACTGCGCGTCTTGGCACACTGTGGTTGGAATGGAGTATTCAACCGTGTTTGATAAATGCTCATCCCCCGTTAATTGGGAAGAGCCCCCTAATTGGCAAGGGCCAGAAGAGCCCCCTTTAGCATGGGGAAAGCTGTGGGGAAAATCAATAATATCAAAATAAGTTGTTGAACTTATTGTCATATTGGCGGAAACGGAGGGATTCGAACCCTCGATGCAGCTCATCACCGCATACTCCCTTAGCAGGGGAGCACCTTCGGCCTCTCGGTCACGTTTCCTGATTGGCTTATTATGCCTGAACTTGGTCCAAATCAAAAGTTTTGTGCAGTGCACGCACGGCCAATTCCATGTATTTTTCATCGATCACGACCGATGTTTTAATTTCACTGGTCGAAATCATCTGAATATTGATGCCTTCTTGGCTCAATGTTTGAAACATTTTGCTGGCAATGCCCACGTGGCTTCGCATCCCAATTCCGACAATGGATACCTTGCACGTCTGTGTGTCACCCACCACTTCAGTGGCCCCAAGTTCTGGCAACACTTTACTCTTCAGGATGTCGAGGGTTTTGGCGTAATCATTGCGGTGAACGGTAAAGCTGAAATCGGTTTTTCCGTCTTTACTGATGTTTTGAATGATCATGTCCACTTCAATGTTGGCCTGTGCCACTGCGCCCAATATTTGATAAGCAATTCCGGGCTTGTCGGGGACGCCCAGAACAGAAATTTTGGCTTCATCGCGGTTAAAGGCAATGCCTGAGACGATTGCTTGTTCCATTTTTTCATCCTCTTCAAAGCTGATCAATGTGCCCGAGCGGGCCTCTTCTTCCAAATCGATATCCCAATCTGTAAAGCTCGATAAAACACGAAGTGGGACCTTGTACTTACCTGCGAACTCGACCGAGCGAATTTGAAGCACCTTGCTGCCCATGGACGCCATCTCCAGCATCTCTTCAAAACTCACCGTCATGAGTCGCTTGGCCAAGGGAACAATCCTGGGGTCGGTGGTGTAGACGCCATCGACATCGGTGTAAATCAAACACTCTTTGGCCTTCAATGCTGCCGCCACAGCCACCGCCGATGTGTCCGAACCGCCACGACCCAGGGTCGTGATGTTGCCCATCTCATCCACCCCTTGAAATCCCGTGATGATGACCACCCGGCCTTGATTCAAATCCGCCATCACCCTTTTGTCATCAATGGATTCAATGCGAGCTTTGGTGAAAGCGCTGTTGGTTTTGATCGGCACTTGCCAGCCCGCATAACTGATGGCGTCGATGCCTTGGGCTTGCAGGGCAATGGCCAAAAGGGCTGATGACGCCTGCTCGCCTGTAGAGGCCAACATATCGAGCTCTCGGTGATAGGCGTCGCTGATGAGGTTGGGGGCCAACTCCTTGGCCAGGCCAAGGAGTCGATTGGTCTCGCCGCTCATGGCAGACGGCACCACCACCATTTGGTGTCCGGCACGGTGCCACTTGGCCACGCGCTTGGCCACATTGCTGATTCTCTCTGGACTTCCCATGGAAGTTCCACCATATTTATGTACGATCAATGCCATTTTGCATCTCACTGGGTCTAAAGCAAACCGTCTATTGTAACAAGGCTCAGGTTTTCACCCAACCTCAACACCCTGCCTGTTCCCACTTTGAGATCAATGTGGTGCCCCCTTGTCTGACACGAGCGCACTTGATGAATCAATTCTTGCATCTGTGCGGCACTGGCTTGACAAGCCTCCCCTGCCAACCACAGCCTGAGCACATTGCCCAGACGGTCATCTCCCAAATTTTGTAAGGCCTTGATTTGTGGCGGATTCCCAACATTGCGCAGATCCATTTCAGCCAATTCCTCAAGCAAACGTTGGGCCTGGGCGATGTGTTTGGCACTTCTGGCCAGCATTTGGGCAAACTCAGGAAAAGCCTCACGCAATGGCGGCAGGATATGTTGTCGAATGCGGTTGCGCGTGTAGCGGGTGTCTGCGTTGGTGGGGTCCTCCACCCAGTCTAGACCATGCCTGTGGTTGAACGCCCGCAAGTCGTCGACAGACACCTGCACAATGGGTCGATGAAAATTCACCCCATTTCTCATCCATTGGGTGCGCATGCCGCTCAAACCTGGCAAGCCCGCACCGCGGCTGAGCGCCAGCACCACCGTCTCAATTTGATCCTGGGCGTGTTGGGCCAAGGCAATATCGCGCACTTGCCCCGACCAGTTTTGATTCAGAGCATCCTCGAGAGCCTGGTACCTCGCACGACGAGCAGCGTCCTCTGGGCTTTGACCCATCACGTGGGCCGCATTCACCCGCACGACAGCCAAAGGGATTGCGTTGGTCTGACAAAACGTCTTGGCTTGCTGCTCAAAATCTCCTGCCGCGTCTTGCAGCCCATGGTTGACGTGAACGGCTCGCACGAGTCCAGGCCACTTTTGCTGGCAAGCCCATAGTAAAGCGGTGGAATCGGCCCCGCCACTGTAGGCCACCGCCAAGGGTAGGCTGGGTGTGAATCCCATCAAGGCCTTGGTCAAGGCTTGGGGGTCCGGGGTATTTCGGGGCAACTCCAAAGCGTGCTCCCCTGAACCTCTAGCGGGATTCGACTTTGGTGTCGGTGTAGCGACCATAACTTTGCAGCCGTTCGTAGCGCCTTTCCAACAACTCCTTGGTTTTCAAATCAGCGACTTGACGCCAAGCATCGTTCAACCCTCGCTTTAATTGTGAGGCCATGAGTTTGCTGTCACGATGGGCTCCTCCAACAGGCTCGTTGACGATTTTGTCAATCAAACCCAAAGCCTTGAGCCGATGCGCTGTCACACCAAGCGCTTCTGCAGCATCTTCAATTCGCTCAGCGGTTTTCCAAAGAATGGAAGCACAGCCCTCGGGGCTGATCACCGAATAGACGGAGTACTGCAACATCAAAACTTGATCGGCCACACTGATGGCCAAAGCCCCTCCCGAGCCACCTTCACCAATGATGGTGGTGATGATAGGCACTTCAAGCTGGGCCATCTCAAAAATGTTGCGCCCGATCGCCTCGCTTTGCCCACGCTCTTCGGCGTCGATACCTGGATAGGCACCGGGCGTATCGACAAAGGTGAAGACCGGGATCTTAAATTTCTCAGCTGTCTTCATCAAACGCAAGGCTTTGCGATACCCTTCTGGACGGGTCATCCCAAAATTCCTGGCTGCACGCTCCTTGGTGTCTCGCCCCTTTTGGTGACCGAGCACCATGCAAGACAGTCCATTAAAGCGCGCCAAACCGCCCACAATGCTCAAGTCATCCGCAAAATGACGGTCCCCATGCATCTCCACAAAATCCGTGAAGAGCTCGTTGACATAGTCCAAGGTGTAGGGCCGCTCGGGGTGGCGCGCAATCTTGGTGATTTGCCAAGCCGACAAATTGCTATAAATGTCTTTGGTGAGTTGCTGACTTTTCTTGGACAACTGTTCAATCTCTTGAGAGATGTCAACAGCCGACTCGCTTTGCACGTAGCGCAACTCGTCGATCTTGGACTCGAGTTCAGCAATGGGCTGCTCAAAGTCGAGAAACATTTTCTTGGCCATTCAGTGCATCCTCTGTCTTTTATTCAATACTCAACGGGCAAGGGGTCCAATGAGCGCCACATGTACCAAGTCGCCACACTTCGATACGGAGCCCAGGCTTGCGCGACTTCGCGCGCATCACTGCGAGAGACGGCTTCACCTGAAAAGTAATTGCGACTGATGCCATTGATCAAGCCCACATCATCCAAAGGCAGCACATCAGGTCGCATCAGATGAAAGATCAAAAACATCTCCGCTGTCCAGCGTCCAATCCCGCGAATGGCCACCAATTCCTCGATGATGGCCTCATCCTCCATCGACACCCATTTGCTCGGGCGCACATCGCCAGAGACAAAATGCAAGGACAAGTCGACCAAATACTCCACTTTGCGAGCGGACAAACCAGCGGCTCGCATATCATCGACTTTGAGCTTCAAGACCTTTTGCGCCGTCATGCTTTTGCTCAGCAGGGAAAACCGCTCCCACACCGTTTGCGCAGCTTTAACGGAGATTTGTTGCCCCACAATGCTGCGCGCCAGCGTCACAAACGCGTCACCACGTGAGCCCAAGCGGGATTGACCAAACTGCGGGATCAAGCGCTTCATGACCCGGTCCTTTTTGCACAAATGCCGGCAAGCTTCATCCCAATAATCGGGCGCTTCCAGTGCACAAGGGCTGAGCGCGTTCAAGTGAGTTGTTCCCAAGTGGTGCCACTGGCCGAGTCTTTGAGCACGATGCCTTGCTCCAACAAGGACTGGCGAATTTGGTCGGCCAAAGCAAAATTTTTAGCAGCTTTGGCGCTCGCTCGCTCGTTGATCTTTTTCTCAATGTCAGCGGCTTTCACAACCGCACCCGACTGCAAAAATGCGCTGGGGCTCAGCTGCAAGAGCCCCAGCACACCGCCCAAGACCTTCAAGAGGCCCGCCATCTGCGGCGAGCGAGTGCGATTGACTTCGCCGGCGAGCTCAAAGAGCACCGCGACAGCCTCAGGAGTGGCAAAATCTTCGTCCATGGCCGATTTGAAGCGAGCGGCAAAGTCACCGCGCCAGTCCACCTGCGACAAACTCAATGGCGCAGGTGCGACCAATTCAAGTGCCGTGTAGAGACGCTTTAAGGCGCCATGGGCGTCGTTCAAATGCACATCCGAATAATTGAGCGCACTCCTGTAGTGACTTCTAACAATAAAGAAGCGCAAAGTCTCGGGGTGGCAGTGCTCCAACACTTCGCGGATGGTGAAAAAATTACCCAGACTTTTGGACATCTTCTCGTTGTCGATGTTGACAAAGCCATTGTGCATCCAATAGCGGGCCAACGGTACACCGTTGGCGCCTTCACTTTGTGCAATTTCATTTTCGTGATGGGGAAACTGTAAATCTGCACCACCGCCGTGGATATCAAAAGTCGCACCAAGCAACTCGCACGCCATGGCCGAGCACTCGATGTGCCAACCGGGGCGCCCCAGCCCAAACGGGGCTTGCCATTTGGCCTCCTCTGGCTCCTCGACTTTGCCGCCTTTCCAGAGCACAAAATCCAATGGGTCTTCTTTGCTACCCAAGACGGCAACCCGCTCACCCGCGTGCAACTCGTCCAAGGATTTACCGGAAAGGTGACCATACGATGCAAAGCGTCGAACCGCAAAATTCACATCGTCCCCGGCTTGGTAGGCCAGGCCTTTGTCCATCAAGACGCGAATCATGTCCATCATCTGGGGCACATGCTCGGTGGCACGGGGTTGAGCTTGGGGGGGAGCGATATTGAGTTTGGCTGCATCCTCGTCTAAAGCCAAGATCATTCGATCGGTCAAGGCGCGAATGGACTCACCGTTGTCCAAGGCGCGGCGAATGATCTTGTCATCGATATCGGTGATGTTGCGCACATAGTTCACCACATAGCCACTGGCATTGAGCCAGCGCTGGATCACATCAAAAGCGACCATGGAGCGCGCATGCCCAATGTGACAATAGTCATAAACAGTCATGCCACAAACATACATCCCCACCTTAGGCGGTGCAATGGGCTTAAAAGTCTCGATTTGCCGCTTGAGTGTGTTGTAGATGCGAAGTGTCATTGAAGAGGAAAAATCGATGGGTAGGAGCTCAAAGCGCTGGGTCTGGCCAAGCGTCTAGGCCATGGTGCTCAACAAAGCGGGGGCGAGCTCACCAGTCCTTGTGTTTTAGAAATGCTGTTGCACGTTCATTTTGCCGATCGAGCTTAAAAGAAGCCGCTCCACTTGAGTCTATTACAATGCCTTGAAGTATAAGTGCAAGGCCAGCCGCATGAAGTCTACTCTTTTGGCACGGATCGAATGGGAGCCACTCGTTTGCATGCCACCCACCAAGCCCTTGCGAACCATCATTGATTTTAATACCAACTTGGCGACCACCAAACCACTCCCTCATGCCATGACCCATGTATCAACGACTATCGTGTCTGACCTCAAGCGTGAGGGGTTCGCTCGAGTCTCAAGAAGACCCAGTCGTCTGCGTGCCTTGCGCCAAGCCCTCGTGTTCACCTTGCTCGCACTCGTGTCTTTTTGGCTGCCCATCTGTGCCCGGGCTGAGCCGCACGAGACAACGCTCAAGTTGATCAAACAAGAAAAGTTCAATGAAGCACAGCGCTTCATCGAGGTCTATCTGCAGGACCACCCGAACGATCCCCAAATGAAATTTTGGATGGCGCTCTTACTTGACAAGCAAGGTGAGACGCAAACTTCTCTCAAGCTTTACCGAGAAATCACACAGCAATACCCTGAACTGCCCGAGCCTCACAATAATTTGGGCATGGCCTTGGCCAAAATGGGCGCTCTCGATGAAGCCAAAGCGGAGTTTGAAATGGCCTTGCGCGAACAACCCGATATGGCCAATGCCATGGAAAACTTGTTTCAAGTCTACCTCTTACTCACCCGCCAAACACTCCAAAAAGCACTGTCCCTCAACCCCAGGTCACCGGTTTTGGCCCAGAAACTTCAAGCCGTTGACGCGCTTGTGAACAGCATCGAGCAGCCCACCCCCACCCCCTTTCATTGGCCCGACAAAACACCTTAAAGGCGGTGGCTGGGTGCGGGGCAAAAGGCGCCAAAGAGCTCGTAAAATGCAATATGTGACCCCGTTCTCAGTCAGCCGCTGCCTCTACACCCCCCCCACTTGAACCCACCCAGCTCACCATGTTAACCCTGCCCTCTTTTCACGCTCTGATGAGCCTACACTTGGCGCTGCCAACACCTGCCCCAACCCAACACCCCATTGAGCGCGACAAGCGCGCCAACATTTGGGGCATCCTCAGCCTTTTGGCTTGGGGCTTGGCTTGGAGCATGGTCTGCCTCCAGAATGCGCCTGCACAAACCCCCTCGCCCACAGTTGCTGCCACACAGCCAAGCCCTGCGCCAATGGCCCCCACCGCCAGTGCAGCTCCTCAAGTCAAGTTTGTCACCTCCATGGGAGAGTTTGTGCTGGAGTTGTACCCCGACAAGGCCCCCAAAACGGTGGCTAATTTTCTGCAGTACGTTAAAGACCATCACTATGACGGCACCATATTCCACCGCGTGATCAATAGCTTCATGGTCCAAGGCGGCGGCTATACGCCGAACTTGAAGGAAAAGAAAACCCGCCCACCCGTCGTGCACGAAGGCCAAGCCGCCTTGGCCAAAGGGGGCAGTAAAAACGTGGTGGGCACGGTGGCCATGGCCAGAACTTCGGAGCCCAATTCCGCGACGGCTCAGTTTTTCATCAACGTCGCCGACAACGCCTTTTTAGACCCCACCCCCATTCCACCAGGTGACCCGGTCGCGAGTTTCACCTACCAGGGAAAAACTTACAATAACGTTCCCCGCTCCAACTTGGAAGGCAATCCTCAATTGGTGGGCTACACCGTTTTTGGTAAAGTCATCAGTGGCATGGACGTGATCAACCGCATCAAAGCCTTACCCACGGGGCCACAGGGCCCCTTCCCCTCCGATGTCCCCAAACCCCTGGTCACGATTCAATCGGCCAACATCATAAAGACAACACCATGAGCGAACATCTCGTCGAACTGCACATTGCCAACCACGGCACCATCACTCTGGAGCTCAACGCAGAGAAAGCTCCCAAGACAGTGGCCAACTTCTTGGCCTATGTCGAACAAGGTCATTACGAAGGCACCATCTTTCACCGCGTCATTGACGACTTCATGATCCAAGGCGGTGGATTTGATGCGAAGATGAAGGAGAAAAAAGCCTTGGCTCAGGTTGAAAACGAAGCCAACAATGGCCTTAAAAACGACCATTACACTGTAGCCATGGCGCGCACCTCAGATCCGCACTCGGCAGGGGCGCAATTTTTCATCAACGTGAGCGACAATGATTTCCTCAATCACACCTCGCCCACCCCATCGGGTTGGGGCTATGCGGTGTTTGGCCGTGTGATCAAGGGCCAAGAAATTGTTGACCTGTTGGGCAAAGTCAAAACCACCACCAGTGGCTTTTACGACGACGTCCCCAAAGAGATGGTGCTCATTGAAAAAGCAATCATCCTCTAAATCGATACATTCATGGACAAATCGGTTGCGTCCATGAACTCCTCCAAGACGGCCAAGGACCCCAGCGTCTGCGCGCTGAGCTTGATTGATGGGAGCGACTGGGCTTGCGTGGACTTCATCTCCGACTTGCACTTGCAAGCCCGTGAGCCTGAGGTATTTGAAGCCTTTGAGTTCTTATTAGAAAACACCCCCGCCCAGGCCCTGTTCATCTTGGGCGACCTCTTTGAGTTGTGGATCGGAGACGATGAGCTCGACTCGAGGCAGGGGGAGTTTGCGCGAATGTGCGTGAGCAGCCTTCAAGCGGCAAGCCGTCGACTGCCGCTCTTTTTGATGCCAGGCAACCGCGACTTTTTACTCTCCCACCATTTTTATACCCAAGCTCGGGTTCAAGCCCTCTCAGACCCGACGGTTCTTCGCACCCAAGAGCGCTCCTATCTGCTCTCCCACGGCGATATCTTGTGCACCAGTGACCGGGCTTACCAAGGGTTTCGAGAAACGGTCAGAAGTGAGGCCTGGCAAAGCGAATTTCTGTCCCAGTCCTTGAGCACACGCTTGAGCTTGGGGCAAGACATGCGCGCCAAAAGCACGGCCCTGCAGCGCGAACAAGGCCTCACGCAAAGCGGCGTCATGTTTGATCTGGACGCCCACGCTTGCCGCGATTGGCTCACCACCCACCAGTGTCAGACCTTGATCCACGGCCACACCCACGCCCCAAGGCAACATGACTTGGGCCAGGGGCTCGAGCGGGTGGTGCTGTCGGACTGGGAGGCCAACAGCTCGCCCCCAAGGCTTGAGGTCTTGAGGCTTGAAGACAACACACTCAAGCGGCTGCACGTCTGGGCTTGCGGCCCCTCAAAAAACCCCGCGGGCAGGCCCAACACTTGAGGGCGTAGGTGCACATGCTCGGCTCATTGGTTTTTCAGCAACACCTTGAGTGTGTTTTGTAATCGAGTACTTTTATCGGCATCGAATTCACTCTTGAAGAGCTTTGAGAGATCTTGCACCCAGGTCTGCTCGGGCAAGGGGTCATTTCTGCGCGTGAGCAGTTGCAATTGCAACGCTCGGCGCTCACTCAGGTGGTGAGCCGGCGTGGGCACGCCAGAAGCAATTTCCAAACGCAGCAAGGACTCGGTGGCCAGCGTTTGCGCCTTGGGAGTGGCATCAACTGCAGCCAGCGCTTGAATCATCTCTTGGCGTTGGGGTGCGGTGAGTCTGGGGCTCAAGTCTTTGAGGGCTGGCACTTTTTGGGGCTCTCGAGATTGCCAAGCGGCCATGAGCTGAGACAAGGCTTCGCCATGGGCCATCACCGAGAGCTTTTTCATGGTGCTTTGCGCCGCCTCAAGCGCTTGGCGCTGTGCGCGGTAAGCCGCATCCCCCAAACGAGGGCCACGCGGTGCAAAAGCACCCTCTCCAGCACCAAAACCGCGCTCTCCTCTGGCGCCCATTTTGCCGTCTCGCGAGTCGCCACGGGCGTGTGCACGGGTGTCGCCTCTTGCATCGGACCTGGTGTCGCCGCGAGGTCCACCCCGTGAATCGGGGGCACCCGAGGCGCCAGGCTTGCCCGTGTTGAACCCGGGCTTGGCGCCTTTGCCAAATACAGCCTTGCCGTTTTGTGGCTCGGTTTTTTTCTGGCCAGGTCGATCATCCCCCCTCACCGCAATGACGGGCTTTGCTGGTGCTTTGGCAAGCACGGGGGCGCTGGGCGCTTGGGTGGTCGCCACCTCTGTAGCGGATTCGCCCTCAGATGGGGTCAGCGGCGGCAATTCGGCGCTTAAGGCCTCAGGGGGGGGGGCAGCGGCTTCGTCCTTGAGAGCCACACCCTCTGGGGTGCTCTCGCTCCCGGCCAGAGCGCCAGCAGCCATGGGCGCTGCCGTGGGTGTAGCCTCAGAGCTCGGGAGAGGATCCGCGGCAGGTGCAGGTGCAGGTGATGCTGAGCTTGCAACGGCGGCGGGCGGCGCAGCGTGTGGGGTCTCAGTGACTTCACCATGGAGCACGCTTTGCAGGGCCGTCATGGCCTGGCGGATGGCTTGTGCGTCCTCAGACTGCGTGGCCTCATCCAAGGCCTTGGAAGCCTTGATCACGGCGGCATCAAACGCGCTCATGGCCGAATGGGCTTGTTCGCGTTGTTGGGTCTTGCGCTCAAACGCTTGGTCAATGGGTTGCCTGAAAGCATCCCAGAGCTTTTGCTCTTGCTTGCGATCGAGCACCACGCTTTGTGACTCCACTTGCCAGCGTTGCTGCAAGCTCTTGACCGCATCAATGCGCAGGAAGTCTTCAGCACCCAGGGCCTGTGCAGAAGCAATCAAGGCTTGACGACGCTCAATGCTTTGTGCCTGGACCGCTTCTAAGGGGGCATGGGCGGCTTGCATGGCCGCCTTCCATTGGGCTTGGAGCTCTACAAAGGCTTTTTCGCTCACATGTCCACAGTCTCTCCAGCGCTCAGAGAAGTGGTGCAATTGGCGGGCAATGTTTTTCCACTCTGGGCCTTGGGCGTGCTCGAGCGTCCAAGCCTGCAGCTCTTGAATCAAGGCCTTGCGCTGGGCTTGGTGGGCTGCACTTTCTTGCCTGACTTTTTCCTGCCAAGCCTCGACCACTTTGAAAGCACGGTTGCAGGCTTGGTCAAATCGCTTCCACAGCGCATGGTTGGGCAAGCCGCCCTGATCGGTGAGCTTCCACTGCTCTCTCAAGTCGCGCAAGGCTTCTTGCATTTTTCTGCCCCCCACCACCGGGACCCAGTTGTACTCGGGCGCTTTGGGCGCAATGATTTCTTGCACAGGGCTAGTGGTCGGCGCTTGGGCTGCCAAAGGTGAGAGGGTGTGGGCGGAAACGTCACTGGAAGGAGGGGTCTGCGCGGGCAAGTCTTCGTGAGACAGGGTGGTGTGGATGGCATCAGTTGCATCAGTTGCATCAGTTGCATCAGTTGCATGGGTAGCCACTGGTTCAACCGCGGAACCAGACGCTTGAGCACCAAGCCCTGGCAAGTCTGTGCCGGGAGTAAGAACGGGACTGGCCTGCACAGAATCAACGCTCGTGGCGGCAGTGGGAGCAAGAGCCGTCTCAGGGGCGAGATGTTTCTTGCCTTCGGCTCGGGTGACCTTCACCACTTGCTCGCGCGCGTCTGTCTTGATGGGCACCCGTTTAAAGAGTGCTTCGGCTTTGGCCAAGAGTTCGGCACGCAGTTGATCGGCCCTCCAGCGCTGCCAGCCTTCGAGCTCGCTGGCTGCGGCCAACACAGCCTGCGCTTTGTGATCGAGTTTTTCATCGATCATGCGCGAGCCCTCCTTCAATGCATTTCTGAGCTCCATCGCGGCCTCAGCACTGGCTTTGCCGTGGCCTTGCGCCAACTCGGTCTCCAGTGCCTTGATGGCGGCCTGGGTGCGCTCGGTGTGGTGGGCTTTTTGCTCAGGGTCGACCTTTTGCTTGGGCATCTGTTGAGGCGCTGGGCTCGCGCTTGATCGGTGGTTTTTGATCTCTTCGGCCCAAGCGGGCACAGCGGGCAGGGCTTCTTGAGCCGAGTCAAATGCTTTTTGCACTTGGGTGAGCGCTGCGCTGAACGCCTCCCAAACTGCATGGAGTTGCTGCCCACTGTTGGCCAAGGCGTTGGGGTACTTGGTATCCACACTGCCCCATTGAGCGTGTGCCGTGATTCGAGCTTGTTCGGCCATCCAAGCATCCACATCTTGGGCCAAACTTTCTTGAAGAGACAGGCCTTCTTTCCATGATTTGGTCGACAAAATCTCAATGCGTTGGGACATCATGACCGCCGCTTCGCGTTGCACTTGCGCCCTGTGCTCCAAGTCTTCCACGCGCTTGACGCCGTCACTCAACAGCACTTTGAACTCGGACAAAGGCTCACGCGACAAGGGCGCTCCGGCTTTGGCCGCGTCCCGCTGCCAAGCCAATGCATCGGCCACATGGAACTTGGGGGCCGCCAGCAAGGCCTGGGCTTTGATCACCCACTCTTGGGCCAAGGATTCTTGCGCTTTGAGGCGCTTGAGCTCATCGAGCTTTTCCCTTAAGGGCTTGGCCGCGCCTTTGTCTTTGGCGCTCATTTCTTTGTAGACCTCCTGGATCACCTCGGCCTGGGGGTGGCTTGCCAACCACTCCCTGAGCTTGGCTGAGCGTTCGCCCGAAGTGGGTGCGCTAAAGGCGCCCTGGGTCAACGCGTCGAGCGCAGAAACGGTTTTGGAGGTGAGGGCTTGATCGGTCACGTGTAAAAAACTCATTCAATAGGGTAAACAACTGACCCAAACTTGGGCCAGGCAAAGAACAAAGCGCTATTGTCTACGCTTTCGGCATGGATTTCAAAGCCCAAGCCTTTAATTCAGGGGCATTCGTCTCCAAAACAGAACTCGCGCTGATGAACGACACACATCACCCGCGCTGCCCGCTCACCCCAGGAGCATCAGGGCCAGCAGGTGCACATCACCCACACGCTGTTCAATGGAATGTCCAACCGACGCTGTCGCTGGTGCGGGTGCTGGTCTTGGCGCTGAAATGGAGATCCCAATTGGGCTCCAAGTTTGGCCTGCGCGGGCCCCAATGTCCGCCAATTTCACGGCTTGGCCTGATCCAAACCCGGTAAAAAATTAAAAAACGAGAACTTTAGAATTCGTATTACGGCTGAGAATCACCACTGAAGGCCTTTGAGCCTTTAAAATACCCACCGAGCCCCCAAATGGATCTGAGCGCCATGGTTGAATCGATTTTCTTCAAGCATGCCAGCACCAAGCTCGATCCCGTTCTCTGTCCCCGCGACCCAGGCTGTCAACTCCTTTCAACGATTGGCCTGAATTCGACCCAAGAGCCCTGTCGACTTGGCCGATTTTTTTACAGATCTTTTTCTTGATGTCACCCACCCAATCCATTTATTCACGCGCGAGACATTTGCTGGATCAAAGTTGGATTTGTGCCAACATCTTTGTCCACGATGTGGCCGAAGGCCTGTTCTTCATCACCCACAGCAGCTTGGCCTTGGTGGGTTTGGTGGTTTTCTTTGTCACCATGGTGGTGACCCTGAGACCCGAAATTCGCGAAAACGCGGAAATCACCCTGATCAATTGGTTGCAGCAGCGCCACGCCGATGAC
The DNA here is from genome assembly GCA_903844385.1 of uncultured Burkholderiales bacterium. Lineage (GTDB taxonomy): Bacteria > Pseudomonadota > Gammaproteobacteria > Burkholderiales > Burkholderiaceae_C > Limnohabitans. The sequence goes on from CAIMTJ010000067.1 coordinate 16,835, forward strand.
ACCGGACTCGCCACCGATGTGGACGCGGTCGATCGCGCGACCGCCACCGACCCCTCCGCACTGCCCAAGCAGCAAGCCAATGTGGCCTTTTGGTTGAGCAAAAAATACCGCGTTGCTCCCGAGCCCATCAGCGCTTTGGTCGAAGAGGCCTACGACTTGGGGCCCAAAAATGACATTGACCCCACCTTGATTTTGGCCGTGATGGCCATCGAGTCGGGCTTCAATCCGTTTGCACAAAGCAATGTGGGTGCGCAAGGCTTGATGCAAGTCATGACCCGCATGCACACTGAAAAATACGAAGGCTTTGGTGGCAACATGGCCGCTTTTGATCCCGTCTCCAATTTGCGCGTGGGGGTCAAAATCCTCAAAGACGACATTCTCAAAAGTGGCACTGTACAAGGTGGCTTGCAACTGTACGTGGGCGACAGCAGCAACCCTGAAGAGGGGTCTTACTCCGCCAAGGTCCTGGCTGAGCAAGCCCGTCTCAAACAAGTGGCACAAGGCCTGCGTGTCCCCACTGCACCCATGACCTCACTGACCACGCTCACCACAGCCTCGACGGGTTTGGTGGAGAATTTATGGGAAAAGGCTCATAAATTGGCCTCGTTTACTGAGGAAAATACGGAAACAAAGTAAAATACTCCGTTGACTCTTGGAAGGGTGCCCGTCGGCCCTCTTAAGAAGCCCCCACCCCAATCGTGTGCCCTGCGTTTTCATCTTGCGGCTTGACCTATGGGGACTCCTCGCCCCAGTCCTGGGCATGGCCTGTGGAGAAATCCCTTGGAGGATTCCTGCCCATGGCCCACTGTCCATGGTCCCGTCTCGCTGGGCCGTGATGGACGACGCACGGCGTTGATCAGGTCTTCATTGGCCCACTTGTTACTTGACCTTTTTTTCTTCATCCCATCACCATGTTTCAAAAAAATCACCTCATCGAACAAACCGATCCCGAGCTCTGGCGTGCCATGGAGTGCGAGAACCAACGCCAAGAGGACCACATTGAGTTGATTGCCAGTGAAAACTACGCTTCTCCTGCCGTGTTGATGGCGCAAGGCTCCCAATTGACCAACAAATACGCCGAAGGCTATCCGGGCAAGCGTTACTACGGTGGGTGTGAATTTGTCGACGTGGCCGAGCAACTCGCCATTGACCGCGCCAAAGCGATCTTTGGTGCCCAAGCGGCCAATGTTCAACCGCACTGTGGCGCCTCGGCCAACATGGCCGTGTTCATGGCATTTTTAAAACCGGGTGACACCTTCATGGGCATGAGCTTGGCCGAGGGCGGCCACTTGAGTCACGGCATGGCCCTCAACATGAGTGGCAAGTGGTTCAATGCCGTGAGTTATGGCTTGAACGACAAAGAAGAGATTGACTACGCTGCCCTCCAGAAAAAAGCACACGAAACCCGCCCCAAACTCATCATCGCGGGGGCGTCGGCGTACAGTTTGCATATCGATTTTGCCTTTTTTGCCAAAGTGGCCAAAGAAGTGGGGGCTATTTTGTTGGTGGACATGGCCCACTACGCCGGACTCATTGCCGCAGGCCTTTACCCCAACCCCGTGCCCCACGCCGATGTGGTCACCTCGACCACCCACAAAAGCCTCAGGGGCCCGCGCGGTGGGATTATTTTGATGAAGTCCGAGCACGAAAAGATCATCAACAGTGCCATCTTCCCCGGTCTTCAAGGCGGGCCATTGATGCACGTGATCGCAGCCAAAGCCGTGGCATTCAAAGAAGCCTTGAGTCCTGAGTTCAAAACTTACCAAGCGCAAGTTCTCAAAAACGCCCACACCATGGCCCAAACCTTGACCGAGCGGGGCTTGCGAATTGTCAGCGGGGGCACCCAAAGCCACGTGATGCTGGTGGACTTGAGGAGCAAATCCATCACCGGCAAAGTCGCCGAGCAACTCCTTGGGCAGGCTCACCTGACCATCAACAAAAACGCCATTCCCAATGACCCCGAAAAACCCATGATCACCAGCGGTATTCGCATTGGCACACCCGCCATGACCACGCGTGGCTTTGGTGACCAAGAAGCGGCCATGACCGCCCACCTGATTGCCGATATTTTAGACAACCCTGGGAGTGAAGCGGTGCTCAACGATGTGCGCGCCAAAGTCAAAGCCCTCACCCAAGCGCATCCTGTTTATCGCTAAAGCACCGATCCAGCCCCCAACGCCAAAACGCTAAAAACGACCCAGTACACCCATCTCAAGCCTCACCACCCTTCGCCCTCGCGCCCTCACATGAAGTGCCCCTTTTGTTCTCACCTGGACACCACCGTCATGGAGACTCGCATCTCCGAAGATGGGGACTTTGTGCGGCGTCGCCGATTGTGCCAAGCTTGCGACAAGCGCTTCACCACCTACGAGAGAGCCGATGTGAGCTTTCCTGCGATCGTTAAAAAAGACGGTCGTCGCATTGAATTTGAACGCCACAAATTGCGCGCCTCCATGAATCTGGCGCTGCGCAAGCGCCCCGTGAGTACCGAGCAAGTGGATTCGGCCATTGAGCGCATTGAGGAAAAACTCCTGGCGCTGGGGCTCAGAGAATTGGGCTCGCAGCGACTGGGCGAGTTGGTCATGCGCGAGCTCAGAAAACTTGACAAAGTCGCCTATGTGCGTTTTGCCAGCGTCTACCGCAACTTTGAAGACATCGATGAGTTCAAAAGCGTGGTCGACGAGTTTCGCAAATAAAGCCAGCGCCCTCAAGATTTGACCCCGTTTAGAACGCTCCCCTGGCGCTTGAACCCCAGCATTGACCTCACCTTGCACGAATCATCTCCCCCATGACCTCACCACGATGACCTGCCCATGACCTGCCCATGATGACCTCCAAATGACCACCCCTGTTCACCACGAGTCCTTGACTCGACCCAACCGCGATGACCCCTTGGCGTGGATGCAACGGGCCTTGGCCCTGGCTGAAAAAGCCCTCTTCCTCACCACCCCCAACCCCAGAGTGGGCTGCGTGATCGTGAGCCCAGAGGGCGAGGTTTTGGGTCAAGGACACACACAAGCGGTGGGGTTTTCGCACGCCGAGGTCATGGCCTTGAACGACGTGAGGTCCAAGGGCCTGAGTGCTCAAGGCGCCACGGTGTACGTGACGCTGGAGCCGTGCGCGCACACCGGACGCACACCCCCATGCTGTGACGCCTTGCTCCAGGCCCGAGTTGCCCAAGTTTACGTGAGCGTGCTCGACCCCAACCCCTTGGTGGCCGGTCAAGGCGTGGCCAGACTTCAAGCCCAGGGTGTCACGGTCCATCTCGGCCTCTTGGCCCAAGAAGTCACGGACTTGAACATTGGGTTTTTTCAGCGCATGAACCATCAACGCCCCTGGTTTTGGAGCAAAATCGCCTCTTCCTTGGATGGACAAACCGCCTTGGAAAATGGCGTCAGTCAATGGATCACCAGTGCCCAAGCTCGCCTTGACGGCCACCATTGGCGCGCCAGGTCCTGTGCCATGTTGACAGGCATTGGCACCTTGCTACAAGACCAACCCCGACTTGACGTGCGCGGTGTACCCACCCCTCGCCAACCCAAACTCGTGGTGGTCGACAGCCAGTTGCAGTTTCCCTTGAATGCCAAAGTGCTCGAAGTTCCCCGAGAAGTGATCATTTACTGCGCCTTGGGGATAGACCCAGTGACCCAACAAATCACGCACTGGCCTGCAAGGCCAGGCGTGGACAGCATGCAACACGCCGAGGATTCGCTCGCTGGTGGTTTGACCCCTCAAGACAGCGCACTCGACGCGGACTTGCGCCATGCACTCCAAGACAAACTCAACGCCCTCAGGGCGCGCGGCGTGGTGGTGGTGGGCCATGCGCACACGCCCAGTGAGCCACCAACGAGCGGCGTGATGGCTGCGGTGACTGCCCCTCGCAAGGTGGACTTGACCTTCATGGCCCGAGATCTCGCAAAGCGAGAGATCAACGAGGTGCACATCGAAGCGGGTGCCAGACTCAACGGGGCCATGCTCGAAGCCCAATTGATCGATGAGCTGCTCATTTACATGGCGCCCAAATGGCTCGGCCCAGGTCGCCCCATGAGCCACATGCCCGCACTGAGCGATTTGCACCAAGCGCTCGAGCTCGAGTGGCAATCCATCGACCCCGTAGGGGTGGATTTGCGCATCCGCGCGCGCGTCAAGCGCGCCCCAGCGCCCCTTCACCGAAGCGGACAACAATAATTCACCCCCTTCCCCCATCCAAGCCTTGTTCTGAGCGAAAATACACCCCTATGTTTACTGGAATCATCACTGGCCTGGGTCAAATCGTCCACGTCCACGATTTGGGCACCGAATCCTCTCACGGCAAGCGGCTCACATTGCTCGCGCCCAGCGGCTACTTGGACGATGTGGGCCTGGGCGACAGCATTGCCTTGAATGGCGCGTGCATGACCGTGACCGCCGTGGACTTGTTGGCCAAGCAATTTGACATCGAGATCTCGGTGGAGTCTTTGACCAAAACACACGGCCTGGCGCAAAAGCGCTGGGTGAACTTGGAAAAAGCCCTGCGCCCCATGGACCGTTTGGGCGGGCATATGGTCTCCGGTCATGTCGACGGCACTGCCCAAGTCGTGCAGTTCGAGCCCACTGGCGAGAGCTGGACACTGCGGGTGTTGGCTCCCCTGGAACTCGCTTGCTTTTTGGCCTACAAAGGCTCGGTGACCCTCAACGGTGTGAGTCTCACCATCAACCACGTGCTCGATACCCCCAAGGGGGTCGAGATCAGCATCAACCTCATTGCCCACACGCTGCAAAACACCACGTTCAAAGACACACGCGTGGGCGACACCATCAACATCGAGATCGACACCGTGGCGCGCTATGTGCACCGCTCACGCCAAGTCGAACTCAACCCGAGTACGCCATGAGCCAGGCCCAACCCCAAGACCCCAAGCTTTGCAGCCCAACACCGACCCCGATCTCAAGCGTGGAGGTGATCATTGAGGAGATGAAAAATGGCCGCATGGTGATTTTGGTGGATGAAGAGGACCGCGAAAACGAAGGCGACTTGGTGCTCGCTGCCGATTGCGTGAGCCCTGAGGCGATCAACTTCATGGCGCGCTTTGGTCGCGGCCTGATCTGCTTGACCCTCACCAAAGAGCGCTGTGATTTTTTGAAACTGCCCCCCATGGCCGCGCACAACGGCACGGTCTATGCCACCGCCTTCACCGTCTCCATTGAGGCCGCCACGGGCGTGTCGACCGGCATCTCCGCGGCCGATCGCGCTCGCACCATTCAAGTGGCAGTGGACCCCCACAGCAAGGCCACCGACTTGGTTCAACCCGGACATGTGTTTCCGCTCCAAGCCGTGCAAGGCGGGGTGCTCATGCGTGCTGGCCACACCGAGGCGGGGTGCGATTTGGCACTCCTTGCAGGACACTCGGCCTCGTCGGTCATTTGTGAAATCATGAATGACGACGGCACCATGGCCAGACTGCCCGACTTGCAGCGCTTTGCCGCTCTGCACGGGCTGCACATTGGCACCATTGCCGACTTGATTCAATACCGTGCCAGCAATGAGAGTTTGCTGCACAAATTGCAAACCCGTGAACTGCGCACCCAGCATGGGGTATTCACCGCCCACGCCTACCAGGACCGGCCCTCTGGGGGCATACACCTGGGGCTCGTGAAAGGCCAATGGAAGCCCCACGATGAGGTGCTCGTGCGTGTGCATGAGCCTTTGTCGGTGTTCGATTTGCTCGAGCCCAACCGCAACATGCACTCGTGGGGGCTCGATGAGAGCATGGCACGCATCGCCTCAGAAGGTGCCGGGGTCTTGGTGTTGTTGAATGCCGGCGAGAGTGCAGAGCAACTCCTCGCCCAGTTTGAAGGCACGGCACAATCGTCTCAAGCGCCCGTTCGGGGGCAAATGGATCTCAGGACCTATGGCGTTGGGGCGCAAATTTTAAAAGACTGTGGTGTCCAGCAAATGCGCTTGATGGGGCACCCCAGGCGCATGCCCAGCATGACGGGCTATGGACTGGAGATCAAGGGGTACTTGTCAAAATCCCAGCAGACTGAACGAATTTGAAGCCTTTTTAAAAGCGATTGCACGGCAGTTGGCCCACCCCCCTTTGCAATGACCACGCGGCGCTGAACCCACTGCTTGAACCATCGAAAACAAATCGGTCCCTTGAAGAAAGACACCATGTTTGAACGCACGCCACCTCACCACAGCCCAACAGCGCATCCCGAGCGCATCGCCTTGCCCGAGCACTTGCTCTCGAGCAGCGAGCGCTCCCACACGCCAAAGCGCTCAGTTTCTCTTGAAGTCGCGCAGGAATTGAGGATCGGCTTGGTGCAAGCGCGCTTTAACGAAGACATCACCAATGAGCTTAAAAATGCCTGCGTGCACACCCTGCTCAGCCACGGCGTTTTAGAGAGCAACATCACCCTCATTGAAGTCCCGGGCGCCTTGGAAATTCCCTTGGCACTGCAAACCTTGGCGCAAAGGGATGAGCCCCAGCCGTTTCACGCCTTGGTGGCCCTGGGCTGCGTGATTCGCGGTGAGACGTTTCACTTTGAGCTCGTCTCGCAAGAGTCGTGCGCTGGCGTGAGCCAAGTGGCACTGGATTTTCACATCCCCATTGCCAATGCGATTTTGACCACCGAGACGCTTTCGCAAGCCCAGGCGCGCCAAACCGTCAAAGGCCAAGAGGCCGCTTTGGTGGCCTTGGAGATGGTCGAACTCTTGGAGACTTGGGCTTGAAACACACAGCCCCCCTCCCCACTGCCAACGAGAGCGTCAACACCGCTTCAATAGCGCCAAGCGCACCGAGTCCATTGAGCGTTTCGAGCTCAGCAAAGGGCAGCAAACCCCACAAAAGTGCGCGCACACGCTCGCGTGAATTCGCCCTGCAAGCGCTCTACCAACTCATTGTCTCCAACAACGACCCCACCGAGATTGACCTCTTTACGCAGGACTTGGTGGGCTTTAAAAAAGCCGACCTGGCCCACTACCGCGCCATCTTGCACGGTTGCGCGCAAGAACGCGACGCCTTGGACGCCATCATCACCCCGCTCATCGATCGTCCCTTGAGCGACCTCTCGCCCATCGAGCGCTCGGTGATGTGGCTGGGCGTGTATGAGTTGCAGCACTGCTTGGATGTGCCTTGGCGAGTCGTGCTCAATGAGTCGATTGAATTGGCCAAGTCTTTTGGCGGGACCGATGGTCACAAGTATGTGAACGCGGTACTCAATAAAGTGGCACTGAGCCTGAGAGCCAGCGAAATCGCCTCCCCCCTTTGAGTTCAACTGAACCCACCACCACCCCACCACCCTCTGTACCATGAGAATCACCCAGCGGGCCCAACGCATTGAGCCCTTTTATGTGATGGAAGTCGCCAAAGCGGCTCAGCGCATGGCGCTCGAACTCACGGGGCACGAGTGGCCCATGCTGTATTTGAACATTGGTGAGCCGGACTTCACCGCTGCCCCCTTGGTGCAAGACGCAGCGCGCAGGGCCATTGAGACTGGCCTCACCCAGTACACCCCTGCTACCGGACTGGTGAGCTTGCGCCACGCCATCTCAGCTTGGTACCAAAGCCACTGTGGACTGCACATTGAGCCCGAACGCATCATCGTGACCGCTGGCGCCTCTGGCGCACTGCAACTGGCCTGCCTCACCTTGATCGAGTCGGGGGACGAGATGTTGATGCCCGACCCGAGCTACCCGTGCAATCGACATTTTGTGAGCGCGGCCAACGGGCAGGCCACCTTGCTCGCGACCCAAGCCCAAGACCGCTTCCAATTGAGTCCCGAGCAAGTGGCCCAACACTGGGGGCCCGCCACCCGTGGTGTCTTGCTCGCGTCGCCCTCCAACCCCACAGGCACCGCCATTGCCCCATCGGCCTTGTCAGCCATTCACGAGCAGGTTCAACACCATGGCGGCATCACCATGGTGGACGAAATTTACCTGGGACTGTCCTTTGATGAAGCGCGCGCTTCATCGGCCTTGGGCCTGGACGAGCGCGTCATCAGCATCAACAGCTTTTCCAAGTACTTCAGCATGACAGGTTGGCGCCTGGGCTGGATGGTGGCACCCAAGAGCCTCGTGCCCAGTTTGGAGCGGCTCGCGCAAAACCTCTTCATCTGCCCCAGCACCGTTGCTCAGCATGCGGCGTTGGCGTGTTTTGAGCCCGAGAGTTTGGCGCTGTTTGAACAACGCCGACTCGCCTTCAAAGCGCGACGCGACTACTTGGTGCCTGCCCTCAAAGCCCTGGGCTTTGAGGTGCCTTGCGCACCCGATGGGGCGTTTTACGTCTGGAGCGATTGTCGCCCCCTCTATGACCGGTTCGGGGTCGACAACAGTTGGGACTTCACCTTTGAGCTGATGAAGCGCGCCCACATTGCGCTCGCCCCTGGCCGAGACTTTGGCCACCACGAGACCGAGCACTTTGTGCGCTGGTCTATAGCCAGCGCCATGCCCGAGCTCGAGCGTGCCGTGCAGCGCATTCAACACGTACTGGACAACCCATGAGTTTGAACTTGGGCTTTACCTGGCCACTTCGGGTTTACTGGGAAGACACCGATGCGGGGGGCATTGTGTTTTATGCCAATTACTTGAAGTTTTTTGAGCGCGCGCGCACCGAGTGGCTTCGCGCTTTGGGCGTGGAGCAGCATGCCCTCAAAGCGCAAACCATGGGCATGTTCATCGTGAGTGAGACACAACTGAAATACTTGGCCCCGGCCAGGCTCGATGACCAATTGTGGGTGACGGCAAGGTTGATCGAGAAAGGGCGTGCGAGCTTGGTCGTGGCCCAGGAGGCCTATAAAATGGCGCCAAGTCAGAGTCAAGACGATCTGACCCCAGGACCCACGTTGTGCGAGGGTCGCATCCGCATTGGCTGGGTGAGCGCTGAGACGCTGCGCCCGGGCCGAATACCGCAGACCATTTTGGAAAAACTCGAATGAACCAAGACTTCTCCATCATCACCTTGCTCATGAACGCCTCCATGGTTGTTCAAATTGTGGTGGGTATTTTGCTGTGTGTCTCGATCACCAGTTGGTCTGCCATTTTTAGAAAGTTCTTTGCCTTGCGAAAAGTCCACGCCCTCAATGAAGCGTTTGAGCGTGACTTCTGGTCTGGCAAGAGCTTGAATGAGCTCTTTGGCGCCGCCAAAGAAAACGCGCGCTCTTGTGGCCCCATGGAGCGCATCTTTGCCAGCGGCATGCGTGAGTATCAAAAACTGCGCGAGCGCCGCATCAGCGACAGCGCCACCTTGATGGACGGGGCGTCTCGCGCCATGCGCGTGAGCTTGCAGCGCGAGATGGACTCGATTGAATCGTCGTTGTCGTTCTTGGCCTCCGTGGGTTCGGTCTCGCCCTATGGGGGACTGTTTGGCACCGTTTGGGGCATCATGCACGCCTTCACGGGATTGGCCGCAATGCAGCAAGTCACCTTGGCCAAGGTGGCCCCAGGCATAGCCGAGGCCTTGGTGGCCACGGCCATTGGCCTATTTGCGGCCATTCCTGCCGTGTTGGCCTACAACCGCTTTGCCCGCGACATTGACCGGATCTCGATCCAGCTCGAGACTTTCATGGAAGAATTAAGCAATATCTTGCAGCGAAATGTGGGCTCCGCGGCTTCTAGCGCCCAAGCGCTCAATGCCTCGCCTCACTAGGTCGACAGCCAAGTCCTTGACGCATCACGTTTCACCCCATCTCTAAAGGCTTGTTCCATGGCATCTGGCCCCTCACGCACACGCTCACGACGCCGAACCATCAATGAGATCAACATGGTGCCCTTCATTGACGTGATGCTGGTGCTGTTGATCATCTTCATGGTCACCGCGCCCTTGATCACCACGAGTGTGATTGATGTGCCCAGCGTTGGCAAGGCCTCCAGCGCACCCGATGGCATCATCCGCATCGAGCTCAAAGCCGATCACCGCATTGCCATGAGCAACTCCACCAAAAGTGAAGACACCACGCTTGAGGTCGATGCCAGTGAGCTCGGCGCCAAAACCTTGGCTTTGCAAGCGGGCAGTGAAAATATTCCAGTGATCATCTTTGGCGACAAATCCTTGGCCTATGAAGAAGTGATCAAGGTCTTGGACAGCTTGCAGCGCCAGGGGGTCAAGCGCGTGGGCTTGTCGGTTCAAGTCACCAAAATGTGATCGGCCCGAGCCCCCCTTCTCCTTTTTGTGCAATGAACACGACCCTTGATCGCCAAGACCCCTTTTTGCCACCCAGTCGTGAGGGCCGTGCGCGAGCTTTTGTGTTGTCGCTGTCGGTTCACCTCTTGCTCCTCTTGGCCTTGACTTGGGGTATTTCTTGGCACCAACAAGCGCAACTCGAGTCCTCGAGCACTGAGTTGTGGCCCGCGACCCCCAACCTCACCCCAGCGCCCACGCCCCCCGAGGTGCTTGCACCGACCCCAGAGCCAGAGCCCACACCACCTCCCCCAACGCCCAAGCAGCCACCCCCACCCCAAATCGCTCCCAGCCCCAAACCCCCAGCCGATTTGGGCATTGAAAAACTCAAAGCACAAAAGAAACTCGAAGAAGAGAAAAAGGCGCTTGAGAAAAAAGCGCTCAAAGAGCGTTTAGACAAAGAGCAACGTGAGCGGGAACAGGCCAAGGACAAAGAGCGCAAGAAAGAAAAAGAATTGGAAAAAGCCAAGGCCCAAGAATTGGCCAAACAAGCCGCCAAAGACGCCGCCAAGGACAAGGAGAAAAAACGCGCTCAAGAGGCCAAGGACGCCAAGGATCAAGAGCGTCGATTCAAGGAGGATTTGAGCAAATTTGCCGGGACCAGCCCCGGGCCTGCGCGTTCGAGCAACCTCTCCAATGGCCCGAGCAATGGCAACAGTCTGAGCTCGAACTATTTGGGAAAACTCAAAGAATTCTTTGACAGCAATACCCGGCAAAGACGTCCCTACCCGGAGCGGCCCGTTTGCTCCGTGATCATTCGCACCAGCCTGGATGGGAAAATTCTCTCTTGGTCATTTGAAAAACACAGCACCAATCCAGATTGGGACAAAGATGTTGATGACAGCCTTCAAAGGATTTACTCCCAATCCAAACCGCTGCCCAAATCGGAGAACGGGTCTGTGCCCTACCCGCTGCCGATTTTTGACTTCACGCCGCCTTATTAAAGATCACCCGTACCCACTGTGATGTGGGCATCACCTTCATTCAGGCAAGAGGCCAATTTCTTTGGCCACCTGAGCCCATCGCTCGGTCTCCGTTTTTAAGAAAGCGTCCAGTTTGGCCGCTGAGCCCAGGGGCGTGGCCACTGGACCTATCGCCACCATGTGTTCGGCAACTTCCGGTTGCTGCAACAAGGTGTTGATTTCTGCATTGAGCTTATCCATGATGCCAACGGGCGTGCCCGTGGGGGCGACCAACGCAAACCAGCCCACCATCTCAAAACCGGGCAAACCCTCCGCCATGGTGGGGACTTGCTCAAAACCTGGCACCCGCTTGGCTGAGGTCACCGCCAAGAGCCGCAAGCGACCTTGCTTGACCAATTGTCCACTCGAGGCCAAATCGACCAAGGCTGCATCGGCGTGAGCACCCATCACGTCTTGAACCGCCACACCCACCGATGAATACGACACCAAGTTCGATTGCATTTGGGTTTTGGCATTCAAGAGCCGGGCAATGATGCCACCAAACGTGCGCGGCCCTTCATTGGCCAAGGCGATTTGATTGGGAGTGGCCTTGGATTTGGCGATCAAGTCTTGCAAGGACGTGATGGGTGAGTCGGCCTTCACAAAAAGCCCAAAGGGGCTGTTGGCGACAAAGGCCACACTGGTGAAGTCGCGCTGCGGGTCATAGGCCAAGGATTTGAACAAAAATTGATTGGACACCAAGGCTGCCGTCGTGGCGAAATAAAACGTATAGCCATCGGGCGATGCGCGCGAGACCGCTTGGGCGCCAATCACGTTTTGACCGCCTGGCTTGTTGTCAATCACAAAGGGCTGGCCCCAAGTTTTGCTGAGCTTCTCGGCCAAATAGCGGGCAATGGTGTCTGGCCCCGAACCCGCCGGTTGTGAGAGCACCCAACGCACCGGCTTGTCTGGCCAATTCACTTGAGCCCACGACCCTTGGGGGATGGCCCCAAGGGTCAGTCCCACGAGCACGCTCATGCACCAAGCCAGACGGCGAGAGGCGGCTCGTTGGACCCAAAACAACACAAAGACAACACAACGTTCAACAGCCATCATGGTATTAACCCCTTCAGTTCACGAAGAAAAAATCAAGCCAGAAATATGCTGACTGGTGCAAAGCCGTTCATGCAGCGCGCGAGTCAGTCGTCATCAAAAAAATCGCTCCAATCGCTCGAGGTCTTGGCCCAACGCGGTCAGCCCAAGCGCGCCCCCATTCGCTCGATCTCGATCGTCTTCATAAGCACCAAAGACAATGTGATCGGGTCTGACCAAGGCCGCTTGCACACGGTGCTCGTCAAACCAAGCCTTCACCACCCCGTCGCATTCTTGGAGCGCGCGCGCATCAAAGCGACACACTTGCACATTCATGGCTTCATTTAACACCACTTTGTCCCACTGCGCATTGGCAGTTTCACTCAGAAACAATCGCCAGCCTTGACCGAGCAGCTGATCCATGCGCACACGAGCGTGCGTTTGGGGGTGAATGAGCCACGGCTGGGGAAAGACGCTGCCCAGCACTGTAGTCACCCGAGCGCCAGCATGCCCACTGGCTTGTCCACTCACGGGGTGACTTAAAAGGCCCACGCTCAATGCGGGTTGCACATTTTGTCGAGGCGTGGGCACGACTTGGCCTGCGCAGTCGGCCAAGAGTTGCGTGTCTCGCGCTCTGGCGCGTTCCATATCGCGCTCTCCCACCAACTCACCAATGTGCGTGATGCGCTGGGTGAGGGCCGAGACATGCATGCGTCTTTCTTCACCATAGGTCTCAAGCAAGCTGTCCTTGGCCCGCCCTTTCAAGACACTCGCCAACTTCCATGCCAAGTTTTGCGCATCCCTCAGGCCTTGACACATGCCTTGACCCAAGAAGGGGGGTTGTTGGTGCGCGGCGTCACCCGCCAAAAAGACCCGATCTTTGCGCCACGTTTGGGCAACCAATGCGTGAAAGCGGTAACTCGCTTGCCGCCAAAGTTCCCCATCTTGAGGGGTGATCCAACGCTCGAGCAAAGCCCACGTGCCCGCTTGACTTGCCACTTGCTCGGGGTCTTCGCCCGCATTGATGGCAATCTCCCAGCGGCGGTGGTTTTTGGGGCCGATCACATAGGTCGAGGGGCGCAGTGGCTCACAATACTGAACACTCACCTGGGGTGTCTTTTGGAGACCGCGCTCATTGAGGAGCACATCCACCACCAGCCACGATTGATCAAACCCCAGGTCTTCGAGCTCAAAGCCTTGCATTTTTCTCACCCCACTTGAAGCGCCATCGCATGCGATGAGGTATTGGGCCTCAATGGACTTCACCTGAGACTTCGCGTCTTGCAGCGTCAAGACCACCGATTTTGCCCCTTGCTCCACACCCACACAGCGTTGACCCAACTCGACTGTGACGCTTGGCAGTGTGCTCACCTGCTCGCGAATGATGGCCTCCACAGGGGGCTGTGAAAACACAAGTGAGGGCACATAAGACAAGGGATAGGGCTCGGGGAGCGTGGACATGCATTTGATGAGTTGGCCCTCCACACCGTAATACTCCGAGTTGGTGAAGGCCTCGGTGTGGGGCTCAATGGCGCGCTCAACGCCCAACTGTTGAAAAATCCTCATGATCTCGTGATCGAGTGCGATGGCACGTGGCTTGGGATAAACCGCCAAGGACTGGTCGCAAACGTAGACGCCAATGCCCTGCTGCCCCAACAAGCCCGCCAACACCGCACCTGTCGGGCCAAATCCCACAATCGCCACATCAAACATGATCGAGCCCTCTGAGCGTTAACACCACCAAACCAAGGCCTGCGGTGTCAAACCGACACAAGCGATGAGTGGCGCACATGAACATCAACCCGCCACCAAGCCAGCGGCTTGGATGCCAGCGATGCAAATGGCCTCGTCTTCGTCACCCGTGCCGCCACTCGCACCGGCCGAGCCCAGGATCTCGTCGGCCGCATTTTTAATGAGCACCGCACCGGTTTGAGGGAGAAATTTTCCCTCAGCGGTGGAGGCGAGTGACACAAAGAAATTGGGATTGTCCTTGGCGCGTTGGGCCAACACCCGGCTTGAACTGCCCATGCCCACAGCACCCCAGGCCTTGCCCAAGGCCACGTCAAAACGAAACATGCTCGCCCCATCTTCCCGGGCAAACGCCACCAAATGGCCCGATGCATCGAGCACCACAACGCCCATGGGCTTGTAGAGGTGGGTTCGCGCATTGGCCAGGGCCGCTTGAATAATGTGCTGAGCGCAACTGAGGGTGAGGTGGGACATCAGGAAACTCCTAGTGAGAGAGGGCCAATTGGGGGCCAGTAACGTGGTCAACCATCCAACGTTGGCTGGTGAGGGGATTTTAGGTGCAAGTCTGTTGACCCTTGGAGTGAGCACAGCAGCAGCGGACACCAACAAGGATGCAGGCTCACAGGACTCAAAAAACTGATGATTTCAACAGTCATCAGAGAGACTGTTCAGATCAAGACCAATTTGATGAGCAAATTGTCATTAAAGCCCCTTTTTGAGCGGCAAATCTATCAATTCTGGCATGCAAACCCCGATGAGCCTCTTTTAAGATCTTGCACCATGAAGCGCGCCATTTGTCTCTTGATGTTGTCCATGCTCCCCCTTTTATCGTGGGCGGTGGGTGATGAGTGCGTGTCTGAGCCCAGCCCAGAGCTCAAACTTTTGTGCCAAGCCAAAAGTCACTCCAGCGCTTTTTATTGCGAAAAAATTTCCAATTTTGGCTTGAAAAGCGAGTGCATTTTTGCCGTTCGCAACCGCCAGCGCAATCTCACCTGGGCCTTCAAGCCCATCGACCCATCCAAGGCTGTTTTTAAATAGTCCTCTGACCCGCATTGCGATGCAGCACACACTTGTGCGAGTGCACTCCATGTGCGTTTATCCCTGACTTTTTTCATCACGACCCCTAGACCCGGGCGGATGTTGCCGCGCCCTTATTTTGCACTTCTGGGCTCGCGCTTGAATGCCTTGAATGTCGTGAAGTCCATGGTCTGGTGCAAGATCGATGTCTTGATCACCAAAGAAGGCCGGGGTCGACTGCAGCTGAGCCAAGTTCACGCAATTCCTCACTGGGCCTGGCCATGGAGCGGCAAGATTGGGGCCTGGCATTGATTGTGCTTAAAACGATCAGCTTGGTTGGGCACTTGTCACAGGGGGTGCAAGGGATGCAATGGATGCAATGGATGCAAGGGATGCAGGCACCCAGTCGAGCCCAGGCCATTTTTTAAAGAACGACCACAGATGCGGGCATGAAACCTAGTACACCGCAACAAGGGGGTGATCATGGGATACGAATTGGGAGTCAAGATTGACCCATGGGGTCAAGGCCACGGCGGCTCTGGCGGCTACTCGCGCGCTAGGGCCACCACGCGCGAGCAAAAACTGCGCGCGCTCTTGGAGTGCTTGGAGTCTGGCCACGTCGATGCGGCCAGAATGGCATTCACGGCCCTCATCAATGTGGACCACCACTTGACCACCCACGCGGTATTGAGTCAAGTGGGTGCGGCCTTGCAAAGCGCCAATTTGGCGCTGGCCCTCCAACTGGGCAAAACGGTAAGCCTAGAAGGTTTTGCCATGGGCGCACCGCCCAGCAACATCAACGCCAATTTAGGGTTCTCAAAAAGCCCTTTCTCTGCTGCCAAGCCATTGAAGACTGGGCACTCAAAACGACCGCACACCACGGGGCTTGGCCCAGGCGGTGAACAACGCATCGACTTCAGCGCCTAAGACCCTTTCTGTGCTGATCCTCGCCGCTCAAACCACCTCAAAGGCCCGGGTCAGCCGAACTCGACCCTCCAAATCGCCGCGCTCCAAAGCTTGATTTGAGCCTTGTTCTATACTTGTACGCGCGCAACACTCAATTCAAAACAAGGCGAACACAATGTGCAGATGGATGGCCTACGGTGGACCAGAAATTTACTTGAAGGACGTCTTGTTTGATCAAGAAAATTCCTTGATCAAACAAAGCCTCTCGGCCAAAGAGTCCCAATGGACGACCAATGGGGACGGTTTTGGTGTCGCTTGGTATGGGCACCGAAACACCCCTGGGGTCTTCAAAGACATCTTGCCCGCTTGGAACGACAGCAATTTGCTCTCCTTGGCCCACCAAATTGAGTCTCGCTTGTTTTTTGCCCACGTGCGCGCCTCCAGTGGCACCAGTGTCTCGCGCAACAACTGCCACCCATTCAATGTCCAAGAATGGGCCTTCATGCACAATGGACAAATTGGTGCTTGGGCCCATTTGCGCCAATCGGTCGAATCGCTCATCAGCCCCGAACTCTATGAGCACCGCCAAGGCACGACCGACAGCGAAGCTTTGTTTCTCTTGGCCATGACACTGGGCATGAAGGAGAACCCACCTCTGGCCATGAACCTGGCGCTCGGGCATATCGTCAAGCTCATGGCGCAGCACCGTGTCTCTGAGCCCCTGCGGCTATCGGCGGCTTGCTCCAATGGCCAACAGATTTGGGGGTTTCGTTTCTCCAGCGACCATCAGTCCCCCAGTCTTTATTACGGCACACCCACCACCCACGCGAAGAAACACTTCCAAGGACAAATCAACACCATTGCCTCTGAACCCCTCGATGACCAAGCGTCCCACTGGTGCGCGGTGCCTGAAAACACAGGGCTCGTGTGGACCCAAGGCCGCATCGAGACCTTTGCCATCAACCCTGGGGGCTGATTCAACAAGGCGGCAATTGGGGCATCAAACTGGGCATCAAACTGGGTATCGACCTGGGCAGCAATTTGGGCATCAACTGCAAGCCAAGACTTGGCAGCATTGCTCCCTTGATCTCAAGCCTGGTGTTGGAGCTTGGCCGCTAGGCGGTGCACGCACAAATAGGCCACAAGCGCAGTGCCCATGCTCACCATGAAGGTGCTCTGAAGACCCCAGTGCTGGCTGAGCACGGCCCCACCCAAGCCCCCCACCACACCGGTGAGACCATAGCCCACGATGGAGTAGAGTGCCTGCCCGCGAGCCCTCAAGTGGGTGGAGAAGTGCTCGTTGAGCCACGTCATGCACACCGTGTGGTGCACTGCAAAGGTCAAACCATGGAGCATTTGCGCCACCACCAACAGCGCCCACTCCCCCGAGCCCCAAGCAGTGAGCGCCATGCGCAGCACCATCCCGGCCGTGCATACCTTGAGCCAGCCCAAGGTGCCCAGCCGATGAAACCAATCACTTTGGGTATAAAAGACCACTATCTCCACCACCACCCCCAAACCCCAAAAAAGGCCGATGGTGGTTTTACTGTAACCCAATTGATCCAAGTACAGCGAGAGATAAAAATAGATGCACATGTGCGAGAGCACATGAAAAAACATCGTTAAAAAAAACCAGCGATTGTGGGGCTTGAACACAATCTGCACCATCGAGTCCCCAGATGAATGTAAGTGCACACTCTCTTTGTTGTTGGGAATCAACCAAGCGCCAGCATTGACGGCCAGCAAGGTGAGCGCAGCCCACCCCACAAAGTCGTCCAATCCATAGTGTTCGAACCAAAAGCCGGCCAAACACACGGTGATCAAAAACCCGAGCGACCCGCACAAACGCACACGGCCATAGCGTTTGGCATCAAAGCTGCCCCCACGGCTTACCCAGTGCGAGAGGGCCGCTTCGGTCATGGGCATCATGGCGCTGGTGTGGATGAACATGATCAACAAAAGTCCCGCCAAAAGCGAGAGGCTCACGTCGCGCATGAAGACACTACAAATGAGAGCCACCCCCGCACAAAAACGCAGCAACCAGACTCGCTCACCCGTGTGGTCACTCAGCCAGCCCCAGGCGTAGGGCGCAAAAATGCGCGTGAACGACTGCATCGAGGCCATGAGACCGATGACCACCAAGCTCGCGCCTTGGGACTTGAGCCACAAGGACAAATAGGGATTAAAAAAGCCAATGTGTGCGAAATAACTCGCCGACAGGCAAGCAAAAGCCAACAAGGGCGATGGGCGAACAAACCGTTTCACAGGCAAATCAGGCGAGCCAAGCGTTGGGGCTGAAGCGCACGCCTAGGCAACACATGAAGCGAACGGGAAACTCGACCCCAAGCCAATTCACGCTGCCTCAGGCCTGCGCGGCAATGGGCGCAAACGGCTTGATCACATCGGCGCATTGGGCTCGGTGCCTGAGCGCGTGCTCCATCACCACCAAGGCCAACAAGGCCTCGGCAATCGGCGCTGCACGGATGCCCACACAAGGATCATGTCGCCCTTTGGTGATGACGCTGGTGGGCTGCAAGTCTTGATCAATCGAGGCCTTGGGGATCAATATCGAACTCGTGGGCTTGATGGCCACATTGACTTCCAAGTCCTGCCCCGTGCTGATGCCACCAAGGACACCACCCGCATGGTTACTCAAAAAACCCGCCGCTGTCATGGCGTCGCCATGAAAGGAGCCCAATTGCGAGACGCTCTCAAAGCCCGAGCCCATCTCAACACCTTTGACGGCGTTGAGCCCCATCATGGCCCAAGCAATGTCGGCATCGAGTTTGTCAAACAAGGGCGCACCCAAGCCCACCGGCATGTGCTGGGCCGTGACACGAATCTTGGCGCCACACGAGTCGCCTGACTTTCGCAGTTGATCCATGTACGCCTCCAAGGCCGAGACGTCGGCAATGGGTGCAAAAAATGGGTTGTTCGCCACATGGCTCCAATCTTCAAAGGCAATGGGGAGAGAGCCAATTTGGGTCATGCAAGCCTGAAAGGTGATGCCGTGCTGCGCGTGCAACCATTTTTTGGCGACAGCCCCAGCAGCCACCATGGGTGCGGTGAGCCTTGCCGATGAACGCCCACCCCCGCGCGGATCGCGAAAGCCGAACTTTTGCGTGTAGGTGTAGTCTGCATGCCCAGGCCTGAAGGTCTGCGTGATGCCACTGTAATCCTTGCTGCGCTGATCGGTGTTGGGAATGAGCATGGCAATGGGTGTGCCCGTGGTTTTACCCTCAAAAACACCCGAGAGGATTTGCACCAAATCGGCTTCTTGGCGCTGTGTCACAAAGCGACTGGTGCCAGGGCGGCGGCGATCCAAGTCGGGCTGGATATCGGCCTCACTCAAGGGCAGCCCCGGCGGGCAGCCATCGATCACACAGCCAATGGCCACACCGTGGGACTCACCAAAGTTGGTCACGGCAAAGAGTTGTCCAAAAGTATTTGCGCTCATAGACCTCTATTATCTATGAGACTGAGCATCAGGCCACCCGGCCTGCATCTATTTAATGGCCACCACCCGAGTCTTTGCGGGTGAGGCCAGTCACGCCGTTTTCCTCGGGCCAATCGCGAATATAGGCTTTGAGCAGGGTGTTTTCGAAATTTTGGCTGTCCACCACGGTCTTGGCCACATCGTAAAAGCTGATCACCCCCAAGAGCGCGCGCTCACTGATCACCGGCATGTAGCGCGCGTGGTGCTCAAGCATCATGCGACGCACCTCGTCCAAGGCGGTCTCGGGTGTGCAAGTCAGCGGCGAGTCGTCCATGACGGTTCTGGCGTGCATGCTGGCAAAATTGGACGGGTGTTGGACCACGCACTCAATCACCTCGCGAAAGGTGAGCATGCCCACCAACTCATCGAACTCCATCACCACCACGGAGCCGATGTCCTTTTGCGCCATCAAGGTCAGTGCTTTGGGCAATTCATCTTGCACATCCACCGAGTAAATGGTGTTGCCTTTGATTTTTAAAATATCACTGACTTTCATGCTCGAACTCCTTTTTTGCTTGCCCAAATGCTCAGAGCATAAAGCCCCAGGGCCGAACCGGTCTTGATGAGGCTCAAATGTGCACAACTGACCCAGCGTTGAGATCCCCCAGTCTTGTGCCCTTTGGGGCACGCTGTTCGCCCATGCGTGTCAGTGTATCGAAGGCAAGAATCTTTGAAACCTCGCGTATTCACCTAGTCGCGCTCAAGGAGCTGCACTCGCCAAGCCTTCGATCGGGCTTGTCTGCGGAGAACGGCCAAACGCTTCTTGCAAACTCACCCGCCCCCAGGCTTGGTACACCGGCGCACTCAAAGCCTCTTCTCGCAGCAAAAATCGCGACAGGAGGGGCAACACCGGGGTGCGGGCTGGATCAATCAAAATCACCCACCGCGGCTGTCTGAGCGCTTCTTCATCAAGCGTGGCCACCCAATCGAGCTCGATCAAATGACCCATCACTTCCTCCAAGACCAAGGGGTCCACTCGCAACGCCCGAGCCAAACCCAGGCGATCGAGCCCTTTGCCCGGGCGCTCGCGCCAATGCGCCAAGGCTGCCAAACTCTCCAAAGCGACTTGAAACCCAAAACCTGGCACCTCGCTGTCTCGAATCACTGGACCGCTCAAACTCGGCAGTGCAGAGACAAAAACCGCACCGCTCAAGATGATGAGCCAAGTCAGATACATCCAGAGCAAAAAAATCGGCAAGGTGGCAAAGGCGCCATAGATCATGGACACCGCCGGAATGCTCTTCAAATACCAGGTCAACGCGTGGCGCGCCACCTCTGTGGCCGTGGTGACCCACAAGCCCCCCATCAAGGCATGCGAATATTTCACTGGGGTGTTGGGCACATAGCGGTAGAGTGCACTCATGCCCAAGACCCACATGAAAAACTCCAAGCTGTTGATCAGCCACTCCAACAGACCAAAGCCCTCGCCAATCCAGGTGCGTGACAAAGTACTCACATAAAACAAGGACACCACCCCAAGACCCAGCACCAAGGGCCCCAAGGTCATGACCGACCAGTACAGCAAAATTCGCTGCGGGAGGGCTCTTTTTTGGTGATTGTGCCAAATGGCGTTCAAGCTTTTGTCAATGGTGTAGACCAAACTCAGGGCCGAGACCACCAAAACCGCAAAACCCACCCAACCCAGGCGCGATGCTTTGCTCGAGAACTGGGTCAAATAGCCCAAAACTTGTCTTGAAATACTCTCCGGAATCAAGCTTTGCACGAGCCAGTGCTCCAGCACTTGTTGGAATTGTTTAAAAAGTGGAAACACCGTGAAAACCGCCAAGATCACGGTCAAAAACGGCACCAAGGCCATGGTCGACGTGAAGGTGAGACTGCCCGCGGTTTTTGCCAAATGTTCGCGCTGCAATCTCACGAGCAAGTCCGAGCCTAGCCGACGCCAATCCACCTCTTGGAAAGCGGTCCAAAAGGCAAAAAAAGGCTGAAAAAAGGCAAGCGTCATCTTGTTCATGGCCGCTATGATGCCATTGTTTCAAGACGCCGTGCTATTGGCCCTACAAATACCGCAAACCCGGGCGATTGAACAAAACATCCGATAATAAGCGCATGAACTTGCAAGACCCTGCGATTGAACCGACCAAAGAGGTGAGGTTCACCCAAAACGCCGCCCTCATCAGCCTCCTTCTTTTGATAGTCCTCAGTGTTGCCTGGGAGTGGTCCTGGGCGCCGCTCAAGCCTGGCGGCAGTTGGCTGGCTCTCAAAGCTTTGCCCCTGGTCTTTGCTGTGCCAGGGCTACTGAAGCGGCGCCTCTACACTTACCGTTGGATCAGTCTTGTTGTGTGGCTTTACTTTATCGAAGGCGTGGTGAGGGCCTATAGCGATGGGGGCGACTCGGCGCGTTTGGCTGGACTGGAGACTGCCCTCAGTGTGCTGCTCTTCATGGCCTGTGCGGGCCACGTGCGTGCGCGCTTCAAAGCCTCCTTGGCAAGCGGTGACACCTCACCCCCTATGGGTGCGACTCCAACCCAACGCCCTCAAAGTCAGACTTCTGCCCACCCCGAACCATTGCTCGCTTTGGTGCAAGAGCTCCAGGCCCTGGTGGGGCCTGAGCAAGTGCTGAGCGCGCCCACAGACCTGAGCGCCTACGAACAAGACTGGCGCAAGCGCTCCAGAGGCCGCGCCTTGTGCGTGGTGCGTCCTGCCAGCACCTTGGAGGTGAGTGCCGTAGTGAAAGCCTGTGCACGCTTTGGTGTCTCTCTCGTGCCTCAAGGGGGCAACACTGGCCTCGTGGTGGGCTCCATTCCGGATGAGAGCGCTCAGCAAGTGCTCTTGTCTTTGCAACGCATGAAAGCGGTGCGCGCTGTGCACGCCAACAATTTGAGCATCGACGTGGAAGCCGGTTGCGTGCTCGCACATTTGCAAGACGCCGCGCGACAAGCGGGTCTTTTCTTTCCCTTGAGTTTGGGCGCTGAGGGCAGTTGCACAATCGGTGGCAACTTGTCCACCAATGCAGGCGGCACTCAGGTGCTCAGGTACGGCAATGCCCGAGATTTGTGCTTGGGGCTCGAAGTGGTTTTGGCCAATGGAGAGATTTGGCACGGCCTGTCGGGGCTGAGAAAAGACAACACGGGCTATGACCTCAAAAATCTCTTCATCGGCAGCGAAGGCACTCTCGGGATCATCACCGCAGCGAGCCTCAAACTCTTTCCTCGACCCCAATCGACCCTCACCGCTTGGGCCGCCTTGACAAGCCTTGAGGACTGCGTGAAGCTCTTGGGTCTGGCTCACGCTCAACTCGGGGCGGGTTTATCGGGCTTTGAGGTGATGAACCAGTACTCCTTGAGTCTGGTGCAAAAACACTTCCCCACACTCCAAGCGCCTTTTCAGGACCACCCTTGGTGCGCCTTGCTTGAATTGTCGGGCAATGAATCAGACGAGCACACCAACGCGCGCCTCGTGGCACTCTTGGAGTTGGCCGTTGACCAAGGTGTCGCTCAAAACGCCACGGTGGCGGAGAATTTAAGAAAAGCCGCTCAACTCTGGCACATCCGAGAAAGCATCACCTTGGCCCAGGCTCAAGAGGGCTTGAATGTCAAGCATGACATTTCCTTGTCAGCATCGAGCATCCCCCACTTTGTGGCGCAAACCGATCGCGAATTGGCTCAACTCATTCCTGGCGTTCGATTGGTCAACTTTGGCCACTTGGGAGACGGCAATTTGCACTACAACGTCCAAGGGCCAGAGGGTGCCGGTAGCGAGCAGTTTTTAAGCGACTATGAGCCGCGAATCAACGAGGTGGTCTACCGCAATGTATTCGCCCTTGGGGGGTCTATTTCAGCCGAGCACGGCATTGGATCCTTGAAAGTCGACACCCTGCCCCACTACAAAGACCCCCAGGCCTTGGAGATCATGAGGCGACTCAAAGACTGCCTTGATCCAGCACACACCTTGAACCCCGGGCGTGTGGTTCGTGTGTCTCAAAAGCCTGGGTGAACCCTGGGCTGTGGACGTGAGGGTTGCAAAACACTTGTTGTTGCCCTCGCCAAAAAGGTGCCCCCAGAGGCTTTAAAATAAGTTTTTATCCAATTTCCTCACGCACTTGTCCATGACCCACAGCACCTCCCATCCTTGTCAATACGAAGACTTTATGCGCCATGTGTTCACCCACGGGGTGCACAAGGAAGACCGCACTGGAACGGGCACGCGCAGTGTTTTTGGCCACCAAATGCGCTTTGATTTGAACCAAGGGTTTCCCTTGGTGACCACCAAAAAAGTCCACCTGAGATCGATCATTCAGGAGTTGCTGTGGTTCTTGAGTGGTTCGAGCAACAACTTATGGCTGCAAGAGCGCGGTGTCACCATCTGGAACGAATGGGCCAAGGAAGATGGAGATCTGGGGCCAGTGTATGGGGTGCAGTGGCGGAGTTGGCCCGCGCCCGATGGACAACACATCGACCAAATTGCCGATCTCATGAAAACACTGCAAACAAATCCCGACTCGCGACGCATGATCGTGAGCGCTTGGAACGTGGCCGATTTGTCCAAGATGGCGCTCATGCCGTGTCATGCTTTTTTTCAGTTTTATGTGGCACCAAGCACCACCCCCGGCGGCAAAGGTCGTTTGAGTTGCCAGCTCTATCAACGCAGTGCCGACATCTTTTTGGGGGTGCCTTTTAACATCGCGAGCTATGCACTTCTCACCCACATGATCGCCCAACAAAGCGACCTCGATGTAGGAGAATTCATTTGGACCGGGGGAGACTGTCACATTTATACCAACCACTTTGAGCAAGTTCAGCTCCAACTCTCCAGAGCGCCGCACCCCTACCCAACGCTGCAGATCAAACGCCGAGCTGACAGTATTTTTGACTATCAGTATGAAGACTTTGAAGTCCTCAACTACGTGAGTCATGATGCCATCAAAGCACCCGTGGCCGTTTGAGGTCTCTAGCGCATGAGGCATGTTGTCCAGAGGGCTTTCTAAGACCATGAATTTGATTTTTGCCTCCTCCATGAACGGCGTCATCGGTCACAATAACCAGCTGCCTTGGCACTTGCCCGAGGACTTGGCGCACTTTAAAAAACTCACCCTCGGGCAAGTGGTGCTCATGGGGCGCAAAACCTGGGAATCGATTCCTGCGCAGTTCAGACCCCTGCCAGGCCGAGACAATTGGGTGCTCACCCGCCAAAGTCTCTGGAATCCAACGGGGGCGCGTGTTTTTACCGACCTCTCGTTGGCTCAAGCCGCACTCCAGCGCGAGCACCCCGCCAAAGAGCTCTGGGTGATTGGAGGTGCTGAGGTCTACGCCCAGGCCATGGCGTACGCCCAACGGATAGAACTCACTTTGATCGAAAAAAACTACGAGGGTGACGCGTTGGCACCCAAGATCGATGCAAACTGGGCGACAATATCAAAAGAAACTCATTCAACCCCAAGTGGTTTGGTTTACCACTTTATTTCTTACCAACGTACCCCACTAAGGAGCGACCATGTCAGATGATGAATTCCACGTTCACGGACCCCACGACCACGAACTCGAGCACGCCGGTCACGGCGGCGGCCATGAATCACAAGGCATGACCAGCCAAATTGCCATGTTCACGGCCATCATCGCGACCGTCGGTGCCATTTTTGGATACATGGGAGGTGCCACACAAGCCAATGCTGGCCTTTATAAGAACAACGCGGCCATTTCAAAAACTGAGGCTTCTAATCAGTGGAATTACTACCAAGCCAAGAGCTCTAAGCAAAATTTAAGCGAGCTGGCCAAGGAAATTGCACCAGCCAAAAAAGATTTCTATGACGAAGAAATCAAGCGCTACAAAACAGAGAAAAGCGATATCAAGAAAAATGCCGAAGCGCTCGAGAGCAAAAGTAAAGAGTGGGATGAAAAGTCGGATGAAGAAATGCATCAGCACCATCGCTGGGCACAGGCGACCACCGCACTTCAAATCTCCATCGCTTTGGCAGCGATTGCCTTGCTGACTCGCAGAAAATGGCTCCAAAAAGGCATGATGGGCATGGGTGCGCTTGGTCTGGTTTTGGGTGCCTTGGCCGCACTGCACATCTGAACTGGCGCTGGAAGGTGGCGAGTCTGAGTCTTGACGCCGCAGAGGAATAAGCATGAGACTGGCCACGTGGAATGTGAACTCTTTGAATGTTCGCTTGGATCAAGTCCTGGCATGGCTTGAGCATTCACCTGAAGGCTCCAAAGTCGACGTCTTGGTCTTGCAAGAGACCAAATTGAGCGACGACATGTTTCCTTTCCAAGCGTTCACCAGAGCGGGTTTTGATTTGTCCTTTTTTGGGCAAAAGACCTACAACGGCGTGGCGCTGATTTCGCGCCACCCCATCTCATCGGTTGTGAAAAACATGCCCACCTTGGATGACCCCATGGCGCGTGTGATCAGCGCCAAGGTCTTGGGGCTCAGGGTCATTGGGGCGTATTTCCCCAACGGACAAGATCCCCTGAGCGACAAATTCGTCTACAAAATGAAGTGGCTCAGCGCCCTCCAAGCTTGGCTCACGACGCTGCGCCTAGAGCCTGAGCCTATCGTCTTGATGGGGGACTTCAACATCACGTGGGATGACTTGGATGTGTGGGATCCTGTGGGTTTAAAGGACAGCATCCACTGCACCCACCAAGAGCGCGAACACTTCCAAGCCCTGGTGGACTTGGGCCTATTGGATGCACACCGAAGTATTCACCCTGAAGGGAAGAAATTCTCTTGGTGGGATTACCGTGAAGGCGGATGGCCACGCAACAAGGGGATGCGCATTGATCACATCTTACTCAGCCTCAGTCTCAAAGAAAGACTGCTGGCCTGTGAGATTGACACAGAACCACGCGGGCATGAAAGGCCCAGCGACCACGCCCCTGTGTGGGTGGATTTGAAAGACTAGGCCACCCTTTTTGGGGGGTGAACTGTTGAAACATCAGTCACACAATCCATTCCTCATCAAGACGTCCATAGACCAGCAGCTTGAAGAACTTGGTCTGTAATCAAACGGTTTTCAACTGCTCCTCATCCAGATACTCTAGTCAGGGGCAAAGCCAATAGGAAGCTGATTCAACGGCCGACTTGTTTTGAGGGGTGATGAATGTGAACGTGAAGTTCAGAAAGACGACCACCTCACCGCTTTGCCATCGCCCAAAAACAACCATTTCACCAACTGGTATTTCTTCAAAACTCCTTCCCCAGTGAGCACAGATAAGCATCACAGCCCAGCATATGAGTTATCTCAAAATTTATCCAAAGCGAATCATCGCCACCCTCAATAACGAAGCTTGCTTTGAGGGGGTATTGATCTTGAGCATTGAGCAATATGGATTGTTGACCAATGACAAGAAGTGCGATGTGAAGATTGCACAAGATCGTGGGATGTGGCAGATCTGGGTACAACCAGTCTCAGGGGTGGAGACACCGCAGTACAAGCAATTTGTGGAGAGCCTCAATCACTATCTTTTTACGGTCCTAAAGGCAACTCCACTGTCCAACGATAAGGAGCAACTCTTGTTTGAGGTTTTCTTTGACAGCATTTATTTTGACCTATCAGGGCAAGAGCCGGTCATGCTAAAAATACCCAGTGAATAAATAACAAGACGATACACTCATTGCTCTATTTTGGAGGGCACCATGACGTCTAAACGTCATCATTCTTCAGGAATAAATCCTGAATCTTTAACGATGTTCCCCCAACGAACCATATCGGCCTTCAACAGCGCTGCCGTGTTTTCTGGGGTACTTTGAATCGGATCACTGCCCTGTTTGGCAAATGATTCCCTCAATGCAGGCGACTTGAGGGCTTCATTGACTATGGTTGAAGTCTTTAGAACAATACTTTTGGGCGTGTTGGCAGGCATGAACAAGCCAAGCCATGGTTCGCACACCAAATCACTGTATCCCAACTCGACCATCGTTGGCACATCTGGCAAGAACCTGCTGCGCTTGAGCCCAGTTGTTGCAAGAGCCCTGAGTCGAGGCGTTCCCAGTCTTGGCAGAGCTTCGCCAAGCGAGCTGAAAATACTGGCAATTTGCCCGCCCATCACATCAACAAGGGCTGGAGCATTACCCTTGTAGGGCACATGCAGGAGTTGGTAATTCGCAGCTTTAGCAAACATCACGCCTGTAAAGTGAGGCGCAGCCCCCGCACCACTCGAAGCATAGGCTGCAAGGTTTGGATTAGATTTACACCAGGCAATGAATTCCCCAGGTGTCTTGACGCTTTCGGGCACGCTTGGGCCGACGCAAAAAACCAAAGGACTTGAGTTGACGATAGAGACTGGACTGAAATCAGCGATAGGATCGTAGTTGATCTTCTTAAAACTAAACGGTGCAAGAGAGAGCGAGAAATCGGGTGTAAAGAGCATGGTTGAGCCATCAGGTGGGCTATTTTTCACATACTCCACCGCGAGGCGAGATGCCGCTCCAGGCTTTGCTTCAATGATAAGACCGCCAGGATAGGAGTCAGTCATATTTTGAACCAAAGGGCGCAATGCTGAATCCACACCACCACCCGGCGGAAAGCCAATGATGATGCGAGTCACTTTCGCAGTTTGAGCAAAAACGCTATTGAGTAAAAACTGAGGGGCCAGGCAGCCAATCGCATTGATGACAGCTCGACGTTGCATGTTTGACATTAAATTTTCCCTTGCGGTGCTATTGAATCCACTGACACATTGGTTTGATTGATCAAATCTTTTTTTCCAAGCACTAAGATTTAGATAGATGAGGAGTTTTGATCCCACAGCATTTCAATTCCAATGCTGGCTTTGGTATTGACCATTTCAAAAATGGAAAAGACTTTGCTGATAAATCATTTTTAACCAAAATGCAGGAGTGTTCTACAAGGGTAAACATCTATATGAGTTTTGTAGACTTTTGATCGGTATACCCTATCGGGGATCAAGACCCTGCTGAGCACATTGGGCCTTGAGTGAACACCATTAAGAACTGGAATTTTTCAATCCAATGACTGCACCATCATTGCAGCCGGACATCGATGGTTCTAGAAATTTTTCGCCAATCGAATTGCAAAAACTCGGGGTTGGATGAATCCATTTTTAACTTCGATGTCTCTGCCGTACTGCAACGAGAGTCTTCCCCAATCAGTCGATGCTTGCGCACTGAGCAAAAACCGCTGCGTTTGAGCCGAGTTATTTTGGTAGACATGATTGATTTCAGTGGCCCCTCCCACAACATAAAAATAAGACACACCTAAAGTGAACATCTCATTTATTTTATAAATGGGTCCCAGTTGGGTTGTGGTCAAAGCGTTTTGTGACAAAGAAACCTGGGTAGGGGATAAACAAGCGGCAGCACACTGATTGTTACCACCAAAGTGCATTGAATCAATCGCGATCATTCCATCAAGATTGCCCACAATGGGGGTTTGAAATCCAATTTGTACATCCAATACATGTTGTTTGATCCCCAAATTGAGAGATTGGGCGCTTGAATAAGCACCCGTTGGAAGCACCAAAAAGGCGGCCAAGCCCAGATAACGTCGAGACTCTCGATTGGCATAGGGCCAAATGGCCGCTGCCAATGTGATATCCCCCACACCCGTGCTTGAGGGTTGGCTGGATAGGGAGCCCTCAGGCTTGAGGGTACCTAGGGGGACTTGAATATAAGACAAAGCGGGTAGATCCGCAACCGTATGACTTGTGGCCAATCTGATAATATCAAAGTGACTGTGCACCTTAGGATTGCCATAGGGCATTTTGGTCACCAATGTGCCGTTTTTATACAAATTGGTATTTTCTGTATCGTAATAGGACAGAGTGATGATATTTTTATCGGCCTGTGGAGCAACGATATCGTTGGGCTGTAAATCGATTGCCCACCCCAGCCGTGGGATCACAAGGCATGCAATAAGAAGCGCAGCAAGGTGGGTTTGAGTGAAGTAGCGCATGATTGTCATCCATCGACTTTTTAATATGAAATCTATTATTGAATGTAAGTCAAAATGGATCAAAGCACATTCTCCTTGATTCACGACGGGGAATCGATAAAAAACCTTTACAGTGTGAATGTTGGTAGCCCAATGCCTGATCGCAAGTTAAGCCTTGGGGTCATAAAA
The DNA here is from genome assembly GCA_903844385.1 of uncultured Burkholderiales bacterium. GTDB lineage: Bacteria > Pseudomonadota > Gammaproteobacteria > Burkholderiales > Burkholderiaceae_C > Limnohabitans. The sequence continues at coordinate 46,202 of CAIMTJ010000067.1, forward strand.
GACCAGGCCTGGGATGTCCAACGCCTTTTGCGTGCTCATATCGGCACGAAGCTCAATGGTATTTCGATCTGGATCGCGAAAAAAGATCGACACTTGACCGTCTCCAAACGTCACGGGGCCTTGGGTAATGGGGATTTGGTGCTCTTGGAGTGTTTTCATCGCTTGCACGATATCGTTGACCCTGAGTGCGACGTGCGTGATACCTGGGTGCTTGACGGGCAGATCCATCAAAATATTTTTTCCCTCTAACGTATCCACACCATTGAGGATTAAATTGAGCTCCACACCGGCGGGATTTTTAATGATTGCCACCGAATCAAAATCCGGCTCATCAGATAGTTGAAAGCCCAAAACGCCATAAAACGCAAGCGCTGTCTCGCGCTGCGTCACCCGAATGCCGATGTGATCAATTTGTTCAATTTCAATCATGAAATGAAGACCCTCGGTATTGAAATGCAAATTGAGCCCTGCAAGAGCTTTATCTTTCTAATGACAATGGGATGATAGCGCCATTGAAATCAATCTTCAAGTCCGAGCTCTTGAATTTTTCGAGTGATCGTGTTTCGACCTATACCGAGTTTTTGCGCTGCCTCAATGCGGCGACCCCTTGTATTGCTCAGTGCGGTCTGGATGAGCTTGGCTTCAAAACGCTTGCTCAAAATATCCCATACATCGCCCAAACCGAGCGCTAACAAGGCACTGGCCTCATGCTCCAAAAGTCGCTCCCAGTCAGCAGGGTCTGCGCTGGCAATCGCTAATCCTTCTGTAAGTGGGTTTGCCAAATCAAACGGACTTGTCAATGCAATGGGGGCCTGTGGATTGACCCCGGATTGCCCCCTCAGCAAATCTACAGATGGGCTCGAGGCATAACGGGATGAGTCACTCGCATCACTTGGCATCAAGGCCACATCGCCAAAAACATTATCCAGACCGTGGCGTTGAAAATCTCTGCCCAGACCCGTTAAGTCGCCCGCCCGCTCAAGGTGGCTATCCACCGTGCTAGAAGCGCTCGCACTTGAGAGTTGCAGTCCCGTGTTGCTTTGAAGCGCCATGACAGGACTGGCACCCTGATAGGAGGAAAAGAAACTCAACACTTCAGGCGGAAGATCCTTGGGTTCAATCAACTGAGCTGGGGCCATGACGCTCAACCAGTGACAGATGTTTTCGAGTTGACGCACATTGCCTGGAAAATTGAATTGCTGCAGAATATGGATGGCTGAATCAGTGATGCGCTTGGGATCAACACCGAGTTGCACGGCACTGTGCTGTAAAAAATGTCGAGTCAATACGGGCACATCCTCTCGCCGCTCACGCAGTGCTGGCAATCGCAGCCGAATGACATTCAAGCGGTGGTACAAGTCTTCGCGAAACACACCGGCCTTAACGCGTTGCTCCAAGTCTTGGTGCGTTGCCGCAATCACACGTACGTTGGCTTTAATGCTGGTGTGGCCGCCCACTCTGTAAAAATTGCCATCGCTCAAAATACGAAGCAGTCGGGTCTGCAAATCAAAGGGCATATCGCCAATCTCATCGAGAAAGAGGGTGCCTCCTTCTGCTTGCTCAAAGCGGCCTCGGCGCATGGTTTGGGCACCTGTGAAAGCGCCCCGCTCATGACCAAACAATTCACTTTCCAGTAAATCCTTCGGAATGGCTGCGGTATTGATTGCAACAAAGGTGCCTTGGTGACGAACGGAGTGTTTATGCAGAGCTCGAGCAACCAGTTCTTTTCCTGACCCCGACTCTCCCGTGATCATGACGGTGACATTGCTTTGCGACAAACGACCAATCGCTCGAAAGACATCTTGCATCGCGGGTGCTTGTCCCAGCATCTCAGGTGCCACCTCGGAGACATAAGTACCGACGCTCTCGCGTTGACTTTCTTGCAAAGCGCGACGGATGAGCTCCACCGCTTTGGGCACATCAAACGGCTTGGGCAAGTATTCAAACGCCCCGCCTTGAAAGGACGAGACCGCACTGTCCAAATCTGAATAAGCGGTCATGATGATGACGGCTGCAGCAGGAATTTTGGTCTTGATTTGGGTGAGCAAATCAAGACCTGAACCTCCAGGCATGCGAATATCACTCACCAGCACCTGAGGTTGATCCTCTTGGAGAATGCCTTCCAATGCCAACATCACCTCGCGTGGATTGGTGAAGCTTCGGGTGGGCAAGCCTTCGCGCAACAGTGCCTTTTCAAGCACAAAGCGGATGGATTGATCATCATCGACGATCCAAATCGGTTTCATTTTTTAGCCAATGCCTTGCATAGTCAAACTTTACTGAAAAACAACTCTTTACTGCAAAGGGATCAAGATCTTGAAATCTGTTCTTCCTTTGATACTTTCACACTCAATCAAACCGTGGTGCTGCTGGATAAACGATTGAGCCAAATTCAAACCCAAACCTGATCCACCATCACGCCCTGAGACCAGGGGAGAAAACAGCCGATCTTTGATCGCCGCTGGAACCCCAGGACCGTTGTCAATGACATGCAATTCCAGTGCCAATCGGAAGCGCTGATTGCTAAAAGAAATTTGCCTGGCCACCCTGGACTTCAAGATGATGACCGCATCGCCTTGTTCAATCCGCTCTGTCAGGGCTTGGGCCGCATTGTGCGCAATATTGAGAATCGCTTGGATGATTTGCTCCAAGTCGCCACGGAAATTGGGCAGCGACGTATCGTAGTCCCGCTGCACCTTCAGGCCCTTGGGAAATTCAGCCAAGATGAGGGAGCGCACCCGCTCAAAGATTTCATGGATATTGACATCCGAGACCACACGTGGCCGACGGTGAGGTGCCAATAAACGGTCTACCAGGGTCTGCAATCGGTCGGCTTCACGAATGATGACTTGGGTGAACTCAACCAAGTCCTTGGATACAATTTCCATTTGCAGCAACTGTGCTGCTCCGCGAATGCCACCCAAGGGATTTTTAATTTCATGGGCCAAATTACGGATCAACTCCTTATTGGCCTGCGCTTGATCCAAAATTCGGTCTTCTCTTTCCTTTCGGGCCTGCTGCTCCAACGGCAACAACTCAAACAAGACTTGTCCTTGCATGTCTGTAGGCGAGACCACCACGTGAACAGGCATGGACTCAGCCGCACTTCTTTTTAAATGGGCATCGAACCTCAACACCGATGCGTGTTCTTGGCCTGCACTCTGAATGGCCGCAGTGATTTTTTGTGGCTCAAGGAATAGCTTTTCGAATAGTTGTCCTTCAATGGACCTCCTAGGCAGTCCCAATACCTCTTGCGTAGCTGCATTGGCAAAGACGACAACCCCAGCATCATCAACCATCAGGAGCAAGGTGGCCAATAAGTGAAAAGCCTCCAAGTGCAAAGTGGTCTTTGCATTGGACTTCACGGCCAAAGGGGCAGAGTTGTTGGCGTTCATGGTTGATGGTCTCCTTCAAACGGATGAGCTGTAAAGAGTAAGTCGCCCCTGCAAAACACGGGTGACTCTCACCCCCTAGTTACTCGCACTCTCCCCTAGGGTAGAGTGAAAAGTGCAGAATCAAACTCAAAAAAAAAGGGACGGTCAATGCTGCCGCCCCTTTTTTGGTTCAGACCCCCAAGGGAGCCTTCAACTTCTTACAGTGAGTAGTACATGTCATACTCAATGGGGTGGGTCGCTTGACGGAAACGCGTGACTTCGCCCATTTTGAGCTCGATGTAGGCGTCGATCATGCTGTCGGTGAACACACCGCCCTTGGTCAAGAATGCTCGGTCTTTGTCCAAATAATCCAAGGCTTGATCCAAGCTGTGGCAAACCGTTGGAACCAAGGCGTCCTCTTCTGGTGACAAATGGTAGAGGTCTTTGGTGGCGGCTTCACCAGGATGAATCTTGTTCTCAATGCCATCCAAGCCCGCCATCATCAATGCTGCAAAGCACAAATAGGGATTGGCCATTGGGTCAGGGAAACGAGCCTCAATGCGACGGCCTTTTTCACTCGCCACAAAAGGAATACGAATCGACGCAGAACGATTGCGACTGGAGTAAGCCAACTTGACTGGCGCCTCAAAGCCTGGGACCAAACGCTTGTAGCTGTTGGTGGTGGGGTTGGTGATGGCATTCAAAGCACGAGCGTGCTTAATTACACCGCCAATGTAGTACAAGGCCGTATCACTCAAGCCCGCATAGCCAGAACCTGCGAAGAGATTTTTACCGCCCTTCCAAATGGATTGGTGAACGTGCATGCCAGACCCATTGTCACCCACGAGAGGCTTGGGCATGAAGGTGGCCGTTTTGCCGTAAGCGTGGGCCACATTCCAAACCACATATTTGAGTTTTTGCGTCCAGTCTGCTCTCTCAACCAATGTGGAGAATTTGGTGCCGATTTCGTTTTGACCAGCGCCCGCCACTTCGTGGTGGAACACTTCAACAGGGATGCCCATTTCTTCAAGCAAAGCTGACATTTCAGCACGCATATCTTGCATACTGTCCACAGGAGGCACAGGAAAATAGCCGCCCTTGACGGTGGGACGGTGGCCTTTATTGCCGCCGTCGATAACTTTGGAAGAATTCCAAGGTGCTTCGTATTCGTCAATGTGAAAAAATGAACCCGACATGTCGTTGCCCCAACGCACATCATCAAAAATAAAGAACTCAGGCTCAGGACCGAAATAGGCTGTATCCCCCATGCCAGAAGACTTCAGGTAGGCTTCAGCACGTTTGGCTATCGAGCGTGGATCGCGGTCATAAGCTTTGCCATCTCCTGGCTCGAGAACATCGCATGACAAGACCAAGGTGGCTTCTTGGAAGAACGGGTCAACAAAGGCGGTATTGGCGTCGGGCATGAGCAACATATCGGACGCCTCAATGCCTTTCCAACCCGCGATGGAAGAGCCATCAAAAGCATGACCATCGGTAAACTTGCCCTCATCAAAGGCGGAAACAGGCACGGTCACGTGCTGCTCTTTTCCACGGGTATCGGTGAAGCGGAAATCAACAAATTTGATCTCATCGTCCTTAACTTGCTTCATCACGTCTGCGACGGTCTTTACCATCAGAATTCTCCTGAAATATCGGTTGGGGTTGATTATGGGTCTTGATTAGACGAGCAGATTTTGTGCCATCTGCAGTTCACAAGATTCCTTGCTCCATCATACAAAACAATTGCATTGTAATTGCCCAAAAACCGCCTTTAGGCACAAAAACAAGGCCTGAACCAAAATCAACAAATACCCAGGCCATTAATTGCACCATTATAGTGCAAAATTGAATTTTATTTCGAGTCCAACCCGCCCATCAACGCACCAATTCGGGGCCAATTGATGCACCAAATTCGCGCAAACTCTGAAGCATTGACTCATAAGCGGGTTGAGCCAATTCAGGTCGACCTTTCACGCCCAACTCAATATGGCGACCGTGCTCGGGGTGGTCAACGCTGGGGAGGCTGAAAACTTTCACACCCTCAAAGACCTTTTCGAGCTCAATCATGATAGGGGTCAATGCTGCTTCCATCGCACCGTAGACGATGACGGACTTTTCGACCCAGGCACTCAAATCAAACCATTGAGCACAATAGGTATCGAGCACCCACTCCATCATCGGCCAAGCCATCACTGGAAAGCCGGGTACAAAATACACCCGAGCCCAAGGGTGCTGGGCCAACACCGCAGGCTCTCGAGTGGAGCACTGAAAACCGGCGATGTTGTTGTAAGGGTTGGGAATGATATCGGCCCCGACAGGAAACATCCCCATGTTCAGGCGATGAATGTGGTTGGGGTGATCGGGCTCGTAGGGCAAGCCACTCTCCAGGGCCTGGTCTTGGATCCGCTTTCTGATGAAGGCCTCGGCTTGAGGGTGCAAACTCAATTCCAACCCCAGCGCTTTGGCAGCACACTGGCGCGTGTGGTCGTCAGGCGTGGCACCAATGCCACCACAAGAAAAGACAATGTCCCCGCTTTCAAAAGCACTGGCCAAGGTCTGGGTAATCCGCCGCGGATCATCCCCAACGTAGTGGGCGTATGACAAACTCAGGCCCCGTTTGGACAAGAGCTCAATGAGCCGGGGCATGTGTTTATCGGCACGCTTACCGGAGAGAATTTCATCTCCCACAATGATGAGGCCAAAGTTAGGTTTGTTGTTTGAGGTCATGACGCAAGGTAGACAAGGAATGGAGACATCCACAGTTTAATGGATCATGATGACCATGGACCTCGCAGCTTGAACTTGGGACCAGCCGATGACCAACTACTCAATCAACGTTCAAATCCTTCAAGAGTACCCTCAAATGGCCACCATTTGGCGAATGCCCTTGGCCTGCATTTCGCTACCGGGCCCATGGGCAATGACTTCACCTCGCTCCATCACGCAATAGCGATCAGCCAACTCCTGAGCAAAATCGTAATACTGCTCGCACAGCAAGATGGCCATGTCGCCACGCTCAGCTAGCATTTTGATCACGCGACCAATGTCTTTGATGATGCTTGGCTGAATTCCCTCGGTGGGCTCGTCCAACACCAACAGCTTGGGCTTGGCAGCCAGCGCTCGCGCAATGGCCAACTGCTGCTGCTGTCCTCCTGACAAGTCGCCGCCACGGCGGTGCTGCATCTGCGCCAAAACAGGGAAAAGCTCATAAAGTTCATCGGGAACTTTGGCGCTCGCAGCCTTCATTGCCAAACCCATTTGCAAATTCTCAAGCACCGTTAAACGACCAAAAATCTCACGCCCCTGGGGCACATAACCAATGCCCACTCGAGCGCGTTGATAAGGGGTCATGTGATGGATCGGCTTGCCCTCCAACATGATTTCACCACTGCGGATGGGCACCACCCCCATCAATGACTTGAGCAAAGTGGTTTTACCAACCCCATTGCGACCCAAAAGAACCGTGACTTGACCGACTTCTGCCTCCAAGGAGACCGAGCGCAAAATGTGCGAGCCGCCGTAATACTGATTGACTTGATCAAGAGTTAGTAACATTCATCGCCCCAAATAAACTTCAATCACCCGCTCATCTTGTTGAACTTCCTGCAAAGTCCCCTGCGCCAACACTGAACCCTCACTGAGCACAGTAACGGTCTCAGAAATGGCGGCGATAAAACTCATGTCATGCTCGACCACCATCAAGGAGTGCTTGCCCTTCAAGGACAAAAAAAGCTCTGCAGTTCGTGCCGTTTCTTGATCGGTCATTCCAGCCACGGGCTCATCGAGCAGCAACAACACAGGGTCTTGCATGAGCAGCATACCAATCTCAAGCCATTGCTTTTGACCATGGCTTAAATAACCCGCTTCTTGGTACACGTGTGCACTCAACTGGATGGTCTCAAGCACCTCAGCCAAACGGTCTGAGTAAGCCGAATCGAGTTTAAAAAACAAGGATGAACTCACACCTTTACCATTGCGAGTCTTCAGAGCCAACTCCAAATTCTCAAACACATTGAGGTGCTCAAAAACGGTGGGTTTTTGAAACTTACGGCCCACCCCCAACTGGGCAATCTCGGGCTCACTGTGCTGGAGCAAATCAATGGTGCTGCCTAAAAATACCTGGCCAAAATCCGGTCTCGTTTTACCCGTGATGATGTCCATCATGGTGGTCTTGCCCGCGCCGTTGGGGCCAATGACACAACGAAGCTCGCCTGGAGCGATGTCAATATTCAAGTTGTTAATGGCCTTAAAGCCATCAAAACTCACATGGACGCCTTCCAAATACAAAATACGGCCATGGGCCAAATCGATCTCGCCTTGGCTCTTCAAGCGCGAATAACTGGTACCTCGACCACCTGAATCGGTGTTGACCGACTGGACTTTGGTCAAATGCGCCTCAATGCGCTTGGACCCGAGCTCCATTAAATCGGGCGTCATGAGTGAGCTCCTTCTTTTTTGAAGTATTTTTGAACAAATCCCACCACCCCCAGTGGCAAAAATAACGTCACCAAGATGAACAGTGCACCCAGGAAATAAAGCCAAATGGAAGGCGCGGTGACGGTGAGCCAACTTTTGGCCAAATTGACCAAGAATGCACCCACGATTGGACCAATCAAGGTACCACGACCACCCACCGCCGTCCAAATGGCAATCTCAATCGATTGAGCTGGACTCATCTCGCTTGGATTGATGATTCCCACTTGGGGGACATAGAGGGCACCAGCGACAGCACACATCAAGGCCGAGAGTGTCCAGATTGACAACTTATACGGCAATGGCGAGTAACCCGAAAACATCACCCGACTCTCAGCATCACGAATGGCCATCAAAACGCGACCCATCTTGCTTGCCATGATCCATTTGGCCAACAAGTAAAAGCCCATCAAAAATACCCCTGACAAAATAAACAACAGTATCCTCATCTCTTGCGTTGCGATGGGGTAGCCGAGGATGCGTTTAAAGTCGGTAAAGCCGTTGTTACCACCAAAGCCTGTTTCATTTCTAAAAAACAACAGCATGCACGCATAAGTCAAGGCCTGAGTGATGATGGAGAAATAAACCCCCTTGATGCGCGAGCGAAATGCGAAATACCCAAAGATCCATGCGATCAATGCCGGAACGATCAAAATGGTGAGAACGGTGGCCCAAAAACTGTCGCTCAATGCCCAATGCCAAGGCAAGGTTTTCCAGTCCAAAAAGACCATGAAATCGGGCAAATCGGATTTGTAATTGCCGTCTCGACCGATTTGTCGCATCAAGTACATGCCCATGGCGTAACCACCGAGCGCAAAAAACAAACCATGCCCAAGCGACAAAATACCACTGAAGCCCCAAATCAAATCCATGGCCAAGGCACAAATGGCATAGCACATGATTTTCCCAACCAATGCAATGGCAAAGTCACTGACGTGAAAAATGCTGTCTGGTGAAACCACCATATTGAGCAAGGGAATGCCCAAGCACACCAAGAGAGCCAAAACGGCAAATACACCCCAACCCCAAGGGGTGAGCAAGCTCTTGGGCTGGGCGAAGAGGATGGATGGTTGGGTCATGATGTCCGTATCAAACAAATAAAAAAATTCAGAGCTCACTCGATCAAAATAAAGCGCTGTCTTTGTGCTTTAAGCTTCAGCTGAGCGTCCCTTCATCGCAAAGAGTCCTTGGGGTCTTTTTTGGATAAAGAAAATGATGAATACCAAGACGGCGATCTTGGCAAGCACTGCGCCCGCTAAGCCTTCCAGAAGTTTGTTGATGACGCCCAAGCCAATGGCCGCGTAAACACTGCCCAATAGTTGGCCTACGCCCCCCAAGACCACCACCATGAAGGAGTCAACAATATAACTTTGTCCCAAGTCAGGCCCCACATTGCCAATTTGACTCAAGGCACAACCTGCAAGTCCCGCGATTCCAGAGCCCAGGGCAAACGCATAGGTGTCAATGCGCGAGGTGTTCACGCCCAGGCATGACGCCATGGGGCGGTTTTGAGTGACGCCGCGAACAAACAGTCCTAAACGTGTACGGCCAATGAGCAAACTCATCCCGAGTAGAACCAAACCGGCAAAAACAATGATCAGCATGCGGTTCCAAGGCAAGATCAAATTTGACAACACTTCAATCCCACCACTCATCCAGACGGGGTTTTCCACACCCACATTTTGTGCGCCAAAGATGGATCGCACCAATTGCATGAGCATCAAACTGATCCCCCAAGTCGCAAGCAAGGTCTCAAGAGGTCGACCATATAAATGCTTCAACACCACTCGCTCGATGACAGCGCCGACCAATGCAGAGGTCAAAAATGATGCAGGAATGGCCACCAATAAATAAACGTCAAACCACTCAGGATAATGCGCACGGAAAAACATTTGCACAACATAGGTGGCATAAGCCCCGACCATCATGAGCTCGCCGTGCGCCATGTTGATCACACCCATCAACCCGTAGGTGATGGCCAAGCCTAGAGCCACCAAAAGCAAGATCGAGCCCAAACTCAGCCCCGTAAAAATAACCCCCAGGCGTTCTCCCCAAGCCAAAGCGGATTGAATTTTTTGCAATGATTTTTTAATTTCTGCTTTGATCTCCACATTCGCCTCTTGCCCCATGCGGTCATTGAGAATACGTTGGGTATCCGGTGTTTTACTGTTGCCCAAGGTTTTCACCGAAGCGAGTCTGATCGCATCATCTGGACTATTGATTTCGATGGCAGCTTTGGCATAGGCCAACTGGATTTTCAATGCATCGACTTGTTCTGCCTCGAGCGCCTTGACGAGCAATGGTAATTTGCTAGGGTCTGGCTCTTTGAGCATGGCCTTGATGGCTTTCAAACGAAGCGCCTGATCTGGACTCAATAAGCTCAAACTAGCAAGGGCTGCATCAAGCTCTCCGCGCATACGGTTGTTGCTCACCACATCCTCAGCGCTATCGGGCATGTCGAGACTCTCCCCTGTGACAGGATCGATGGCTTTGGCGCCTTGCAAGACATAGACTTGTTGCTGGGCAATCTTCACGCTGTCATTTGAGAGCGCTTGAATCAAAACAATGGCTCTGGGGTCTGCATGCTCGATGATGGCTGCAAGCGCCTTGAGCCTGTCGTCGGTCTCACCGCTGGACAATGCAAAAGCCTCTTGAGGCGTGAGCGCATGACCAAGCACGGGCAACAACAAGGACAAGACCAAAAAGACAGGGGTAATAAAACGTTTCATCTCTAGCCAGTGCAACTTGTAAAATTAATCTCAACGAACTCTGAGGATCATTGTCTGCCATGGATATGACTTGACCACTTTGTCAAAAGTAAGGGCGCCCAAAGCGCCCTTACTCACTTAAGTTGATTGCCTAAACTTATTTTATTACAGGCTCATCAGGCTTCTTGTCGTTGCCTGGAATGTAAGGGCTCCATGGTTTGGCCTTCACAGGACCAGGAGTTTTCCAGACCACGTTGAACTGACCATCGGCCTTGACTTCACCAATGAACACCGACTTGTGCAAGTGGTGGTTCTTGGGATCCATCATGGAGGTGATGCCACTGGGTGCTTTGAATGTTTGACCTGCCATGGCAGCAATGACTTTATCCACATCCGTAGACTTGGCTTTTTCAACAGCTTGCTTCCACATATTGATACCAATGTAACTCGCCTCCATGGGGTCGTTGGTCAAAGGCTTGTCCTTGTGTCCAGCAATGCCCTTGGCTTTGGCATAGGTGGACCATTTTTTGATGAACTCATCATTCGTTGGGTTCTTGATGCTCATGAAATAGTTCCATGCAGCCAAGTGACCCACCAAGGGCTTGGCATCCACACCACGCAACTCTTCTTCACCCACAGAGAATGCAACGACAGGAACGTCTTTGGCTTTCAAGCCAGCATTGCCCAATTCTTTGTAAAAAGGAACATTGGAGTCGCCATTAATGGTAGAAACCACGGCAGTTTTACCGCCTGTTGAGAACTTCTTGATATCCGCCACGATGGTCTGATAATCAGAGTGACCAAATGGGGTGTACTTCTCATCAATATCGGAGTCATTCACACCTTTAGAGTGCAAGTAAGCACGCAAAATTTTGTTAGTGGTTCTAGGGTAGACATAGTCTGTACCCAATAACACCCAACGCTTGGCCGCTCCACCATCTTTGCTCATCAAGTAGTCGACTGCAGGAATGGCCTGCTGATTAGGCGCTGCACCGGTGTAGAACACATTTTTCGACAACTCTTCGCCTTCGTATTGAACGGGATAAAACAACAAACCGTTGAGCTCCTCAACAACGGGCAATACTGATTTACGGCTCACCGATGTCCAGCAACCAAAAATAACGGAAACCTTATCCTGGGTCAACAACTGTTTGGTCTTCTCAGCAAACAAGGGCCAATCTGACGCTGGATCGACCACCACGGGCTCGAGCTTTTTACCCAAAACGCCGCCCTTGGCATTGATCTCATCAATCGCCATCAAAATGGTGTCTTTCAACACGGACTCAGAAATGGCCATGGTTCCAGATAAAGAATGCAACACACCAACCTTGATGGTGTCTGCGGCAAAAGTCATTGTTGACCAAGCCAAGCTGCCAGCTGTCACAGCTGCCGCTGCCGCAATAGCAGTGAGACGACGACGATTAATCATTAAGTTACTCCGTTGAAGTTGAGGACAAGAATCTGTAGATCAAACGCGCTTTTGTTTGTAAGACCTGACAGTAGAGCTTTGCAAAGCCCGTGCCACAAAATAGAAAACCATTTCCCAACATAAAGTAGTCTTACGACAGATTGACGCACCAATAGATCATTTTTACGGTCAAAGCAATGCACCATAGTCGTGCAGATAGTCTGCCTTGAACTTTTTTGGTGCATAAAACTTCAAGGCATGATCTCCGGTAACTTTGAACGCATTGAAAAACGATATAACATGTACATTGGTGCTGGCACGCATGTTGCCGAATTCATATCCTTTCTTATTGCAAAGTGGATCATCCCCATGGAACTCACCCCAAGAGAAAAAGACAAATTATTGATTTTCACCGCCGCCTTGCTCGCTGAAAGACGCAAGGAGAGAGGGGTCAAACTCAATTATCCGGAAGCGATTGCTTTGATCAGTGCTTTCGTCATGGAAGGCGCACGTGATGGCAACACGGTGGCAGAGCTCATGAGCTCGGCAAGAGGCGTTCTGAGCCGCAGCGATGTGATGGACGGCATTGCTGAAATGATCCCTGACATTCAAGTCGAGGCCACCTTTCCAGATGGCACTAAATTGGTCACCGTTCATCAGCCTATTATTTAATATGTCTCTGAAGGCTCGCTGTTCCAATGAGCCCCCAGGACAACTTTCAAACGCTATTTTCTTGGCAACCACATGAGGTCTTTATGATTCCTGGAGAACTTCTCATCGACTCGGGAGAGCACCCCCTGAACCCCAAGCGCAAATGCATCACCCTCGTGGTGCAAAACCAGTCGGATCGTCCCATCCAAGTGGGTTCCCATTACCATTTTGCTGAAACCAATTCGGCCTTGGGTTTTGATCGTGAAGCTGCCAAAGGCATGCGACTCAACATCGCTTCGGGCACTGCAGTTCGGTTTGAGCCGGGTCAACAAAGGACGGTTGAATTGGTGGATTTCAGTGGTTCGCGTGAAATTTATGGCTTTCGTGGCCTCGTTCAAGGAGCACTGTGATGGCCAGTATTGAAAAAAGAGCCTATGCGGAAATGTATGGCCCCACCATGGGTGACCGAGTCCGTTTGGCCGACACCGAGCTCATCATCGAAGTGGAAAAAGATTACACACTCTTGGCAGGTGGCTATGGCGAAGAAGTGAAATTTGGTGGCGGCAAAACCATTCGAGACGGCATGGCGCAGTCGCAACGAACGCGCGACGCGGCTTTGGGTTTGGGTCCTCAGTCAGGCGGTGCCGTGGACACCGTCATGACCAACGCCTTGATCGTGGATCATTGGGGTATTGTGAAAGCGGACATTGGATTAAAAAATGGACGAATCGCCTCTATTGGCAAAGCAGGCAACCCTGACACCCAACCTGGTGTTGACATCATCATTGGGCCTGGTACAGAAATCATCAGCTGTGAAGGCATGATCGTCACTGCTGGCGCCATTGACACCCACATCCACTTCATTTCGCCCCAGCAAATAGAAGAGGCTTTGGCCAGTGGGGTGACCACGATGATCGGGGGGGGTACGGGTCCCGCCACAGGCACCTTTGCAACGACTTGCACGCCTGGCGCTTGGCACTTGGAGCGTATGCTCCAAGCCGCAGAAGCTTTCCCCATGAATTTGGGCTTCCTTGGCAAAGGCAATGCATCTTTACCAGGTGCTTTGCATGAACAAATTAATGCCGGCGCCATTGGCCTCAAACTCCATGAAGATTGGGGAACCACACCTGCGGCCATTGACAACTGCCTGAGTGTGGCCGAGCTCACCGACACCCAAGTGGCCATCCACACCGACACGCTCAACGAGTCGGGTTTTGTAGAGGACACCATTGCCGCCTTCAAGGGCCGCACCATTCACTCCTTCCACACCGAAGGCGCTGGCGGCGGACACGCACCCGATATCATGAAGGTGGTGGGAGAGAGCAACGTTTTGCCCTCCTCCACCAACCCCACTCGGCCCTACACCATCAACACCTTGGACGAGCATGTCGACATGTTGATGGTCTGCCATCATTTGGATCCCGCCATTGCGGAAGATTTGGCGTTTGCTGAAAGTCGCATTCGAAAAGAAACCATAGCAGCAGAAGACATTCTCCATGACTTGGGCGCGATCAGCATGTTCAGCTCTGACAGCCAAGCCATGGGGCGTGTGGGCGAAGTGATTTTGCGCTGCTGGCAAACTGCTCACAAAATGAAAGTTCAACGCGGCGCCTTGCCCGAAGACAACAGTCGACACGACAATGCCCGCGTCAAGCGCTACATCGCCAAATTGGCCATCAATCCTGCCATCACCCACGGCATCAGCCACGAGGTGGGCAGCATTGAGGTGGGTAAATGGGCGGATTTGGTCATTTGGAGACCCGCGTTTTTTGGGGTCAAGCCGTCCACAATCATCAAAGGCGGCACGATTGCCATGGCTGCGATGGGCGACCCCAATGCGTCCATTCCCACACCTCAACCCGTGCACTACCGCCCGATGTTTGGTGCGTTTGGACGCTCCTTGAGTAAAAGCTGTCTGACCTTTGTTTCACAAGCAGCCCTGGGTTTGGATATCGCTGCCCAATTTGGCCTACAAAAAAACTTGGCTGCCGTCAAGAACACAAGAAGTGTGGGCAAAAGAGACATGGTTCACAATCACTATTTACCCAAGATGGAAATCAATCCTCAAAGCTATGAGGTAAGGGCCGATGGCCTTTTGCTCACCTGTGAGCCCGCGGTCGCTTTGCCCATGACACAACGCTATTTTCTATTTTGATCAGGTCCTTCACAACCCATTCACCAGGCGATCTATTTTGACAGTCAACGTATTTCACAAGCACCTGCCCAAAGGACTCGGCCTGGCCCAAGTTTTGATCAACAAGGCCCCATTTGTGAGCTTGGCTTGGGATCAACGACAAAAAAGTCGACTTCATGCCATGGACTCGCAGGGTCAAGAGGTGGCTATTTTTATTCCTCGTGGCAAAGTGCTTCGCTCTGGCGACGTACTGCTGAGCGAAGAGGGCGCATTTTTGCGCATTGAATCGGCCCCTGAATCGCTGCTTCACATTTCAGCCTGTCCCATACACTCCGCACCTCATGACCTTTTGAGGGCGGCTTATCACCTGGGCAATCGTCACATTCCCATCGAGGTTCAAGCGCAGCATCTCAAGATTGAACCCGACCATGTTCTCGAAAATCTGTTGGTGAGCATGGGGCTGATCGTCAAGCACGTGGATGCGCCCTTTGAGCCCGAGAGCGGTGCTTATGCCGAGACTGCTCATGCCCACTCAAAGAGTCACCATCACGGTGTTGACGAGCACGAGACTCATCACCATCACCATGACTCCCACAGTCATGCAGACCACCCGCACGCCCACGACTGATCAGCTGGTGGCCATACACCATCGAAACCACCTCCCCGACCACGCGCTCACTCACTCACACCTTCATGACTCAGCACGCTTTCAGTGTCATCTCACTCATGAAGCTCATGTGGTTGGGCTCACCCACACTTCCCGTGGGTGGTTTTTCATATTCGGAAGGCATGGAGATGGCTGTTGAACAAGGCCTGGTCCATGACGAAGCGTCTGCACTTGAGTGGCTACTCGATCAGATGCATCTCAACCAAGCAAGGGGGGACTGGTCGCTGCTTGCGCAAGCGGTGGAGGTCTGGCAACATTTCGACCAAGACCAGACGAGGCAGACCATCACAGAACTCAATTCCTGGGTCCTCATGACTCGAGAGAGTTCAGAATTCAGACAGCAGACCTTACAAATGGGTCGCTCTTTGCTCACATGGCTCAATGCCAATGATCGCGCACAAGATCCCCGTGTTGTCTTATGCAATGGGTTTGAAGAACCCACATGGCCCCTCATTTATGCCTTGGCACTGGCGATGAGTACCACCGATTTAAGCCTCGCAGTGGCATCACACGCCTTTGGGTGGGCGGAGAACATGGTACAAACGGCGATGAAAACCATCCCCTTGGGGCAACTGTCTGGGCAGCGATTGCTCAATGCCATGCTGGTAGAGATCCCGCAAGCGGTTGAATTTGCCATCCAACTGCCTGAAAAAGATCGACAAGTGTTCACGCCTGGCTTGGCCATCTTGAGCGCTCAACATGAAGATCAATACTCGAGACTATTCCGATCATGAAACAACTCCATCACATCAAAAATCGAACCAAACCCCTACCCCCCCTCAGAGTGGGTATTGGTGGACCTGTGGGTTCGGGAAAGACCACCTTGCTAGAGATGCTGTGCAAAAACATGCGCGAGCGTTTTGATCTGGTGGCCATCACCAACGACATCTACACCAAAGAAGACCAGCGCTTGCTCACCATCAGCGGCGCCTTGGATGCCGACAGAATTTTGGGTGTGGAGACTGGTGGATGCCCACATACCGCCATTCGAGAGGATGCCTCCATCAATCTGGAAGCCATTGACCGAATGCTGGTGAGCTTTCCCAATGCAGACATTGTGTTCATTGAAAGCGGAGGGGACAATTTGGCCGCCACCTTCAGCCCAGAACTCAGTGACTTGACGCTTTATGTCATCGATGTGGCTGCAGGCGAAAAGATCCCTAGAAAAGGAGGACCTGGCATCACCAAAAGCGATTTGCTCGTGATCAACAAAACCGATCTGGCACCCCACGTGGGTGCCAACCTCGACATCATGCGTGAGGACGCTCACCGCATGCGCAATCACGCCAAGGGCCTCAAACCCTTTGTCTTCACGAACTTGAAAACTCTCACAGGTCTGCAAGAGGTGATCACTTTCATTGAAACTGAGGGACTCTTGAATCTGAACAAATGATGATCAGTGGCTCGAATATGGTCCACTTTGAGATGGGGTCAGTCTGAAATTCGATGGATGAGCCCACTCACGCGTACGGTTTTTTTACCGATGGCATATTCCAACAAGCCCGCTTTCGCTTGAACAATGGTGAGACAAGTTTTAGAGCGGGTGATGCCTGTGTAGAGCAACTCACGGCTGAGCGCTTGATCCATGTGCTGAGGCAAGACCAACAAGGCATGATCAAATTCAGAGCCTTGCGATTTGTGAATACTCATGGCGTAGGCGGTTTGAACACCATCGAGCCGATTGAGCGCCACACTTTGAACACCATCTGCGGCCAAGAAATACGCTTTCAATCGATGCTCAGTTGACTCACTACCAATCGAGGGCAACACCAATCCAACGTCGCCATTGGAGAGTTCGAGTTCGGGTTGATTTCGGGTGAGCATGATGGCTTTGCCGGCGTACCATGGACTTGAATCGTGAATGAAGCCGCGCGACTTGAGTGTCAACTCAATGGCAGCATTGATGGCCAGCACACCCAAGGGGCCTTCATTGACCGCACACAGGATTCTGAATTGATCAAAACACGTCAAGATGTCTTTGATGCAGGCCATCTGTTGATCGATCAATGCGGGGCGCTCGTCAAGCGAGCGCACAGCTGAATTGTTCAAAAGACCTGAAACAGATCGTTTGGAGTCGCTCACGAACAATCCATCCTGATAAGCCAAGTCGATCAAATCCCAGTAGGTCTTGAAGTGGGGAGTGAGCTGAGCACCGACTGCGCAATTGAGCCGTCGACCGTTCAATGCAATGCCCAAAATGGATTGGAGATCTTCACTGGTATTTAGCCCAACAGCCAGAGTTGAATCTGCGCTAATCACTTTAAGGGCCTCTTGAGCAGCACCGTCGTTAACAGCACTTGAGAGTTCCGCAATGGGTCCGCTAAAGCGGTGACTTCGCTGCAGTTTGACCATGTGGTCGCCAATCAGGTTCGAGCCCGAGGCGCCCGCGTGCATCTTGGGGGTGAGCATGGCGCTGACCCGTATGAGGTAATCGTTAACTGTGCCAGTGTAGACGCATGTCGACTCCAGCGCTTGGGCTTGGCACAGCTCACCAAAAACAGAGCCCGCCTCCACCGATGACAATTGGTTTTTATCCCCCAAAAGAATCAATTGAGTAAAGGGCTTCAAGGCTCGCAAGAGGGCCGACATCAATTCAATGCTGATCATGGAGGACTCGTCAATAACCAACAAATCCAAGTCCAGCGGATTGCCTTCGTGATAACGATAAGATCTCGATCCCTTTCGGGCGCCCAAGAGGGAGTGCAATGTTTTGGCGACTCCTATGCGATCAAACTGCTGGGCTATGTGGTCCTGGACCTTTAACTTCTCACCGACATCCAACAATGAGCTCTGAATGGAGCGGTAAAGGCGAGAGGCGGCTTTGCCCGTTGGGGCCACCAAGGCAATCTTTTGGAGGGGTCCGCCTTCCCTCAAGGCCAAGACCAGAGCGATCAGTCGAGCCACTGTGTAAGTCTTACCAGTACCCGGCCCACCCGTTATTAATGTGAACGCCGAGCGCAATGCCAAGGCACAAGACACTTTTTGCCAATCCTCCTCGATGACCGCGGTGTCAGTATGGGAGATCGGGAACAACAGCTTTAAGAGTTCAGCGGTCTTTTGCTCATCAACCGGCAAGAGTTGCTTGCACTTATCCACCACGGTTTGGGCAATAAAAGACTCGCTTTGCCAATGTCGTCGCCAATACAAGATCAATTCGTCGCCGCGTTGGCTCAGCACCAAAGGCTGTCCGCGATCCATCATTGGCAACGGGGCAACTTCACGCACCAAGGCCCCAACGGATTCCATTCGAACCAGTGGACTTGCCAAGAGTTCATCGCGGTAGTGGCTGATGTTCTTGGGCAAGGAAAAGCGAATCTCTGGGTACTCCTTCAATGCCGGCGACAAGCCCAAAAACGCCAAGCCTTGATCCAAGAGTTGATCAATCGACAAACAGGTGTGCCCCAGTGATTCTGCATAAGACAACAAGGCGGTGGTGATGATCAAGACTCGCGACGATCTGGGAGGGTTGAGTCCGTGAATGAAGGCCGCCATTGCACAATCAATGCTTCGGATCATCCCGCTCGCAGCTGCCCTTTGGAGCAGTCGAAGCGTATCGCCTTGAAGATCTGACTCCTGTGGCCCACTCACATGCGAAAAATCAAACGACTGCTGATCACGATTGGGCTTATTCATGCTGAGTCAGGCCAAAAGACTGCATCGAGTCGTTGGATAATTTTTGCGCCGATGCTCCCCCAAGGATACTGCCGTCTAGGGCCTCCATCATCTCCAAGCTGCAAGCAATGGTGCAAATTCCCTGGCTTGGCGAGTCCACGCCTCTGAGGTACCACAGCATGGCGCCGCCCAGGTGCTCAGATGCTTGGTATCGGGAACCCAGCCGCGCCTTGAGTAGACGATGCAAAGCCACCAAATAGATGGCCATTTGTAAGTCGTAGCGGTTCTTGACCACATGGCGCTGGATGTTCTCCACCGAATAGGCATCCTCTTGCAAACCCAGATCATTGGATTTGTAGTCAAGGAGCCAATAACGACCGTCATGCTCAACAATCAAATCTGCAAAGCCCATCAACAAACCTTGCCAATGTTGCGACAGCAAGGTTTGTCGCTCCATGTGGGGGAAAATAAATTGCCGGCAGACACGTTCGATGTGCTGAGCATGGAAAGATTCGACGGGAAGCCAAAATTCCATTTCACACAGATGCTTGGAGATTTCTTTTAAATTCACCCCAAGCAGCTGCAAAGGTATCGTCACGATGGCCTCTAGCCAAGCTGCAAAATCATCCACCAACTGATTTTTTGCGTCCACCAAATCCAAACTCTCTCGCTCAAGTCCCGGGGCATGGACAGGCAGCGCAGCGGTGAGCTCCAGCGGCAAGGTCATGTCGATTTTATGGCGTAATTTTTTCTGAAAAGCCGTGGACTCGAGCTCATCCAATCCCTCTTGAATCATCCATTGCAAGGTGTCATGCATGAAGGTCCCTACTTTCATACCCCCGGGCATCTCACGCCAGGAAAAAGCTGAACGCTCAGCCGACTGGGCAAGGGGGAGGGCCTTGGACTGAGGCGGCGAGAGGGGGTTGAGAGGGTCTGTAGCCCGATCATCCCCCGCCTCCCAAGCCAACAACTCATCATCATTGACAACGCTACCCCCCAAAAGCCCAGAGATCATAGACACGTTGCTGCTGCTTTTGAGCAGCGATGAGAAACTTTGAATTTTAAAGTGCCGCTCAAAATGCGCGACATACGACACCGGCGGCCTCAAGGGGGTGGTTGGACGATGAATGACAAGAGCGTTGAGGTGAGTGTCATCGGCTTTAAGCAACGCTCGAAATTCCTGAAGTAAACCCTCCCCGTGGCTGAAATCAGCTCCTACCCCTTGACCTCGGTCTTGAATGTCTTGACTGTCTTGGCGCCCTTTTTGCAATGTGATACCTTCATCCGTAGGTCCATCTTTGAATGCGTGCTGGAAAAAGATGCACTCTTCAAATCCTGACGATGCGCCAGCCTTGAAGAACTGATCAATTTGCACTTCCCACTCATGTGGCTTCAAACCCGTGGAAGTCGACCCCAGCAAATAGCCCAAAGCGCTTCGATGCGTAAGATCTTTATTGGATCGTGCGTCTTTGAAAAGTGCAAAACCCAGCCAAATCGCGTATTTGGCGCGGGTGAGGGCGACGTAGAGCAAACGCGTGGACTCTCGAAGCTCTTCATCAATACCGTCATCAGCATTGTCCAAGAGTGATGGCGCAAAGGGATGGACTGCCTTTTTTTTGCCAGCACGGGTATTGAACAATGTCGGAAAAGGCAAACACACCAAGGGGAACTCTAGTCCCTTGCTTTTATGAATCGTGATCACTTTGACCAAATCGGCATCACTCTCGAGCCTGAGGATATGCTCGTCGGTTTCAAAACCTTGATCTTGGATGGTCGAGGCGAGCCACTTTTGCAAACTCTGCAACCCCACTGTACTCAGACTCGCAACCTGGAGCAACTCCGAGAGGTGTAGATAATTGGTCAAACGCCGCTCGCCAAGCGGTGTGCTCAGCCACCGCTTGGGCAAAGACAATCGGTGCAGAGTGGCTCTGAGCATCGCCAATACACCCGAGTGCCGCCACACCTGGTGCAGCTCACCGATGATTTCACTGTAAGCGTCATAAACCCGATCATCACAACCCAGGGCTTGGATCTCATCGATTTCCAATCCCATCGTGGCCGTGGCCAGTCCTGCACGCACCTTGTCGGCAAGCCTCGGGTTGGCCACGGCATCCAACCAAAACATCAGGTCCCGTGCTTCTGTCGTTTCAAACACCGAATCTTTATCAGACAAAAAAACCGACGCCACACCCCTTAGACTGAGCGCATGACGAACCGCAATGGACTCTTTGGTCGTGCGAACCAATACGGCAATGTCAGCGGGCTTGATTCGTTTCGTTTTTTGATACTCGCTATCGGTTGAGCCCGAAACGAAAGACATGGCTTCATCATTGAGCCAACTGACAATTTTTTCAGCACACAGGGCGGCGAATTTCTTTTTGATGTTTTCTGCATTGTTGGGCATTAAGTCACAAACCATGCTCACACTGGGCATGCGTGCCTGGACACTCGCACCGCCTTTTATACTGCCGATACGCTCACCACACTCTTGCGTTTGGATGATCCATTGATCCAAGCCATTGGCCTGTACAGGATGAAACGGCAAGTCGTCGTCAATTCCGAGTTTGTACAAAAATGCCCCAAACGGCGAATGGGTTTGAGCATATGAAAACCAACGATTCACCACGTCGACCAAGGCCGCGGTTGAGCGAAAATTTTGCCCCAAAAAGTAATGCCTGGGGCTCGTGGCTGCCTTGGCACGCATATAGCTCTGGATGTCAGCACCACGAAAAGCGTAGATCGATTGCTTGGGATCAGCAATGAGACAAATCAAGTGATGGCGATCATTTTGATCGATCTCATAGATCGTATTGAAAATCGAGTACTGCAGTGCGGAGGTATCTTGAAATTCATCAATCAAAATCGCCGGGTATTGCTTTTTAATCAATCCCTTCAAAATAGTAGCATTGGCGTGGTGCAGTTTGGCCTCCAGCCTCAAGAGCAAATCGGTGAAGCCAAACGTTGAATTGTGTCGCTTAATGGCTTGGACTTTTCTCTCAATGGCTTTCAAACAATAGTCTTCAATATCCGCCTTGAGGGTTTTGATCGAAAAGACTTCACCACCAATGCGCTCAAAATCGAGCAATTGCGCCGGATAGTAAAACTCACCTGCCCCATCGAGTCTTGATCTTTGAATGGAATCGAGTGAGATGCGTCGCCAATGCTTGGCTTCTAAATCAATGTCGAGTCGCTGATCATCCTGACACCATACCTCAATGACCCCCAACCAGCTGATCAAGTAGCGCTTGACCAAACTGTTTAAATTCCACTCTCGAACGGGCTGATTGGAGATGGACTCAAGCCAAGGGCGAATGATTTGTATGCAACTTAAAGCCTCCAGCTTCAAGGCTTTGAGCTTGAGCGATCGGTCCTGGAGCATCGTGGTCAAATAGCCATTCAAATCGAAGTATGCATCTGCACCCTGGTCGTCTTCTTGAGTATCGACACTGTTTTCGAGCTCAAAGGCATGGTCCTCGACCAAACGTTCAAGGTCATCAATCTCTTTGGGCCAAATGGTCTTCAAATGTTGCGCATGCTCTGCACTCAGCGGATAAACACTTTGGCGCCAAAAGTCCTCGATGGCTTGCTGTCTGAGTGGCGCTTGATTGCTCACCAACTCCTCATCAAAGGGCTGGCCACTGTAGACCGCGTACTCCTTAAGAACTCGCTGGCACCAAGCATCGATGGTATAAATGCAAGACTCATCCATGCATTGCGCCGCCTCATTGAGTAACCACGCTGCGTTGTCTTTTTGCGATTGACTGGGATAATCGTCGAGCAAGTCCCTTAAAAACTGATCCCTTGGGTCGAGCTTCATTTGACCGCGAAAAATTTGGGCGGCTTGTGTGAGCCTTTGCTGAATACGAGTGGTCAACTCCTGTGTCGCTGCTTTGGTGAAGGTCATGACCAAAATTTCTTTAGGGCCTAGAGGTCGAAGTGGGCCTTGTTCTTGGCCGCGCTCTTGACCATGCCCCAAAATCAAACGCACGTAAAGGGCTGCAATGGTGTAGGTCTTGCCCGTCCCTGCACTCGCCTCAATGAGTCGACTCCCCCACAATGGAAAACGTGAGGGCACCAGCATTTGTGCGTTCTCGCTCATGAAGCCTCCTGCTCTTGAACCGTCTCATAGGCTTGGTAGTTCAGCGCCTGCACCCATTGCCAAAAGGGGGTCAAGATCTGAACCCACAACTCGAGGGTGTGCGGGTTTTGGATCAGATCATCAAACTCGGGGTAGGCGCGCGCGAGCGACATCTCTTGGGACTCAAAAAACCGGGCGTCATGGCCACCGTCGTAAACTTCGCGCGCTGCGCCAAGCGCATTTTGTCGATCTTTTTCACCCACAAAACCAAGGGCCGTTTTGAGCGGCATGGGCAGCACCTCGGTTTGTCCTCGGATGAATTGCCGGCTCAGCTCTACCAACAAGGACCGGGCATCGTCCGCCGAGCCTGTCGCTGCCGAACTCTCAGCATTGGGCTCTTGACGCGTATTGAATTCAAACCACTCATCCGAAAACAAGCAACACATCTGCACATCCAAATCCAAGGCCTTGATCACCAAGGAGTCGATCCACGCACCCAGCAGCAAGTCGTAACGCCGGCCTTGGCTGCCCTTCAACGCGTTGGCCTGCAGTGTCAACAGTTGACGACGCTCGCTTTCATTGAACTGGCCAGACCACTTCAATTGCCCAGTGAGCACGCAGCCCTCATGGAGCTCGGGCATCGCGATTGAGTAGGCAAGAGGCTTGAGGTCACAGTCTAAGCCATTGACCAGCACCAAGGGCTGCTTCAACACTTGGTACTGATGCAAGACCTGGCTCAATTGTGCTTGCAGTTGTGCTTCAAACAACTCCCCCATGGCGCCCACCATCCATAGACCTGAACGCTTGAGTCGCTGAATTTCTCGCGTGGTATTGTGCTGGATATGGGAGAGCTTATCGGGATGCTCGACAAAGGTTTTCAAAAGGCGATCCTTGACATCAAACAAGGCCAATCCCTTGAGTCGAAAGACTTCTCGGTCATGGTCCTCGAGCTCGAGGTCTAAGGTTTTGAAGTTCACGCTCAAGGCATGAACAAAGTAGTCTTTCACAGGATTTTTGTAAAAAGCCAGCAAACGTGACGTCTCTAGGGTAGTCCAAGCGTGAGTGAGAGCTTCCTGGGGTCTGGAATCGTCATGGTCCAAGGATCGCACACCCCATGCGGGGCGCTCTGAGGCCCTTGAGTTGGTGCCCAGGGGCTCTTGGTTGATCCCCACAGAGGATGAGCTGTCTTGTCGCTCGAGATGAATGTCTCGCCACTCCACAGCAAACGTGCTCAATGGACTGCCTTCTTCAAAATAGGCCCGATTGAAAGGCTGCATCGGATGCTCAGTGGTCGAGAGTTTGAGGACCTCCTCCCCCCACTGCGCGGCCAGGTACTGCCTGAGTTGAGTCACCAGAACGGATGCAGGCTTGGTGGAGTTGTCTCTGGGGCTGAATCCACTCCAACTGATGTACAAGACTTCACGCGCGGCCAAGAGCGTCTCGAGCATCATGGCCCGGTCGTCTTCGGCTCTTGACTGATCGCCCACGCGTTGATGAAGGGGGTCTTTGGTCAAATCAAAATCTTGCGATGGTTGCCGCGTGGGGAAGTCCCCCTCGTTCATTCCCACCATACAAATGACTTTGAAGGGCACCGTTCTGAGCGACTTGATGGAGCAAAACGTCACTCCTGAGGCCAAGAGTCGCTGCTTTTGGGGCGTGATTTGAATGTGATCGGCCCAAGCTGCATGGGCAACGCTGGAGTGCAACACCTCATCGTATTGGGCAGTCATCAAAGCTTCCCCCCAGCTGATCAAACTGCGCGACAGCGCCTGAAGAACAACCGACTCCTCATTGTTGGTGGACTTGAAGAATTGGTCTAGCAACTGCTGGTAGCGCGAAATCCATTCAGAGGCTTTGACCGGCTGCTGACACCAAGACCACCAGTTTTGCAGGCCTTGCAGCAAGTCATCAAATCGTCCCAGTATTTGCGCCTCCAAACCACTCACACTGGTCATGGGCTCGATGTCTTGGATCTCTTGCAAGGGATCGGTGAGCTCCATCGCCCCGGTGGCCAAGCCCAGGAGCATTCGCTTCAAACCAAAGGCAAAGGTGTGAATCGATCCGTTGGCTGAGAATCCCAAGGCTGCTCGTTGCTCCTCACTCAAGCCCCAACGCACGCCGCTGTCAATGAACCACTCATGGAGCTGCTCGATGTCGGCGCGCTCCAAATCAAAACGCTCAGCCACAAAGCTCGACGCCGCAAAGTCCATCACCTCACTCAAGGTGCAGCGGCTCGAGCCCATGTGCAGCAACCATTGCAGCTGCAGCATCATGGGATGGGTCTGCAGCGCTTGCGTGTCCGCGACATCAAAAGGAATGAACCTCGCATCGTGTGGGTCGTATTGACCAAAGATGGCCTCAATGGCGGCCTTGCACTCACTCACATTGGGACACATCACCACGATGTCTTTAGGGTCGATCTGTACACGCAGCGCGCTTGGCATCATCAAGGCCAACAACTGGTCGTGCAAGACCTCCAATTCACGGGTCAAATTGTGAGCGACATGGAACACGACCGATCCATCGCTCAGGGGTGTTGCGCTTTCGCCCTCGAGGCTGGGGGCATGGGCGGGGGCCGGCTCCAAATCACGGATTTGGTTTTGTAGCCGATGGAGCATACTGGGCATCTCGCCTTGCCCGTGCTCAAAGAGATCGAGCCTTAAATGATCAAAATCTTCTCGGGTCTTTTGCACATCGTCAAATTGATCGAGTTGGCGCACAAAATCTCTGGACTGCCTGCCCCACTGCGCGAGCAAGGCATTGGCATGCAGGTGCATTTGATCCATCGGGGTGGTGCTCAAATCAACACCGCCTCGGTTGTGAAAGCGTTTTTTGTGACTGAGAAAGAATTCTCGACCTTGCATGATGTCGCCCCAGTGGTACTGGCAAGGGCTGTGCACACACAGGATAACTTGGGTGAATTTTGACATCTGCGCCAAAAACTCCAGCACTTGTAGCGGCAAGGCGGTCACGCCAAACAAAATCAAGCGCCTGGGCCATCTCTGAGGGGCATGGGCCAAACTGCCCAAGATGTCCATCGCCTCTTGGTGCATGGTGCTCCTCACGCTCTGGCGCTGAGATAGATCGAGCTCTTGCACGACACTGTGCCACAGCAGCGCTTGCCAGAGCTGATCACTCTGCATCGCTTTGGATTGGCCTTGGGACGACCACAACACTCGCTCGCCTTTCTCCCAAGACCGCAGCCAATCGGCGCGGTAAATTTGGTACGAGTCAAAGAGATCGGCAATTTTCTTGGCCAGCTCATAGTGGGCTTTGACACCGCCTTGATGCACATAGTCCTTCAACACAGCGAACTCGGGCTTTTCAAAGGAGGCCGGTAAAAGCCGCATGAGACGCCAGACCAGCGTCTTTTGGTCTGTCGCCGAACTCATCAAGGTCGATTCGGAGTCGAAGAGGGAACGGTACAAGCCCCAAATCATTCGCCCTGGCATGTCAACGGTACTCGCTCCAAACACACCATGCTCACGGGCCATCCAAATTTTGTACCACTCGGCCACTGAGCCCGAGAGCGTGATCACGCGCTCGTTCTCCAAGGGCTCCAAAGGATAGCGCTCCACCCAAGCCGACAAGGTCTGGGCCAAACCTTCCAGCCGGTTGCTGTGCAGCGCAATCAAGCCAGGCTTAAAGTCAGCATGCATGTTCAAAAGACTCCTGAGGCTGGCGTTGGAATTCTCACCCCGTGAGCTCTTACCCCTCAAAACTCGTCAAGCTTGGGGCATGCATGCCGAATTGGGGTGCGCATGAAGGCTAGCAGGTCGGGGTTGAGGCTCTTTTTCAGCGCAAGATGAAGTACACAGCCACCAACACGGCTGCAGCAATGGCCATGTTGGTCACGGAAAAGAGTGAGCTCTTGGCCTGCTCAGAAGGGGTCTGGGCACTGTGCGACTCAATGCCACTGGCTTGGTCGCCCGCCGCATTGGAGGCACTGAGGATGTGCTGGGTTTGAACGTCAAATTTCTTAAAAAACTCTTCTGACAAGGATTTGGCAGCCCCATCGATCAAACGCTGCCCCAATTGTGCAATTTTGCCCCCCACTTGGGCATTGACTTGGTAGCTCAATTCACACCCCGCGTCATTGGGGATGAGTTGGACGTGGGCAACACCCTTGCCAAAGCCCGCCACGCCCCCTTGACCCTCGAAGTTGAGGGTATAGCTCGCGGGGGGATTCATTTCTGAGAGGCTGATTTTGCCGCTGAATTTGGCGGACACCGGGCCAATCTTGAGGGCCATGCCAATGACAAACTGCTCAGGCGAGACCGACTCAATTTTGTCGCATCCAGGAATACACGCTTTGAGCACGTCAGGGTTGTTGAGCGCCTCCCAGGCTTGCTGCTGGGTCACACCGAGTTGTCTATTGCCTTGCATGTCCATAGGGGAAATTCTCCATGAGTTGATTCAAAAATGCCAGAGTTGGCATCGATTAAGCACGATCTTACTCTCGCTTGGCGCTCACCACACGAGCCAGAGCCCGGGCCAACTGCTCGAGATGGCTTAAATTGTGAATCGCTATTTTGGCATCCGCATAGCGATCGAGCAAACTCGCCCCTTTGGCCAAGGGCTCGTAGCCCTCAAATCGAAGCAATGGGTTGAGCCAGCACAAGGTTTTGCAGTGGCGCTTGAGCCACTGCAAGGCCGCCTCCAACTCTTGACTCTCGCCCGTGTCCAATCCATCCGTGATCAAGAGCACGACACTGCGCTTGGCCACCAAGGTGCGGGGATGGCGGACTTGGAGCTGATGCAAGGAGCGTCCGAGCAAAGTCCCCGCGGCAAAGTCTCTCACCGTTTCATTGACCCCTTGGAGCATTTCATCGGGGTCGGCGCACTGAAAAACCGCACTCAAACGGGTGAGCTCAGTGCCAAAGACCATCACTTCACGCTCGGGGTATGACCTGGTGGCTTGGTGCAAAAAAGCCAGCAACAAGCGGGCATAGCGCTCCATGGATCCGGAGATATCAACAATGATCATCAAGGGCAAGGGGCGACGTCGGGGCCCGCGCTTGGGCAAGTGCAACATCTCCCCCTCAGTTTGGAGTGCTTGGCGAAAAGCGCGTGGCCAATTCAACCCGCGCCCGCGCTTGCTCGCTGTTTGTCGCCGGGTGATACAAGTGGGCAAGACCATGGGGATTTGCAAGGCCAAGCGCTGCACGAGTTTGAACTCCTCAGCTCCCAATGCCCCAAAGTCCGACTGTCTCAAGCGCGCCAAGTCACTCGCCGTCATGGCCGCATCCCATTCAAACTCGGTGTCTTTTTTGGGGTCTTGATGAGACGCTTGGCCCCGCTTGGGGTTCAATGCCTCGTTGACCCGGGGCTTTCTTTTGTTGGCCTGGGCTTGGCCTTCGGTGCTGGGGAGCATTTGCGCGAGCAACTGATTCGCCACCTTGGGATCTTTGAAGTAGGCGTCAAAGAGCTCTTGAAACACGGCACGGTCTTCCAAGCGACTGATGAGCACACAAGACAAGGCCGTTTGGAGATCCGCCTTGTTCTCTAGACCCACGGCCATGGCGGCTTGGAGCGACAAGGCGATCTTGGCACTGTCCATGGGCACGCCCGAGCGGCGAAGCGCTCTGGCAAAACCGAGCAAATTGATCGGCCATTTGCCCGTTCGCGCGTCACCCAGTTGCATCTTGGGTCAGCCCTAAATGGCGTCTTCGTTGTCCGGGCTCAACAGCGCATGGGACATGGGCAAGAGCTGAGCGACGTCCTCGCGCTGCTTGAACAAAATACCCGCCGTGTCGCTGATGACCTCTGGATCGACCACCAGGGTGTTGAGCGCCACCAAGGCACGCGCCCACTCGACACTCTCAGCAATGCCAGGTGAGCGGGAAAAGGCATCGGCAAACGGCGCCGAGCGCAGTTTGCTAACAATTCGCGAGACTTGTTCACTCAATGCTTGTGAAGCCTCGGGGACTTGGCTGCGCAAAATGCTCAGCTCACGCTCACGCTCGGGGTAATCCATCCAATGGAATAAACACCGGCGCTTGACAGCATCGTTCAAGTCGCGTGTACGGTTGCTCGTCAATATGGTCACCGGTTTGATCTGCGCTTTGATGGTGCCCAGCTCAGGAATACTCACCTGGTACTCACCCAAGTATTCCAACAAAAAAGCTTCAAAGGGCTCGTCAGCGCGATCGACCTCATCGATGAGCAAGACCGCACCGGGTGCAGACGCTTCTAGCGCTTGGAGTAAAGGGCGACGAATGAGGTATTTGGATTGGTAAACCTCTTGCTCCAAGGCATGCGTTGGCGCAGGGTTGCGGTCATGGCCTTGGGTGCTGGAGGCATCGTGAACGCCAGCGGCTCGCAAATGCAACATTTGAGCCGCGTAATTCCATTCGTACAGCGCGTCCCTTTGCTCCAAGCCGTCGTAGCATTGCAGTCTCAAGAGGCTGCGACCAAGCACCTTGGCCAAGGCCTTGGCCAGTTCGGTCTTGCCAACCCCGGGCTCGCCTTCCAAGAGCAATGGGCGCTCTAGCGTGAGCGACAAATAGACCGATGTGGCCGTTGCTCGATCCGCTTCGTAGCCTTGGGCTCGAAAAGCCGCAATCAGGCCATCAACCGACATCATCCCAAGAGGTGCTTGACGGCGCGTTGGGCTTGAACACTGATCATGTGGGCTCGGTAAGCCGCGGAGGCATGGATATCGTGGTTCAAATCAGTCTCTTCAATGGTCACGGCAGCGGCGGACTGCACCGTGAAGCTATGATTGAGCGCGGCTTCTAGACCCGCGTGGCGAAACACACCTTGCTGGCTCGCCCCCGTGATGGCCACGCGAACACCGTCGGGCATTTGTGCCATGAAAATCCCCACCAATGCAAAACGCGAGGCTTGCTGCTTGAACTTCAAGTACACCGCTTTTTTAGGAATGGGAAATGAGATGGCCGTGATCAATTCACCCGCCTCGAGGGCGGTGCTGAACATGCCCAAAAAGAAATCGTGGGCCGCAATGACACGCTCAGTCGTGTGGATATTTGCACCCAAGGCGAGAACGGCACTCGGATAGCAGGCGCTCGGGTCGTTGTTGGCCACCGAGCCACCAAGGGTGCCCATGGCACGAACTTGTTTGTCGCCAATGTGGGCGGCCAAATCGGCCAAAGCGGGCAGATGTTGACGCACCGTGGCGTTGCTCGCCACTTGCGCGTGCTTGACCATGGCGCCAATCACCACATGTTGGCCGTCGAGTTTGATCTCTTGGAGTTCCGCAATTTGGGACAAATCCACCAAGCTCTCAGGACTGCTCAAGCGCAACTTCATGGAAGCGAGCAGTGTTTGTCCGCCCGCCAGGGCTTGCCCACCACTGTGAATGAGTGTGGAGGCCTCTTGGAGGCTACTGGGGCGTTGGTAATTGAATGCGTACATAGTCTGGCTCTTTCTCTCGATCAAGAATTACACGAATGTTATACCAATTATGACTGGACTGCCTGAATGGCTTGCCAAACACGGTGGGGAGTTGCCGGCATGTCCAGGTCCTTGACACCCAAGGGGTGTAGAGCGTCCAAAATCGCATTGATCACCGCAGGGGGCGAGCCAATGGCACCGGCCTCACCACAGCCTTTGGTACCCAACGGATTGTGGGTACAAGGGGTGCAGACATGCCCAATCTCAAAATGCGGAAAATCATCAGCACGCGGCATGGCGTAGTCCATGAAGGAGCCCGTGAGCAATTGCCCCGTTTCAGGGTCATAGGTGCAATTCTCAAGCAATGCTTGGCCAATGCCTTGCACCAAGCCTCCATGCACTTGACCCTCCACAATCATGGGGTTGATGAGGGTGCCAAAATCATCCACCGCGGTGAAGCGGTCCAAGCGAGTCACCCCTGTTTGCGGATCCACCTCAACTTCAGCAATGTAGGTGCCAGCGGGGAAGGTGAAATTGGTCGGATCATAAAAAGCCGTCTCATTGAGACCTGGCTCGAGCGTCTCCAATGGATAGTTGTGCGGGACATAGGCGGTCAAGGCCACTTGCCCAAAGGTGACCATCTTGTCGGTGCCTTTGACACGGAACTCGCCGTTGACAAACTCCACGTCGCTGTCGGAGGCCTCCATCAAATGGGCGGCAATTTTCTTGGCCTTGGTCTCGATTTTGTCCAAGGCTTTCATGATGGCCGCACCACCGACTGAAATGGAGCGCGAGCCGTAGGTCCCCATCCCAAAGGGCACACGCCCAGTGTCACCGTGCACCACATCGATTTGATCCACCGCGATCCCCAGCCGCGCTGCCACCACCTGGGCAAAGGTGGTCTCGTGGCCTTGTCCGTGGCTGTGCGAGCCTGTAAAGACGGTGACGCTGCCAGTCGGGTGCACTCGGATTTCACCGCATTCAAAGAGTCCGGCACGCGCGCCCAAGGCGCCAGCGATGTTGCTCGGCGCAATGCCACACGCCTCGATGTAGCTCGAATAGCCCAAGCCGCGCAGCAAGCCCTTGGCCTTGGAGGCGGCTTGTCGGGCTTGAAAGCCCGCCACGTCGGCTCTCAACTCCGCTTGGTTCAAGCAGGCATGGAAGTCACCGGTGTCATACTGCAACGCCACCGGTGTTTGGTAGGGGAACTGATCGATGTAATTGATTTTTCTGATTTGAGCTTGGCTCATGCCCATCTCTTGCGCCGCGCGCGAGATGATGCGCTCGATCAAATAGCTCGCCTCAGGCCGACCGGCACCGCGGTAGGCGTCCACGGGGGCGGTGTTGGTGAACCAGGCGTCAACTTGGACGTGGATTTGGGGGGTTTTGTACTGCCCTGCCAAGAGCGTTGCGTACAAAATCGTGGGCACAGCGGTTGCAAAGGTGGACAAGTACGCGCCCAAATTGGCGTGGGTGTGAACCTTCAGGGCCAAAAACTGCCCCTTGGCGTCCATGGCCAACTCGGCGTGAGATTGGTGATCTCGTCCGTGCGCATCACTCAAAAACGCCTCAGAGCGGTCGGCCGTCCATTTGATGTTGCGGTTGAGTTTCTTGCTCGCCCAGGTCAAACACACATCTTCTGCATAAAGATAGATTTTGGAGCCAAAACCACCACCCACATCGGGCGCAATCACACGCACTTTGTGCTCGGGCAAACCCATCACAAAGGCCGTCAGCAAGAGGCGCTCGACGTGTGGGTTTTGATTGGAGACATACAAGGTGTACTCGTCGTTGGCTCGGCTGTAAGAGCCAATGGCCGCGCGCGGCTCCATGGCGTTGGGCACCAATCGGTTGTTGGAGAGGTCGATTTTGGTGATGTGGGCCGCGCCCTTGAATGCCACATCCACTTGCGCCTCATCCCCAATGGCCCAGTGATAGCACTTGTTGTCAGGGGCTTGCTCATGCAGCGTGGGGTTGTGGCGCTTGGGGTTGCTGACGTCTTGGATGCTCACCACAGCCGGCAACACCTCGTACTCCACCTCCACCAGTTCGGCCGCATTCTTGGCGTCTTGCAGCGTCTCCGCCACCACCATGGCCACATGGTCTCCCACGTAGCGCACTTTGTCGAGGGCCAAAATCGGATGGGGCGGCTCTTTCATCGGTTGACCATCGGTGCTGGTGATGAGCCAGCCACAGGGCAAGCCATTGATTTTGGCATCCGCCACATCGGCACCGGTGAGCACGCTCACCACCCCGTGGCTCTTGAGCGCCTGGGTGATATCGACCTTGAGCACCCGTGCATGGGCGTGGGGTGAGCGGACAAAGACCGCATGGGTCATGAGTGGCAGATCAATGTCGTCGGTGTAGTTGCCCGCGCCCGTTAAAAAGCGGTAATCCTCTTTGCGCAGGACCGACTCACCGATGTGGGGGAGTTTAGAAAAATCAAATGCACCCATGTCTTGTCTCCTAATGCGTTATTTTGGATTCTGGGTCTTGTTCAACAAGACTCTTTTTATTGAAAAACCTATCGAGCCTTCGCCGCAGGCTCACTGAAGCGAGCTCACACCAGAAAAAAGCCAGCAACACCGCTTATTTCATGTGGGACGCGCCCAGTTGAACGGCCTTGACGATATTTTGGTAGCCCGTGCAGCGGCACAAATTGCCTTCGAGTTGTTCGCGGATTTCCGACTCGCTCGCGTTGGGACTGCGGGTGCACAAATCCACCGCGCTCATGACCATGCCGGGCGTGCAAAAGCCGCATTGCAAGCCGTGGCACTCTTTGAAGGCGGCTTGCATGGGGTGCAGCGTGCCATCGGCTTGGGCCAGACCTTCGATGGTGGTGACTTGTGCACCTTGTGCTTGCAGCGCCAGCATATTGCAAGACTTCACGCTTTGGCCATTGACGATCACGGTGCAAGCGCCACACTGGGCCGTGTCGCATCCCACGTGGGTGCCGGTCAAGTGCAAAGACTCTCTGAGGACTTGGACCAATAAGGTGTTGGGCTGAACCTCCAGGGTGACTGGCTTGTGGTTCACATTCATGTTCAATTGCATAGTTTGCTCCGGATTGATGGCTATTTTCTGTGCGGATGTTACCAATGATTTAATGACCTGGGATAACAAAGACCAACAGGTTTTACCCTGATTTTCCACAAAAACCAGTTTCCACTTGATCCTGATCAAGGCCCAAGCGCTTCGCGCCGGCTGAGATTGCGGGCTGGGTGGGCGGCACATGGGGCACATGGGGCACATGGTTCACCTGGAGCACCTGGTTCGGCGTTGGTAAGGAGCCATTTCGCGGCTCAAATGAGTCTCCCCTCAGACAAGGGATAATAGGAGGCATCGACGCCCCCCTTTGCGCCCAAAGTCTGACTTTTGCAATGGGGTCCTAGGCAAGCGTGCCCGGCATGCGACTGCGCGACAAGAACTGGAGTTGACCCTTGAAACACTGGCTAACCTTTTCTCGCTACATTGACCACTTGAGTGACGCCTTGGCCAAGCTCGGGAGTTTTTGCGTGTTGGTGGCCGCCTTGGTCTCAGCGGGCAACGCCTTTGTGCGCTATGGCTTGGATTGGAGCTCCAACGCTTGGCTTGAGATCCAATGGTATATGTTTGCCGCCATGGTGATGCTCGGCGCGCCTTGGGTCTTGAAGCTCAATGAGCACGTGCGGGTGGATTTGATTTACGGCAAGATCAGCAAGCGCGCACAAGTTTGGCTCGATTTGTTGGGCATTTTGTTTTTTCTCTTTCCCGTGATGCTCTTGATGGTTTGGCTGAGCTGGCCTCTCTTTGTCAAGATGTACCTCTCGGGGGAGATGTCAAGCAACGCCAGCGGCTTGGTGCGCTGGCCTGCCATGCTGCTCTTGCCTTTGGGTTTTGGTCTCATGTGCTTGCAAGGCTTGAGCGAGGTGATCAAGCGAGTGGCCCATTTGCGCGGCTTCATCACCCTGGAGGCGCACTATGAGGCGCCGCTTCAATGAAGCCGCTTGGCGCACGCCCTGCCTTGCGCTTGAACACCCACTCTAGACACTAAAGGCCCCTATCCCCATGCAGATGCAAAACTTTGCTCCCCTCATGTTTGCCAGCCTTGTGTTTGTGATGCTCATCGGCTTTCCGGTGGCGTTTTCGCTCTCGGCCCTGGGCCTCATTTGTGGTTTCATTGCCATTGAAATGAACTGGTTTCCTGCCAACTTCATGGCCAATTTGCCCCTCAATGTGTTTGGCATTTTGTCCAATGATTTGCTCTTGGCCATTCCTTTTTTCACCTTCATGGGCTCCATTTTGGAGAAATGCGGCTTGGCCGAAGACATGCTCGACTCGATGGGGCAGCTCTTTGGACCGGTCAAAGGCGGCCTGGGATACTCGGTGATCATCGTGGGCTTTATTTTGGGGGCCATCACGGGCACGGTGGCCGGTCAAGTGATCGCCATGGCCTTGATCTCACTGCCGGTCATGCTGCGCTACGGCTACAACATGCGCTACGCCACTGGGGTGCTCGCCGCATCTGGCACCATCACCCAGCTCGTCCCCCCCTCCTTGGTCCTCATCGTCATGGCCGACCAACTCGGGCGCAGTGTGGGCGACATGTACAAAGGGGCTTGGGGACCGGCCATCCTCCAAGTGGGCTTTTTTGCGCTCTACACCTTTGCACTGGGGATCGTGAAGCCCTCCCACGTACCCGGCGTGCCCAGACAGGCTCGCACCTTGGTGGGCTGGGCGTTGTGGTCGAAGTGCCTCAAGGGCATCATCCCCTCGGCCATTCTCATTTTTGCGGTGCTGGGCTCCATGGGCGGCTTGCCCGGGATTCATACCGCCATTGCCACCCCCACCGAAGCCGGCGCCATGGGGTGTGTGGGGGGGCTTTGCTGCTGGCTGCGCTACACGGGCGACTGAGCACCTCACTGGTGTGGCAGGCCATGAACAGCACCATGCGACTCACCGCCATGGTGGTCTACATCTTGATTGGCTCCCGGGTGTTTTCCATGGTGTTTCAGGGAGTGGACGGCTCCAAATGGGTTGAGAGCATGCTCACAGGACTGCCCGGCGGGCAGGTCGGTTTTTTGCTCGTGGTGAATCTCTTTATTTTCTTTTTGGCCTTCTTTTTGGATTTCTTCGAAATCGCCTTCATCATCTTGCCAATGCTTGCACCCGTGGCCACCAAGCTGGGCATCGACATGGTCTGGTTTGGCGTGCTCTTGTGCGTGAACATGCAAACGAGTTTCATGCACCCGCCCTTTGGCTTTGCACTCTTTTATCTGCGCGGCATTGCCGACACGTTGTTCAAAGAGGGGCGCCTACCGCGGCCCATCCTCTCGAATGATATTTACCTGGGCGCCATTCCCTGGGTCATCATGCAGCTCTTATTGGTGGTGGTGGTGATTTTTGTGCCACAAAGTGTCACCTTCTTCTTGGACAAGGAGCAAGCGGTGGACATAGACAACGTGGTGATCGAGCTCGCACCCGATGAAAACAATCCCAACAACTCGAGCGGTAACAATGCGACGGAGCCGGCGGTCGGCCCAAGCATGGAGGAATCCAAAAAATAATCAGCACCCAGGCGTACTGGGTGGATTCATGATGGATCGATCAAAGGATTGACAGCGTGACGCATGGAGGTCGACCTCGGGTCACTGAGCTCATCCAATGCCACCAAGAGCAGGGGGGGTCGATACTCCAACGCGCAGACGCGAAGGCTCACTCCTTTGGGGCGCACGTCGACGACTTTGTATTGAACGTCAATCGTCATTCGCCATTCGCCATACACCGCTCACCATTCGCCGCTCAGCAGCGGGCGTCGAGCAGGCCACCCCCGAGCCTGCTCAGGGGCGGTTCATGCGCCGCTCAGAACCTCAGAGTTTTTGCGCTTGCATGAAGTTATCAAATGGACTCTCGGCCACTTTGAACCACATGTTTTGATCGGCCCTGAATTTGCTGAAATCGGTGTACACCTTTTTCCAGTTTTCATTTTTGGCGGAAATTTCATCGTAAAAAGCCATCGCTTCTTTGAATGCGGCGACCATCACGTCCTTTGGAAAAGGCTTGAGTTTGGTGCCCGAACCCACCAGTTGCTTCAAAGCAGCAGGGTTCTTGGCATCGTAGCGGGCCTGCACATAGGTGTGGGCAACGCTCGCAGCGGCCGCCACAATGGCTTGGTTTTCAGCTGACAAGGCCTCAAAGGCTTTGTTGTTGATGAACACATCCAACTGTGGACCACCCTCCCACCAACCAGGATAGTAGTAATAAGGGGCCAACTTGTTGAAATTGAGCTTCAAGTCATCGTAGGGACCAATCCACTCGGCCGCGTCGATGGTGCCTTTTTCAAGGGCGGGGTAGATGTCGCCACCAGGGATGTTTTGTGGCACTGCGCCCAGGCGTTCAATCACCTTGCCGCCAAAGCCGCCAATGCGCATCTTCAGGCCCTTCATGTCGGCCAAGGACTTGATCTCTTTTCTAAACCATCCGGCCATTTGTGCGCCCGTGTTGCCAGCGGGGAAATTGATGATGTTGTACTTGGCATAAAACTCTCTGAGCAACTTCATGCCATTGCCTTCATGCATCCAGGCTGTCGATTGGCGTGAATTCAAACCAAACGGGATACCACAACCCAGCGCAAAGGTCTCATCTTTACCAAAAAAGTAATAGGCCGCCGTGTGACAGGCCTCGACCGAGCCTTGTTGCACACCGTCCACCACGCCAAAGGCGGGCATGAGCTCGCCAGGTCCGTGCACGGTGATTTCAAATCTACCACCAGAGAGATTTTTGACCGTTTGGGCAAACACCTCGGCGCCGCCATACAGCGTGTCCAATGACTTGGGGAAGCTCGATGCCAAGCGCCAACGCACCGCAGCTTGGGCATGCACCGCTGGGGCCAAGCCCGTCGCCAAAATGCCAGCCAAGCCAGCGTTTCTGATCAGATTGCGTCTTTCCATGAAGTCTCTCCCTTGTAGGTATGGGTCAATTGGGGCACGCAGCCTCAAACTGTGAAGGTGCCACTGAATTTTAAGGAGTCGCACCCCAAGCATGACACGGGTTTACCCGCTAAAAAGAGCGGCCAAACGACATCAATGACCGAAGTGACTGACTCAAGCTCCAGCGACGCATGCCCCTTCGGTGATGCACAACCCAGGGGGTTTCAGGATGCCAGCCACTTCCCAAAACGTGCGCGCACTTGCGACTCGATACCCGTCGCATCCAAGCCTTGCAAGGCCATGAGTTTGACCGGGTCGCCGTGCTCGGTGAACGCGTCTGCAATCCCCAGCACCAAGACGGGCTTCAAGACATCGTGATCTTGCAGCACTTGCATGACCGCACTGCCTGCGCCTCCACTCACACATCCTTCCTCGAGGGTCACCAAGGCCTCGTGCTCATGGGCCACTTTCAATAAGAGTGCCTCATCCAGGGGCTTGGCCCAGCGCATATTCACCACTGTGAGGTTCAAGCGCTCGGCCACCTCCAAGGCAGGATAGAGCAACGCACCAAAGGCCAAGATGGCGACCCCTTGGCCTTGGCGGCGAAGCTCACCGCGGCCAAACGGCAACACCGAGAGGTCCTGGGGCACCGGCAAGCCCACCCCCGCACCCCTGGGGTATCTCACCGCCACCACATGGTCTTGCTCAAAAGCGGTCGTGAGCAAGGCTCGGCACTCGGGTTCGTCGGCTGGACACGCCACACTCACGTTGGGAATGCACCTTAAAAAAGCAATATCAAAAACACCAGCGTGGGTGGCCCCATCGGCCCCCACAATCCCAGCACGGTCAAGCGCCAAGACCATGGGCAACTTTTGGAGTGCCACGTCGTGGATGAGCTGGTCATAGGCGCGCTGCAAAAAGGTCGAGTAAATCGCCACCACCGGCTTGAGGCCTTCGCAGGCCAAGCCCGCGGCAAAGGTCAAGGCGTGCTGCTCGGCAATGCCCACATCAAAGTAGCGCTCAGGGTAACGCCGCTCAAATTCCACCAACCCTGAGCCCTCGCGCATCGCTGGGGTGATGCCCACCAAGCGCGGATCGGCCGCGGCCATGTCACAAATCCAATCGCCAAAGACCTGGGTGAAGGTCTTTTTGCTGGGCTTACCTGAGGGCACGATGCCCACATTGGGGTCGAATTGACCCGGGCCGTGGTACATCACCGGATCGGCCTCGGCGAGCTCATAGCCTTGTCCCTTTTTGGTGACCACATGCAGAAATTGGGGTCCCTCCAAATGGCTGATGTTCTCAAGGGTGGCCACCAACGCCGCCAGGTCATGGCCGTCGATGGGGCCGATGTAGTTGAAGCCAAACTGCTCGAACAAAGTCGCTGGCACCACCATGCCCTTGGCATGCTCTTCAAAGCGTTTGGCCAACTCGAACAAAGGCGGTGCGCCTTTGAGCACTTGTTTGCCCACCTCTTTGGCAGCGGTATAAAAGCGCCCACTCATGAGTTGGGCCAAGTAGCGGTTCAAAGCGCCCACCGGCGGGCTGATGGACATGTCGTTGTCGTTGAGAATCACGAGCAAATTGCCCTTGGCCACCCCTGCATTGTTGAGCGCCTCAAAAGCCATGCCAGCGGTCATGGCACCGTCGCCAATCACGGCAATAGAGCGGCGCTTTTCGCCCTTGATGGCGCTCGCCATGGCCATGCCCAAAGCGGCCGAAATACTCGTTGACGAGTGCGCCGTGCCAAAGGCATCGAACTCGCTTTCATCGCGCCTGGGAAAACCACTCAAGCCCCCGAGTTGGCGCAAGGTGGTCATGCGTTCACGCCGCTCGGTGAGAATTTTATGGGGATAGGTTTGATGCCCCACATCCCAAACCACGCGGTCGTGGGGGGTGTTGAACACATAGTGAATAGCAATGGCCAACTCCACCGTGCCCAAGTTCGAGCTCAAATGTCCACCGGTTTTGGCAACACTTTGGAGCAAGAAGGCCCGCAGTTCCTGGGCCAGGGGTTTGAGTTGCGAGCGCGAGAGCCGGCGCAAGTCTTCGGGGGTGTTGGTGGCGTGGAGTAGTTCGGTCATGTCGGTAAGAATCGTTGTCGTTGTCGTTTAACTTTGAACTTGCATTTGATTTGAATCTGCTGAAAGGGACGCGCTTGTTGCGGTTGAGGCCAGGGCGCAAAACAATGCTTGAACGCCAACGCTCATCAGGGCGGGTCAATAGGGCCGATCGATCACCTCTCGGGCCAAGGCGCTGAGCGCTTGTGTTTGCGGCAAATGGCTGGCAAGCAAGGCCTCTTGGGCTTGATCGTGAAGTTGTTGGGCCAGGGCTTTGGCATCGCCTAAGCCGAGCAAAGACACAAAGGTGGGCTTGTCCATGTCGGCGTCCTTGCCTGCGGTCTTGCCCAACGTTTGGGTATCGGCCACCACATCCAAAATATCATCCACCACCTGAAACGCCAAGCCCAAATGGGCTGCGTAAACTCCAAGTTGTGCCATGGCGCCCGTGGGCAAAGACCCTGGAGCGGCACACGACGCTCCCATCATGACGCTGGCCGTGAGCAAAGCGCCCGTTTTCTTTTGATGCATCTCCTCAAGCGCTTGGCGTGTAAGGTGCAGCCCCACACTGTGCAAATCAATGGCTTGGCCTCCACACATGCCGGCGTGCCCCGCGGCCGAACTCAAGAGCCGGCAAAGCTGCACTTGAATGCTCGCTTGAAGTTCTGAGCTCTCTGGGGTCAGCAGCTCAAAAGCAAGTGCTTGTAGCGCATCCCCACACAGCAAGGCCTGCGCCTGGCCAAACCGAACATGGACGGTGGGCTGTCCACGCCGAAGGACATCGTTGTCCATGCAAGGCATGTCGTCGTGCACCAGCGAGTAGGCGTGGATCAACTCCACCGCACAAGCGGCCCTGAGCGCCGCTTGGTCAAGCAGCGCGTGAAGGTGGTGAAGATCTTGAAACTCACGATGGTCGGGAGGACATGGAGGCTGCAGTGCCGCCACGCTTTGTCGAGCGGCCAAGCACAACAAGGGTCGCAAACGCTTGCCCCCACCCATGACTGCGTAACGCATGCTGGCTCCGAGTCCCGCACTGGCGTGTTCAGGCACCCATTCAGACAAGGCTCGCTCCACGAGAAGGCGCGATTGCTCGGCCCAAGCACTGGCATCAAAGGGGCTCGACATGGACATCAAAGCGCACCTTGCCAGGGCTTGAGCTGCCCCTCGTCCAAGACTTTGATTTGGTCTTCGATGTTTTGGAGCTTGTCGCGGCAAAAACCCAGCAAATAGGCTCCCCGCTGGTAAGCTTGCAGCAACTGGTCA
>CAIMTJ010000068.1 GCA_903844385.1 uncultured Burkholderiales bacterium
GGCCTGGGCCTAAAATATCCCACTCGGACAACGAGACCGTTAAAGTCTGATTTGCTAATGTAGGGTCCAATAGATGCATCAACCATGAGCACACATGTCCACTGGAGAGCGACCCATGCTTCGTCCTTGAACGCCATGGCATGGATGTCACGAGCCTTGTTCTCCTTTTGCTTCATGGCCGTTGCGGCGCGCGAGCTCTCGCACGGCATCAACACCCTGGAGATCTTGTTTGGGCGCAGCCTTGTGGGACTCGTGGGCTCTGTCGGACTCATCGTGGGCACACGGCAGTGGGCACTTTTTAAAACCGAAAAATTCAAATTCCACGTCGGGCGCAACCTATTGCATTATTTTGGCCAATACGGCTGGTTTTTGGGCGTTTCCTTGCTGCCTTTGTCCCAAGTGTTCGCCATTGAGTTCACCTCACCGCTATGGACCACGCTCTTGGCCGCAGTGTTTTTGGGTGAGGCGTTGACCCTCAAGCGAGTATTTGCAGTGGTGCTGGGTTTTACCGGGGTCTACGTGATCGTGAACCCTGGACAAGGGATGATGAATATCGGCGCGCTTTGTGTGTTGATAGCAGCAGTGTGTTTTTCCAGCGGCAACATCTTCACCAAAAGACTGGTCCAAACCGACAACCCTTTGACCATCTTATTCTTCATGTCCGCGATCCAACTCCCCATGGGGCTGGCACTGTCCTACACCTCTCTCACCATGCCCGAGGGTGTTCAATGGCTATGGCTTTTCGTGGTCGGTTTGTCAT
The DNA here is from genome assembly GCA_903844385.1 of uncultured Burkholderiales bacterium. Lineage (GTDB taxonomy): Bacteria > Pseudomonadota > Gammaproteobacteria > Burkholderiales > Burkholderiaceae_C > Limnohabitans. The sequence goes on from CAIMTJ010000068.1 coordinate 761, forward strand.
CGATGACTTCGCACTTTTGCATGGCACGAGCGATGCAAAAAACCGACATCAGCGTGGTGGTCACCCTGGATTTCCTACGACTGCCGCTCATCACGCTCATTGGTGTTTTCGTGTATGCAGAGGTGTTTCACCCCATCATGGTGCTGGGCTCCTTGATGGTCCTGGGCGCCAACCTGATCAGTGTGTACCGACCCAAAGAGGCCATTGGCACCTAGAGCAAGGTAAAAGAGCTCCCGATGACTCTCGAAAATGGCCCATTTGTGAAGGCTCAATGCGGGTCGATTGAAAACTCTTGAGTGGGTATATCACTGGCTTCACCGGGCCGACAGCGCTACAATTGTGCTGATTAATATTCACTGAAAACACAAAATGGCAAAACTAGCCCTCATCCTGTCCTTGTTGTTGTTGGCCGCTGGTTCTCAAGCGCAAACCTCCAATGCCAACACGACCGCTCAAGCAGCGACTGCATCCCAATCCACTCCAACACAAAAGCCTGACGACAGTCGCTTGTTCAAGAGCGAAGATTGGTTTTTCACGTGGGGGTACAACAAAACTCATTTCTCTGACTCCAACATCAATGTGAGCCAGCCCTCTCTTGGCAACAATTTCACGGTCAATGGCGTTCAAGGCCATGACGAATACCATTTCCCCACTTGCTGCAGCCCAGACAATTTAAGGCTGGGACGCTACCTTGACGAGGCCAAGACCATGGCTCTGGATCTGAGCTTGGATCACACCAAATTCACCAGCACCATTGGCCAAGTGGCCAATGTCACCGGCACCAACAAGGGAGGTGTAGGCCCCCAAGTGCTCTCGAACCAGTTTTTCTCCTACATGATCCACAACGGCTTGAACCAAATCATGGTCAACTTGTCCTACCGCAAGCCCTTGCTCGGTGCACCCGATGAGACCTCGGGACTTTCCTTCATCAGCAAAGTCGGCGCTGGCATTGCAGTGGTTCACCCTTGGAGTGAAATCAATGGCAACGAATACCAAATGGAGAAAAAGACCCTCACCAACGCCTTGGGCTTCAACAACGGTTGGTGGCGCATTGTGGGCACCTCGGCCTCCGTTGAGTTTGGGATGCGGTATGTTGTGTATAAAC
>CAIMTJ010000069.1 GCA_903844385.1 uncultured Burkholderiales bacterium
GAGATCAGCAGCTCGTTCAAGTCGTGTCGTTTGACGGAGAAATCTTCCGCTGGTGACGGAAACCCAGCGGGTACCTTGCCAGGAACCACTCGCAAGGGCAGGTGGCTGGGCTCGAGCGTGTAGCCCCAAGCGCCGGGGGGCAGTGTGTGGTTTGCTCCCTCGTGTGTGTTGTGGGGAGGGGGGGAATTAAGGCTGTTCATTTGTACAGTATAAGGCAAGTTGAAAACACACTCAATTGGGGATATTTCGCTCAGTCAGTGCCGATGAATCTCAAACCACGGTCACCTGGTTGAAGTCCCATCATTTTTTTGTAATGATAATCATTCTCATTTAAAATGACGCCATCATCAATGAAAGGGTCAAAATGAGTTCTTTGTTATTCAAAAATAAGATGTTTGGGGCGTTGCTGGGTTTGTTCATGAGTGGGATGCTGTGGTCATGGGCCCATGCCGATGCCAATGACTATGTGGTGACGCCCAAGGTGGACGCTGGTGAAAAAGAAATCGATTTCAAGACGGGCATCAACCGCCAGCGTGACGGTTCGAGCCAAGCGGCCAATTCCTTGGGGTTGGGCTATGGCGTGAACGAGCGGTGGTTTACCGAGGTGTACGTCAAATACGCTCGCGACCCCAATCAGGGCAGCACATTGGATGCCTGGGAGTGGGAGAACAAATTTCAATTGACCCACGCCAAAGACTGGGCGATCGTCGGGTTTTTGCTCGAGATTGAAAAACCCCAAGACAAGGCTGCTGGTGCTCAGTTGACCTATGGCCCTTTGCTGCAAAAGAGCTGGGGAAGACTTCAAGGCAATTTCAACGTCTTGATCCAAAGAAACGTCAATGCCACGGAGCACTTCAATACCGAGCTGCATACCCAAGCACAACTCAAGTGGCGAGTGTCCTCTGCCTTTCAATGGGGCGCGCAAGCCTTTGGCAATGTGGGCCCCGTGGACCATTGGAGTCCCCGTGCCTTGCAAGAGCAAAACATCGGGCCTGCGGTTTTTGGTCAATGGCGGACCGGCACGAGAGAAGGCTTCAAGTGGAATGCGGCATGGCTCAGGGGTGAGACCCAGGCCACGCCAAGCTCGACGATCAGATTACAAGTGGAATACGAATACTATTGAGGGGCGACACGGGTGACACGAATGCTGATGCGCAGTTGACCGGTGGCCCTTTGCAGTCAAAGAGTTGGGCAAGTTTCCAAAACCATGGTCGAGCCCCCATGCCTTGCCAGGGCGAAACATCGGGCCCGCGGTTTGGGGTCAATGGAGCACCGACGCGAAAAATGGTCACCAGTGGCATGCGGCAGAAATCAGAAAGGGGAGATCCAGGCAGCGCCAAGCTCTACAATCGGGTGACAAGTGACATACGAATACGATTGATGAAAACCTCCGACCTCCTGCGACTATTCCTATTGGGCGCCATCTGGGGGAGCTCGTTTTTCTTCATGCGCATGGTCTCGCCAGTTTTGGGGGCCGCCTACTTGGCCGAAGGTCGTGTTTTGGCGGCGGCCTTATTTTTGGCCGCACTGTCTTGCTATTTTCAGCGCAAACCACAACTGCGCGCGAGGGCTGTCCACTACTTCATCATGGGATTTTTTAACTCGGCTTTGCCGTTCGTGCTTTTTGCCTACGCGTCTTTGGAGTTGAGCACCGCAGAGTTGTCGATTTTGAACGCCACGGCACCAGTTTGGGGTGTTCTCATGGGCTGGATGAGAAAAACAGAAACCTTGACCATCAAGCGCGGTTTGGGCTTGTTGATGGGTGTGTTGGGGGTGGCCATTTTGCTGGGGGTATTTTCTGCCAACCACCATCAAGCCAATGCCTTGGCGGTGAGTCTAGGGCTGGCTGGGGCGCTGTCGTATGGTGTGGCTTCCAACTACGCCAAGATCTCCAAGGGCGTAGAGCCCTTTGATAACGCCCACGGGAGTTTATGGGCTTCGGTCATTTTGATCATTCCAGCGCTTTTTTGGCTACCCATGAGCTCTGCGCCCACGCCTGAGATCATCTTGATCACACTCACGATCGGTGTGGTGTGTACAGCCTTGGCCTTTTTGCTTTATTTCCGACTGATTCAAGATATTGGAGCGACGTCTGCCCTCACGGTGACCTACCTGATCCCTTTGTTTGCAAGCCTGTGGGGCGTGTTGTTGTTGCAAGAGACCTTGAGTGCCAATACGGTCGTCGGCATGCTCGTGATCATCACGGGAACCGCTTGGGTGACCGAGTTTGATTGGCGGGCGGCCTTTCAATTGAAAAAACAGTAAAGCGCTGGCCCATCAGAGCGAGGAGTCAGTCGAGCAGGCGCTGCAGTGAAGAGCGATAGGCAGTCTTCAGCCTGGGCCTTGGGGCGTCTTCATTGAATGGCATCTAGGGTTTGTACTCATTTTTTTGGCATGGTTCAGTCAGTACCGTCGTGGATATTTCAGTGGCCTGAAATCATCATCTCGCGTGGATCTTGGTTGGGATTGAATAGCATGATTTTTTGAACGTTTTTTAGATTTGGTTTCAACGGCATGATCAATGGCAATACCGAGCTCATCGCTCACATCGGATTTCCCACCCACAGTTTCAAGTCCCCCATGATTTACAACCCGTATTTCGAGAAAGCGGGGATCAATGCGGTCGTGGTCCCCATGGGGTGTCAGGCGGACAATTTCGAGACCTTTTTAAAGTCGGTCTTTCAACTGACCAATGTGCGAGGCGCATTGATCACCATGCCTCACAAAGTCACGTCCGTTGGACTTCTCCATGAGCTCACGCCAACGGTTCGCGTGGCGGGCGCATGCAATGCCGTGAAAAAAGATGCGAACGGTCGTTTGGTGGGCGACATGTTCGATGGCGCTGGCTTCGTTCGCGGTGTGAAGAGAAAAGGCTTTGATCTCCAGGGCAAGCGGGTCTTGGTGGTAGGCTCAGGTGGTGTGGGCAGTGCCATTGCCGCCTCTTTGGCCGCTGAGCACATCGCTGCCATCGGGGTTTTTGACACCAACACGACCGCCTGCCGTGGTTTGGCTTTGAGGTTGAAAGAAAATTACCCTCAACTCGACGTTTGCAGCGATAGCAATGACCCCAAGGGCTATGACTTGGTGGTCAATGCCACCCCAATGGGCATGAACGAGGGCGACCCTTTGCCCATGGATGTCTCGCGCATTGATCCGGCTACATTCGTCGGGGAAGTGGTGATGAGAACTGAGATGACGGCTTTTTTGCAAGTCGCCCAAAACCGGGGCTGTCAAGTGCAGGTGGGCTCAGACATGCTGTTTGAGCAAATTCCCGCCTACTTGGAGTTTTTCGGCTTTCCAAGCACCACCGCTGAAAATCTTCGCAGCGTGGCCCAATTGAGCCCAACTTGAACCGAGGGGAATGGATTGAACAAGACCTTGTGGTGTGTATGCAGAGTTTTTTTTATTCTTTGCTGGATTGGAGTGTGCTTAGAGTCACCCGCGCAAGGGATCAAAACGCTCAGCGAGTTGTCCAAATACACGGGAGCCGATCGAACAAAAATATTAATCGAAGGCGCCAAAAGAGAAGGGGAGATGACCCTTTACTATGCTCACCCCATCGTTCAAGTCATGGCCGAAGCTTTTTCAAAAACCTATGGTGTCAAATTGAAATTGTGGAGAGCCGGATCTGAGGCCATTCAACAGCGGGTGATGACGGAGCAAAGGGCAGGCAAGTTTGAGGTCGACGTGCTCTCCAACACAGCCTTGGATACCGAGGCGGCTTACAAAATGAAGCTGCTCCAAGAAATTGATTCTCCCATTCAGGCCAGTTTGATGGACAAGGCCTTGCCCGTGCACCATCAGTGGGCCGCATTCAATATGGACATCTACTCCTTGGCTTACAACACCAAGTTGATCAAAAAAGAGGATTTACCCAAAACCTATGAGGACTTGATGGATCCGCGCTGGAGAGGACTGCTAGGCATGGAAGCCGATGATTCCATTTGGTATGGGGCTTTGCTCAATGAGCTCGGTGAGTCCAAGGGGCGAGCTCAGTTTGAGAAAATCATGGCGCTCAATGCGCCCTCCATTCGCAAGGGGCACTCCTTATTGAGTACCATGGTGGCCTCGGGAGAGGTGCCACTGGCACTCGATGTCTACAACTGGAACCCAGAGCAATTAAAGCGCAAGGGAGCACCCATTGAGGTGGCTTGGCTGCAACCGATTTTGGCGCTGCCATCGGCCGTGGCTGTCATGAACAAAGCCCCGCATCCCTATGTGGCTTTGTTGTTTTATGATTTTGCACTGAGTGAAGGTCAGAAATTGGTGGCTGAAGCCGGTTACGTGACCACCAACACCAAAGTCGACAACGCCTATTCATCGCTAAAATACAAGGTCATCGACCCTTCCTTTGCGCTGGTCCAGCAAGAACATTGGTTCAAGTTGTATGCTGACTTGCTGACCAAGCGCAACTCCACACCATGAGCAATTCACGCATGCATCCCAACCACCTCGAACTCAGCATTGCCCTATCGGACAACCACTACACCCGTCCCATTTTAGAAGGACGAGTGGGGGTTCAAGGTGTGAAGTTGATGCCCACCAGCGTGCATCCTTCAGAGATGTTTTGGCGTCAATTGAAATACGCTGATTTTGATGTCTCCGAGATGTCGTTGTCCTCGCTCTTTATCGCCAACTCCAAGGGAGACCGACGTTGGGTGGCTTTGCCTGTTTACACGTCAAGGACATTTTTTCAAACCTGGATCTTAAAGCGAACAGATCGTGGCATTGATTCGCCCAGCGACTTGAAGGGCAAGCGTGTCGGTGTGCCTGAATACCAACAAACGGCAGCCCTTTGGTCCCGAGGCATTTTGCAAGATGAATTTGGCGTGCATGCCAAAGACATTGAGTGGCACATGGAGCGCGGGCCCCAAATGAGTCATGGTGGATCGACTGGTTTTGTTCCGCCAAAGGGCGTGGTGTTGAATCAAATAGAGAGCTCCACCAACATCGGTGAGATGCTGGTGAGTGGTGCCCTTGATGCGACGCTGTTGTATTTGCCGCACAAAAATTTGGTGGATCGCTCCACCACCGACGTGCTCAGTTATCCCTTCATCAAACCGATGTTTGAAGATCCGTTCAAAGAGTCACAGCGGTTTTATAAAAAAACGGGTCTGTTCCCAATCAACCATACCGTCGTGATGAAGCGAGAGTTGTATGAGCGTCATCCCTGGCTGGCTCTGAATTTGTTTCACGCCTTTCAAGAGGCCAAGAACGAGGCCGATCGCGATGCCAAAGAGGCAATACAGTCCATGCTTGAAGTGGGGGCTTTGGTGGCCGCACAGTCGAATTCGGATTGGCAAACTCAGGCGAAAACTTATGGGATGAAAAGTTCAAGGCCCGTCATTGAAAAAATAGCCCATTACATCCATGATCAAGGGTTGAGTGATCGTGTCTTGAGCGTTGATGAGATATTTGCAAAGTCAACGCTGGACATTTGAGCTTAAAAATCCACCAAGATCAGGTTGCCGCTTTAAAAGCGATCGCTAGAGTAAACGCTTATCACGCGTTACTCCAGCATCAAGTCAATCAGTTGCTCAAGGTTAATTTGTCGGTCACCTTGACGACTCCAGCGCTACTCCACGCTGCCTGTTTGACAAGTTCGCGTTCGCTGAAATCATGGATGTGGCCGGAGAGTGTGACCTCGCCTCCTTTGATCTCAACATTGATGTTGCTGGCGTCGGTTTTCGCTCTCCGATTGAGTGAATCGATGATTTCTTTTTTGACAATAGTCTTATTCAATTCATTGCTGATGATGATTTGGTCGCTGATGCCAGTCACACCCATCAGATGGCCAATGGAGGAGTTGATCATTGTTTTTTGATAATTCCATTTAACTGTACCTGTGACAGTGACCCACCCACTTTCAACTCTGACGTGGATGTCATCCTTATTTAACAGCGTTGACCAACTGATCACATTGTCGATGGCGTGTGCTATCTCAGAATCTGTGCGACTGACAATGCTGGGTAACTTGACATCAATTTCCATGGCAACGCCCCTGACGCCAGACACTCTTTGTGTGGCTTTTTCTGCATGGTATTTCTCGAAATAGTTCTCTACATTGCCCATGAGTGAAACGATTCCATCTTTGACTGTGACGCCAATATGAGTCGGATTGACGGTGGGCTCAAACTTGAGTTCAGCAATGACATCGAGTTGAATTTGTGAATCTGTTTTCATGATGGCCTTTTTTTTGATGAAGTAGCCGAACTATATATATTGATCAGTTCAAGAGGTTGACATAAGTCACGAAAACATTGGTTTTTGATATCACTATCAAGAGCGCTCATCTTTTGATTTTTAGAGTCGAATACGCAGCAAGGCGTCAAAAGAAGTTTTTTTGATTTGGCCAATAGGTGTCAAATCAGGGTTGGTATTGAGATCAAATACTCAAAGGCGCTATAGCCGAGACACTAACTCTTTCATCAATTTGGCTCTGTAGTTGGGGTGTATATGATGCCCAAAGAGGGCCTTTTTTTCGCCTTGTATCAATTCGATGAGGTCTTTTTTACCTTCCAATTGTTTGACGCGCGTGAACTCTCTTGCCAGTGCGATCTCGGTCTCTTTGAGACCTGCTTTTTGTTCAACGATGATGTGATTATTCTCAACCTTGAGTCTTTCATAATCAACAGCGTGAATGGCGTTGTAATAAAAGGCAATGCTCAAGACCAAAATCTCCAACAACGAAAATGGCAAGACAAGAAATGCGCCCAAAAAAAAGAAAACGCCTCCAATGAGCAGTGAGATGAGAGCCAGAGCGCCGAAAATACAAATGAGTTGCCTGGGGCTTATGGAGCAATTTCTTTTGAAATGCCACTGCCAGCCGTTGGTTGTCTTTTGAGCAAAAGTGCTTTGTTGCATTGGAGTCATTGGGGTCTATTTCTTCATGATTGTAAATAAATCCATTGCTGACTTGAAGTCCCTGTGACGAATGGGTTATTCGTGCGCTATCCTATCGAAGACTTTCATGCAGCCCGCCAGGGCAGTTTCTGGATCCGTTTGTTGGGGTTGCACGTGGGGCAAACTTGTTCTTTTGCTGTAATTGCTTGGTATGATGATGGGAGGTGTCCCTCAGATGAAAAGCATTGGCCCCTTGACGAGCCGAATCAAATCAGCTCAACCCAACCCAACCCAACCCAACTTAGCCCCATTGGTGTTGAGCTTGTCGGATGTTCGTATTCACGATTTAGAAATTGGTTACCATGACTCTTGATACGTTGGAATTTCAAGCCAGTTGCTCCTTGCCCACTCAATGGGGGGTTTTTGAGCTGCATGCTTTTATGGAGAAATCGACAGGTAAGGAGCACTTGGCCATCACTTTGGGAGAACTCGGCCCGCATACACCGGTGCTTGCAAGAATACATTCGGAGTGTATGACCGGGGATACTCTGTTTAGCTTGCGTTGCGACTGTGGCCCACAACTTCAAGATGCCTTTAAGAAAATAGCCCAAGAGGGCTCAGGCATTTTGCTCTACCTCAGGCAAGAGGGTCGCGGCATTGGATTGGTCAATAAAATCAAGAGCTACCAATTGCAAGAAGAGGGTGCCGATACCGTGCAAGCCAATCGCCTATTGGGCTTTGGAGACGATGAGCGCGATTATGCTATATGTAAAACCATGTTGAATCATTTCGATATTCGCTCTTTAAAGCTGCTCACCAACAATTCGAGCAAGATTGTGGCCATAGAAGAGTTGGGTTTCGATGTCTTGCGTGTCGAGCACCACATTCGACCCAATCCCTACAATTCGAATTACTTAAAAACCAAAGAGACGAAGATGGGGCATATCCTGGCCGCAACGGATCCTTAATCCAGCCTTCTGATGATGGCAGGAGTTCCCAGGCTTGTTTGTTTCTAAGCCAGTGCTCACGCCCTGTCTTTGAATTTCAAAAAACTACACTGGCCAGAAAATGTTCAATCCCATTGGAGCGAGCTCAATTGGCTGAAATATTCAAATCTTTGATCATTCGCTTGTACTTCTCCAGATCCTGAGCGATTGTGTCTTGAAGCTCCTGGCTGCTCGAGCTCATGGGGGTGTAGCCAAAATTCATGAGTCGCTCTCGAACAGACGCATTCTCCAGCGCAATCGCCATTTGATGGTTGAGCTTTTGCACGATGTCTTGAGGAGTGCCTGCTGGCGCCAAAATACCACTCCAAGACGAAAAATCATAGCCTTTGAGTCCTGCTTCATCAAGCGTTGGGGTCTCGGGAAGGGCAAATGAGCGCTTGAGCGTGGTGACAGCCAGAGCGCGAAGTTTTCCCGCATGGATGTTGGGCAGCGGTCCGGTCAAACTGTCAAAGACCATGTCAACCTCGCCCTTCAAAAGGGCCAAAGTCATGGGCGCGTTGCCAGAATAGGGGATGTGGACAATATCGACTTTGGCGACGGATTTGAAATACTCGGCCGACATGTGCAGTGCGCTACCGGAGCCCGACGATCCATAGGTGAATTTGCCAGGGTTGTCCTTGGCCATTTTGATGAGGTCTTTGATGCTATTGGCTTTGAAGTCGGGCCTCACAGCAATGACCAAGGGGTTTTTGACCAAAGTGCTGATGGGGGTGAAATCTTTGATCGGATCCCAATTGAGTTTTTGTAAATGGGGTTGGATGGCGTGGCCCGAAGTTGTGAAGAGAAGGGTATAACCATCGGGCTCGGCGTGGGCGACGTATTCGGTGGCCACACTGCCACCGGCGCCAATTTTGTTCTCAACGATGATGGATTCGTTGAAGGTCTCGCTCATTTTTTGAGTGACGATGCGCGCTACGGCATCGGTACCCCCGCCAGCAGGGAAGGGAACCACCAGTTTGATGGTTTTGATCGGGAAAGAGGTTTGGGCCAAGGTGTGGCTTGCTGCCATGGCGTTCAAGAACAAAAGCAAGCTGATTTTCAATAGACTAGACTTCATGGCGTCGTGGGCTCTAGGGTGGAAAAGATGCCCATATTAGCTGAGCTTGGGCCCCCAGGGCAGAAGGAAAATCCCTAGCGCACCTCTTGTAAAATGCTTAAATGTCCAACCACGCTCATTGACATGTGTCTTGACAACCGCATGAACCCACCATTGCCATGGACAGCAGCACCATCATCTCCCGAGTCATTGCTTCATTGATCAGCATCATGCAGGCCTCCAACTTGCGCAATCGACTCTATTTGCAAGAGCAGCGTATCGAAAAAATGCAGGTTGCCTTGAGCGACATTCAACGCATCAACGCCAACAGCACCGCGCCCAATATTTTGATCGGTGGGATCATTGAACGAATCAAAGGTTCAGAAGTCCTGCCTGACTCTGGATGTCCATGAGGTCCATGTGAGCCTTAGGCTTTTAGCCCGCCATCACCTCACCACCAGCAACCACGATGGCTTGACCCGTGATGCTTGAAGCGTCGGTGCTGGCCAACCAAAGCACAGTGTTGGCCACTTCTTCGGGCCTGACCAGTCGGCCCATGGGGTTGGTCTGAAGCAAAACTTTGGCGGCATCTTCAGCGTTTTGATGGGTTTTGTGGGCAATGTTATCGATCGCACCTCGGGCCAGCGGCGTATCGGTAAAACCAGGGCACACGGCGTTGACGGTGATGCCCGTTGTGGCCAATTCCAAGGCCAAAGAACGGGTGAGTCCGAGCACCGCATGCTTTGAAGCGCTGTAGGCGCTGGTGTAAGGGTAGCCTTTTAAAGCAGCTGTGCTGGCGATATTGATGATGCGCCCCCACCGATTGGCCTTCATGTCCTTGAGTGCCGCTTGGGTGCAGTGGACCAGGCCCATCAAATTCACATTCATCATGGCTGCAAAAAGACTGGCATCGCTTTTTTCAAAGGGTTGACTCACCGCTTGGCCAGCACTGTTGATGAGGATTTGGACGCTACCAAAGTGTTGTTGGGCCTTCTCAAACCCCTTTTGAACACTCAAGATGTCGGTGGTGTCCATGCCAATCAGTTGTGCATGGTGCTCACCGCCCATCGCTAGCACCAAATCTTCACGCGTGGGCGCCTGTCTTGAGGCCAAGCTCACCGCGTAGCCTTGGGTGACCAAGGTCTTGGCAATGGCCAGTCCAATGCCGCTGGTGGCACCAGTGACCAAAGCGTGGGGTTTTGTATTCATGAGGGTCATGGCATGGCGTGGGTGAAAGTTGGGAAGAGTTCGACTGCTCGGATGTGTTTGTTTTGCCGTCAGGGGGTGCACGCGTTGGGCTCAACCCAGCACTACGCCGCGAGCTCTGAATGACACAATGTATCCGATGGCAAGCGCCGGTTGATCGCGTACGGGGTCAATCATGGGGTAAATACTGATTTGATTTAAGCATAAATAGATTGACCTTGAATAGTTTAAGCTTAAATAATACGGTTATGAACCACATTCTTTGTATCGGCGCAGGCCCCTCGGGTCTTTACTTTGCATTGCTGATGAAGATGCAGTCACCCGAGCTGCGCATCACAGTCCTTGAGCGCAATCGTCCCCATGACACCTTCGGGTGGGGTGTCGTCTTGAGTGACCAGACCTTGGAGAACTTGGTGCAGGCCGATGAGGTGACGGGCTTGCAAATCCGCGATGCGTTTAACCATTGGGATGATATTGAGCTTTTTTTCAAAGGCAAAAGTGTGCGCTCGACAGGACACGGCTTTTGTGGGATCGGGCGACAGCACTTGCTGAGTATTTTGCAAGATCGTTGCACCCAATTGGGCGTTGAGTTGATTTATGAGACCGAGGTTGACGACCTTGATGCATTGCTCAAGCACCACCAGCCAGACTTGGTGATGGCGTGCGACGGCTTGAACAGCAAAATCCGAACTCGTTTTCAATCCACTTATGTCCCCGATATTGATGTGCGCAAGTGCCGTTTTGTCTGGCTTGGAACGCACAAACTCTTTGACGCCTTTACCTTTGCGTTTGAGCAAACCGAGCACGGTTGGTTTCAAGCTCACGCCTACCGCTACAACGCCGACACTTCCACCTTCATTGTGGAGACGCCCGAGGCGGTTTGGAAGGCCCATGGACTCGACCAAATGGATCAAGGCGAGGCCATCGCTTTTTGTGAACGGCTCTTTGCCGCCTACCTTGATGGCCATGCTTTGATCTCCAACGCCAAGCATCTGAGGGGATCGGCCATTTGGATCAATTTTCCCAGAGTGATATGCCGCACATGGGTGCATTGGCATCAAGGCACACCAGTGGTACTCATGGGAGACTCGGCGCACACAGCCCATTTCTCCATCGGCAGTGGAACCAAATTGGCCATGGAAGATGCGATTGATTTGGCCCACACTTTCAAACACCACCCCCAGGGGGGATTGCCTGAGATCTTGCAAGCTTACGAGGATCGCCGCAGTGTGGAGGTGTTGAAAATACAAAACGCAGCGCGCAATTCCACCGCTTGGTTTGAGAACATTGAGCGCTACAGCCAATTGGAGATCGAGCAGTTTTTCTACTCTTTGCTCACCCGCTCACAACGCTTGGGGCACGAGAATTTGCGACTGAGAGACCCTCAGTGGCTAGCGGGCTATGAGGCTTGGTTTGCCCAGCAAAGTGGTGCATCTCAAACTGGTTGGCCCCTCCATGAAGCTGCCCACTCACAAACCTCTTTGAGCGCGCCACCTATGCTTTTGCCCCTGAGTGTCAGAGGCGTGACGCTCAAGAACAGAATAGTCGTCTCACCCATGGCCATGTACAGCGCCCAAGACGGGGTGGTGGGGGACTTTCATCTGGTGCACTTGGGTGCACGTGCCATGGGAGGTGCAGCTTTGGTCATGGTGGAGATGACCAGTCCCACGCCACAAGGGCGCATCACACCCGGGTGTCCAGGACTTTGGAGCACCGAGCAAAAAAACGCATTTCAACGCATCGTAGATTTTGTGCATTTGCAAAACGCCCACATCGGACTTCAACTCGGTCACAGTGGTGGGAAAGGTTCTACGCAACTGGGTTGGCAAAAAAGTGATGAGCCCATTGAACCAGGCTCAGACAACTGGCCCTTGATGGCGGCCAGTGCCGTGCCCTATGGCCCGCAAAACCAGACCCCCAAGGCCATGGATTTGGATGACATGGCCACCCTCAAGTCTCAATTTGTCCGTGCCACTGAACTCGCAGTACAAGCGGGCTTTGATTGGATCGAATTGCACTGCGCACACGGCTACTTGCTCAGCAGTTTTCTCTCGCCATTGACCAACCACAGAAGAGATGAGTACGGCGGTAGCTTAGAGGCGCGTGCGCGTTACCCCTTGGACGTTTTCGCCGCCATGCGCGTCGTGTGGCCTGCCCATTTACCCATGAGTGTGAGGATTTCTGCCCACGATTGGGCCCCGGGTGGCAACACCGACGATGAGGCGGTGCAGATGGCCAAGTTGTTCAAAGCACAAGGCTGTGACATGATTGACGTTTCATCGGGCCAAACCACCCGTCAAGCCAAGCCTGTTTACGGGCGCATGTACCAAACACCATTTGCTGACCGTATTCGCAATGAAGTCCAAATCAAAACCATTGCCGTGGGTGCCATCACCGATGGCGATCAAGTCAATGGCATCATTGCGGCTGGACGCGCAGACTTGTGCGCCATTGCCAGGCCTCACTTGAGCGACCCAGCATGGACGCTGCATGAAGTCGCCAAAATGGGCAGTCAAGCCATCGCCTGGCCCAAGCCGTATTGGAGCGGTCGAGATCAGCTCTACCGTTTGCTCTCCAACCCCCAATGAAGAAAGAGGTGAGACATGGATTTTGAGAGCCGTGCACACAGTGAGCACCCTCAAGCGTTGAGACTTTGGCTCAGGTTAATGACTTGCTCACAGTTGGTGGAGAAACGCGTGCGCTTGGGACTTCGTTTGGAGTTTGAAACCACCTTGCCCCGTTTTGACTTGATGGCCCAACTCGAGCGCGAACCCAATGGCATGAAAATGGGCGAGCTCTCCAAACGGCTGATGGTGAGTGGGGGCAATATCACCACCATCACCGATCAATTGGTACAAGAAGGCTGGGTCGAGCGAGTGGATGTGGAGGGCGATCGGCGCGCTTGGAAAATTTGCCTCACCCCGGCAGGACGGGCTTACTTCAAAAGCATGGCGCAAGCCCATGAGGCCTGGATTGTGCAAGCGTTCGAGGGCTTGAGTGCCAAAGAGATGCAACAGTTGAACCAACTCTTGGCGCAAATCAAATCCCACGCCCTTGAGCAACTGGAGTCATCGATGCCTGAACCTCAAGGTGCGGCGTGATGAGCGCACAAGTTGACCGTTTTGTTCACGAGCGCCTGCCTCTTGTGTCTGAGCGGGCGCAGTACCTCTGGGGTGAGGCGTCTTGGCCCCAGCAGCCCCATCTCAATGTGGTACAGGCTCTTTTTGATCGCGCGCGCGCGTGCGGTTTTGCCGATCGAGCGTTTTTACGCTCTTCTCAAAGGGTGATGACTTACCAAGAGGCACAAGCTGATGTCAACCGACTCTCAGCATATTTGCGCAAGGGGTTGAACTTGGTCCCAGGCAACCGTGTCTTGCTCAGAGGCGGCAACTCCATTTCCATGGCCTTGAATTGGTTGGCGGTGGTCAATGCTGGCCTCATTGCAGTCAGCACCATGCCGCTTTTACGTGCCAAAGAGCTCACGGAGGTGATTGACAAGGCCAAGCCCAGCTTGGCCTTGTGCGAAGACAGTTTGCTCGATGAGCTCGAGATGGCGCATGCCTCTTGCCCTTTGATGTCATCTTTGTTGAGCTTTGATCGTCACTTTACGAGTGGGGAGGTGTTCTCTGGCGCTGCGTCTTTTGAGAGCGACCTGCAGTCCTGTCCCACAAGCCCCACCGACATTGCGCTTTTGGCTTTCACCTCGGGTACGACGGGAAGCCCCAAAGTGACCGTCCATCGACATGTGGATGTGATGATGAGTTGCACCGCATGGCCTGAGCATGTGCTGAAAGCTCGAGCGGACGATGTCGTGATGGGCTCACCACCCCTTGCCTTTACCTTTGGTCTTGGGGGTTTGTTGATTTTTCCAATGTATGCAGGCAGCTCGATTTTTTATCCCGATGGCCCCTACCGGCCCGAGAGCATGGTTGATATGATGAAGACCCAAGGTTGCACGGTTTGTTACACGGCACCGACCTTTTACCGGCAAATGACCCCCTTGATTGAAAAGTCCCCCGTCCCGAGTTTGCGCTTGTGCGTGAGTGCGGGTGAGGCTTTGCCCTTGGCCACGCGTGAAGGCTGGTTAAAGGCGAGTGGTTTGGATTTGATCGATGGGATTGGCTCGACAGAGATGTTTCATATTTTTGTCTCGAGTCGTCCAGGTCAGCTCAAACCGGGTGCCTTGGGGCTCGTCGTGCCAGGCTACGAAGCGCGGGTGGTCGACTCCACAGGTCACGAGCTGCCTAGGGGACAAGTGGGTCGCTTGAGCGTGCGCGGCCCCACTGGATGCCAGTACATGGAGGACACCCGACAAGCTCGCTATGTGCAAGGGGGGTGGAATTATCCTGGAGACTTGTTTTTTCAAGACGACGAGGGCTACTTCTTTTACCAATCCCGAGACGATGACATGATCATCACCGCGGGCTACAACGTCGCTGCCCCAGAAGTCGAAGACGCCATGCTCCAACACCCCATGGTTGCTGAGTGCGCAGTGGTGGGTCAAAGTGACATTGAGCGAGGAATGATTGTCAAAGCTTACTGTGTTGTCAAGCCTGGCGTTTTTCCAAGCGATGCGCTCAAGCGAGAGCTGCAAGACCACGTGAAGTCTCGCTTGGCCCCTTATAAATATCCCAGAGAGATCGATTTTCTGGAGCACTTGCCGCGCACCGAAACGGGCAAGCTGCAGCGGTTTAAATTAAAACAATCCCCACTCTCTTAAGGACTTGACCTCATGCACCGAGTATTGCATCCACCCCTTTGGCCCAAAGCCAGCGGTTATTCCAATGGCGTGTCAGCCCGTGGCACGCAAATTTTCGTCAGTGGACAAATTGGCTGGAACCAGGCCCAGGAGTTTGAGAGCGATGATTTTGTGGGCCAAGTCGATCAGGCTTTGCAAAACGTGGTGGCTGTGATGAAGGAAGGCGGCGCCTTGCCCGAGCACCTCGTGAGAATGAACTGGTATGTGGTCAGCAAGGACTTGTATGTCAACAACTTACAAAAGATCGGGGAGGTCTATCGCCGTGTGATCGGTCGGCATTACCCCGCCATGAGTTGTGTGGTCGTGGCGGCACTCATTGAGGCGCGCGCATTGGTTGAGATCGAGGTCACTGCAGTGGTGCCAGACTGATGCAGGAGCGATGAAAGCACTGGCAGGCAAGTCGAGCGCAGCTGATCAAGCCATCAAATGACGCCTTGTGATTTGAGCTCAGAGATCGCTTGCTCGTCAAGACCGAGCAATCCGCCCAACACTTCTCGGTTGTGTGCGCCAAGTTCCGGTGGCGCAGTCTTGTGCTCAATGGGTGTGTGTGACAAATGGATGGGGTTGGCGACACTGGGGACTTGACCATATTTGGGGTGATCGATGTTGATCTTGATGCCTCTCGAGACCACTTGGGGGTCGGCAAAAACCCGGTCGAGGGTGTTGATCGGGCCGCAGGGCACACCCGCTTTTTCCATGATGGCGGTCCAGTCGTTGATACTTTTCTCGCGCGTGATGGCGCCAAGTGCCGGTGTGAGCGCATCGCGGTTGGCAACGCGATCCCCATTGCTTAAAAACCGCGGATCTGTTGCCAATTCGGGGTGGCCTGAAGCCACGCAAAAACTCTTGAACTGCGAGTCGTTGCCTGTGGCCAAGATGAAAAAGCCATCACTCGCGGGCAAGGATTGGTAAGGCGAGATGGAGGGGTGTTCATTGCCCAAGCGCTTGGGGGCTTGTCCGGTAACCAAGTAGCTCGATGCTTGGTTCGCGAGAGCTGCGACTTGCACATCCATCAAGGCCATGTCGATGTGTTGACCCACCCCTGTCGTGTCGCGAGACCGCAGGGCTGCCAAAATTGCCACAGTGGAGTAGAGTCCCGTCATCACATCGGTGATGGCGACCCCCACTTTTTGGGGTCCTCCTCCAGGCAGGTCATCGCGTTCGCCCGTGATGCTCATCAAGCCACCCATGGCTTGGATTAAAAAATCATAGCCTGGTCGTTGGGCGTAGGGACCGGTTTGCCCAAAACCCGTGATCGAGCAGTAGACCAGTCGAGGATGGATGGCTTTCAACGACGCATAGTCCAAACCGTATTTTTGCAGCCCCCCCACTTTGAAATTTTCAATCAAAACGTCGCACTCCAGCACCAAGGCTCGGACCAAATCAGCCCCCGACTTTTGAGTGAAATCCAAGGTGATGGACTTTTTGCCCCGATTGCAGGTCATGAAGTACGCCGCATCGCCTCGCTCATGGGTGAGTGGGTCGGTGAGAAAGGGGGGGCCCCACACGCGGGTGTCATCCCCAGTCTCGGGGCGCTCAACTTTGATCACCTCTGCGCCCAAGTCGGCCAAGGTTTGGGCGGCCCAAGGACCCGCCAAAATGCGGCTCAGATCCAACACGCGAATACCATGCAAGGCCGCTGGGGGGGAGGGGGGGGGGTTGGCAGTTTTGGGCAAAGAGGACATGGGGATCTTGGGCGTATTCAAAGTGTTGAGGGGAAAATGACCAAGGCGTTGCAAGCGTGAGCATTTTGGGATGGGCCCGAGCTTTCTGGTTCAATCGCGCTATTTTCCCCTTTTTTAAGCGCCCTTAGCAATTGAGCCCTCGGCCTTGGTCGTTCGACGCCGAGGGGCATCACGACGGTTTTATGAAGCTTGCGCAAAAGTTGCGTTAGGATGGCTGTTTTGTTTATCGCTCACGCCCTATTGAAGCAAGGTGTTTGATCCTATGTCATTGTTGGTGTTCCCTTTTGTTCGAGTCTGTGGGCCTGGCGATGGGTCTTTGAGCAGATCTGCCCTCGCTGGTCGGCTGTGGTGGTCTTTGTGCTTGTTGGTCTTGTTGTGTTCATGCTCGAGTCCCACGATTCGCTATCGGCCAAACCCCTCAGAGAATATCCCCTCGACTCTGAATGCGCCTAAGCCCATGCAACCCGATTTGGGTGGCCGTTTGCCTGGTGAGCATTTGAGTGAGGGCGACGCCCAAGGCATTGCTTTGCATGCTGTGGGGCTGGTTGGGACGGTTTATCGCTTTGGCGGCAACACCCCAGATGCTGGTTTTGATTGCAGTGGTTTGATCAATTACGTGATTCGATTGCAAACCCCGCTCAAGCCGCCCAGAACCGTTGCGCAATTGAAGACCTGGGGGATGGAGGTACCAGCCTCTTCTCGAAGAACGGGGGATCTGATTTTTTTTGGTTCTGGCCCTGAACCCACGCACGCGGGTATCTATGTGGGGCAAGGGCGCTTTGTGCATGCTCCCTCAACAGGCGGCACAGTCCATTTGAGTCACTTGGAGCAAGCGTACTGGGCTCGTATGACCGTGTCTTATCGCAGGCCGTGAGGCGACTCCCCTCAGCCCTAAAGTCCCAAAAAGCCCAAAACCTAAAACTCGCAAACGATCAACCCATCCCATCTCCCGCTGTTTGGTGTACGCCATGAAAGGCGTCTTGAAAGTGGTTTTGGTGCAGTTCAATGCACAAGGCCCTCATTGGAGGGCCTTGTGTTGTTGGGTTCTGAGAGACTATTGGCTTAGATCTTGAACGCTTCTAAAGCCTCGGGGGCAAACAATTCGCTCACTTCGAGTTTTTTGGCAGACAGGCCTTGCTCGTGATGGTAACGGGTGAAAGTCTCCAAGGTCTTGATGTTTTTCTCCAAGCCATAAGCCCACCAATCGTCGCCAAACTCACGCTTGGTCTCCTCCACGTAAGCGGTCAGGTGTGGGAGCATGGCCTTGAGTGCGGCCGTTTCATTGAGCGCTTCGTAAGTCATTTTTTGAGCTTCGATGAACGCTTTGGTGAGGGACTGGGCAATCCAACGGTTGGCTTCATAGACTTCGCGGCGAATCACCACTGTGTGCATGATGGGGAAAATTTGGGTGTCGCGGTAATACTGGCGCTCGACTTCTTGGTAGTTTTCAAACAAACGCTTGACCACACCGTCTCCTTTGGTGAAGGTCGAGGGCATGCGAGCAGTGTAGAGCGCATCAATCTCACCGTCATAGAGCATTTGCGTGAGGGTTTGGTGTGGCTCAATGGGGTTGACTTGGATGTTGGGTGGGAGTTTGAGTTTCATCTTTTCTATGCGACCGGGTTCCTCCTCACCGCCGAAAAGATAGGGTTGAGCATCAACCGGCACGCCATAGTGGTCAGACAAAATACCTCGAATCCAAACTGGCGCAGTCATTTGGTACTCGGGTGAAGCGATGCGCTTGCCAATGAGATCCTTGGGCTCTTTGATGCCGCTTTTTGCATTGACGTAAATGCAAGAGTGCCTGAAAAAACGCGATGGAAAGATTGGAATGGCAATGAAGGGACGCTCGGGCTTGTTCAAAGTGACACAGTAAGAGGACAACGACATTTCCGCCAAATCAAACTCTTGAAACCGAGCCATGCGAAAGAATGTCTCCTCAACTGGTAAATTCAAATAGTTGAGGTCAATGCCGTCGACTTTGACGCGGCCATCCATCAAGGCTCGGGTGCGGTCATAGTCCCAACACGCAAAGCTCAATTGAAGTCGGTTCATGGGGGGTACTCCTTTAATATCGATTAAAAAAACGGGGTGTCAAGCTCACGCTGGTGATCATGCTGAGCTTTTGTGAAAATGCAATCATGCAAAGCGACAGGCCCAAAGGCAAGTGCTTCTCAGAATTCGATTGCTTGGCTTTAAAAAGGCATTGATCGTATTTTAACCGCTACAAGGCAACTCAAAAAAATACGCATTAGGCCTTACACTCAAGAGCGATTAAGTCTTGTCTGTTGGTACACAAACTCCCCATCTTTTAGGGGGTTGGTGACTGTTGTCATGCGTAGTAATGATGAGTGATCACAAGGAGTTGATGAATGAATACTACCGCTCGTTTTGCACCTGTGGGTGTTGATTTTTCGAATTTCAAGCCCCAGCACTTTGCTTGGCGGCTGGAAGGAAAAGTGGCCACCATCACCCTCAATCGTCCTGAGCGCAAGAACCCCTTGACCTTGGAGTCGTATGCGGAGTTGCGCGACACATTTCGAAATCTGCGTTATTGCGATTTCATCAAAACGGTGGTGCTCACCGGTGCGGGAGGCAATTTTTGTTCTGGTGGAGATGTGCATGAGATCATTGGGCCTTTGGTGGCCATGCAGCAAGGTGGCGACATGCACGGCTTATTGGAATTCACCCGCATGACGGGTGACTTGGTCAAGGAGATGCGCGCTTGTCCTCAAATCATTGTGGCCGCCGTCGATGGGGTGTGCGCGGGTGCGGGCGCCATTTTGGCCATGGCCTCTGACTTGAGGTATGGAACTCCCAATTCAAAAACCGCGTTCTTATTTGTGCGTGTCGGCTTGGCCGGTGCGGACATGGGTGCATGCAATATATTGCCGCGCTTGATTGGTGCTGGTCGAGCCGCTGAGCTGCTCTACACCGGGCGCTCCATGGATGGTGCAGAGGCTGAGCGTTGGGGGTTTTTCAATCGTTTGTGTGATCCCGAGCATTTGCTCGGCCAAGCCCATGAGTTGGCTCTCTCCATTGCCAGTGGGCCCACATTTGCCCATGCCATGACCAAGAAATGCATCCACCAAGAGTGGAGTATGGGTATTGACGATGCCATCGAGGCGGAAGCGCAAGCCCAAGCGATTTGTATGCAGACCAAAGACTATGAACGCGCCTACAATGCTTTCGTCGCCAAGCAACGCCCCGTTTTTGAAGGCAATTGAAGAGACCTAGGGTTTTCCTGGGGCTGAACTTTTGGAAAATGGATGAAAAGAACTTACGATCAAGCATGAGCTCCCCATGAGTGTTGTTGGCCCATAAAAGATGGATCGGCCCCACTTTGGGATTGACGACAGCCGTCGTGATTGCTCGATCAGGTTCAAAATCTGGGCATTCAGCGTTTCGGTCGCGCATTGACTTCAAATTGTTATGATGAGCACAAAATTTATGTTGAAATTCATTAAACGAGCGTTGATTTTGCAAGGGATTGCATTGGGTACTTTGCTCATGAGCTCACTTGCTCACGGCCAAGCTTATCCCAATAAACCGGTCAAAGTTATTGTGACCTTCCCACCCGGCGGCACCCCCGATATCTATGGGCGTATCCTCTCGCAAGAGCTCACCAATTTGTGGAAGCAAGCTGTTGTGGTGGAGAATAAAGCAGGGGCGAGTGGCACCATCGGGACCGATTTTGTGGTGAAGTCTGCCCCGGATGGTTACACCTTGCTGTTTGCAGCGGACGCATCCATCACCATTGCACCAAATTTGTACAGTACCATTCCCTACAACCCGGTCAAGGACTTGACCCCCATCATCAATGTGGCCTCAGGACCTTTTGTGATGCTGGCCACCCCAAGCTTTCCAGCCAACAGCATCAAAGAGTTGATTGCGTTGGCCAAGCAACAACCTGGGGCGATCAGCTACGCGTCCTCGGGTCCTGGTGGTCAGCAGCATTTGTCCATGGAAATGCTCAAGTACATGGCCGATGTGAACATTGCGCACATTCCTTACAAGGGCTTTGGTCAAGGGGTGAACGATGTGATGGCGGGTCATGTGCCCTTGATTTTTGGAGGAATTACTGCATCCATTCAACTCACCAAAAGCGGAAAGCTCAAGGCCTTGGGCGTGACCAGTGAAAAACGCTCTAAATCATTGCCCCAAGTGCCCGCCATTGCTGAGACCTTGCCCGGCTTTCGCATCGATGCATGGTACGGCTTCATGGGTCCTCCCGGCATGTCCAAAGACTTGGTCAAGAAAATCAATGCCGATGTGTTAGGCATCGTCAAGCGTGCAGATTTCCAGGAGCGTTTGACCCAGGACGCCTTAGATACAGTGGCCAACAGTCCTGAAGAATTTGGTGCGCAAGTGAGCGCCGATTTGAATGTCTGGGCCAAACTGATCAAATCCGTGAATATCAAGTTAGATTAAGTGTCAAGGAGCTTGGCGATGATCAAACCCATCAATTTTGAGCAATACGAAGCCGATTTTTTGGCCAAAGGCTTTGATGAGGTGCTGGCCAGGGATTGGTATCCCAATCAAGTTGTGCCGACACACATTCATGAATTTGATGCCAACGCCTTGGTTGTCAAGGGAGAGATGTGGCTGACTGTGGGTCATGACACTCGGCACTTGTTGACAGGAGATACGTTTGAGCTTACCCATGGAACACCACACTCAGAAAAATATGGACCCGACGGCGCTACCTTTTGGGTTGCCAGGATCAATCACTGATCAGTGGCTGCGCTGCGACCTTTGAGTTGACGCAAGGGTCACAATCATCAAGCGCCATTGTTGACCATTTGATCTTAGCTAGTGAGTATTGCCGTAACAGCTTGATTGTCAACCACCACCTTATTCAGGCTCAGTGACCGCACGTTGTGAAGGAAAAAGGATTGGTCCTTCACGTCCGGAGAGCCAAAATCACAATTGCTGATCTTGATTTGAGTCACGGGGTGGATATTGATGTTGGTTTGGTCACCGTTGTAGCTTTCTTTTAAGGGGCCTA
>CAIMTJ010000070.1 GCA_903844385.1 uncultured Burkholderiales bacterium
AAGTAACGCAAGCGGTGCTCGATGGGGTCAACCTGAAGCTTGGCGGCAACCTCATCCATGAAAGACTCGATGGAGAACACATTCGCATAAGCCCCCAAGCCGCGTGTGGAAGAGGCGCGAACCGGCATCTCCGTGATGAAATTCGTCGTCACCTTGTGGCCTTTGAATTCATAAAGGGCAATGGCATTGCGATCGGCCGCGTAATTGGGTGGCCCTCCATTTTCTGGAATCACCAAATCGAAGGGTTTTTCCAAATACCGGGCCGACAACAAATTGCCTGGGTCCCCATTGGGTCTCACCTGGTGGGGGTTGGACCACAACTTCAAGTCCCAATCCAAAATCTCCCCGCTCGCGCTGAGACTGGCCTGGGTTTTGACCACCATTGCCGAGCCATAAGGCTCCCACTGGTGCTCTTGGGCGCGGGTGTATTGCAAGCGAACCGGTGAGCCCATCACCTCTTTGGCCAACAGCGCCGCATCAGCCGCCGCATCATCGGCCATGTTGTGACCATAGCAACCCGCGCCTTGCATGTGCTTGCAGTGCACTTTGTTCGCGGGCAAACCGAGCATCTTGGCAATGGACAAACCAGTCTCAAACACCGACTGCGAGTGCAGTTGGATGACCATGTCCCCGTCATGCGTGAAGGTGGCCACGGCACACGAGGTGCCAATGGAGGCATGCATGTGAAAGGGCCGCTGGTAAGTGGCTTCCAATACTTGAGAGACGACCTCTGCACTGGCACGGGCTTGCGACTTGATCGCCTTGACAGTGTGCGTGGGTGCTTTGAGCAGCCAGTCAAAAATTCCATCGTGCGTTGGCAGTTGGGTGTCCGTTTGCCATTTGGCGCTTTTCTCTAACACCCGACTGGCAGCGTCGGCTTGCGACTCACGCTTGGCAATCACCCCCAAAAAGCTGCCGTTTCTCACCACCTTCACCACACCTGGCATCGCTTGGGCGCGGCTCACATTGACGCTCAAAAGGCGTGAGCGGTAGGACGGTGGGCGCACCACGCGGGCATGCAACATTCCAGGCAATCTGAGCTCATGAACGAAGATCGACTGTCCGGTCATCTTGAGCGGAAAATCGATTCTGGGCATGGATTGCCCAATGTAGCGGTAAAGACTCGGGTCTTTGGGGGCAATGGCGCCTGTGGCTTCGCGCTCGAGCGCGCCACCGAGCACCAAATCCCAGTAGGTGAGCGTTTGTCCTGTGGAGGACGCAATGACACCGTCCTTCACCTGCAAAGAGTCAATAGGGAGAGACCATTTTTCAGCCGCCAAGGACAACAGAATATGACGCACCTCGGCGCTGGCGTACTGAACGGCTGTGGCGCAATAGGGCATGGAAAAGGAACCGGCCGTCACCCCCTCATTGGGCACCAAGCGCGTATCGCCCGAGGTGATGCGAATCCGAGAGATGTCCACATCCAACTCCTCGGCACACACTTGGCCAACCGCAGTGAGCACGCCTTGACCAAGTTCCACCTTGCCCACCAATAGCGTGATGGTTTGATCGGCGTTGACTCTAAGCCATGCGCTCAATGTTCGATTCGTTTGCAAGTCCCCTGGCAGACGCACAGGCTCGTTGGCACTGGCCGAGAGCGCCTCTTGCCCAGACAAAAGGAGCGGGAACTGCAGCGATAGATAACCTGCGGTTTTGAGAAGACTGCGGCGATTGAGCGTGGCAAGACCAGGCAATCGGGGATGGGGTGGATTTGAAACTTTGCTCATGAGCCCACCTTTTTGGCAGCACGAAGCACGGCTTTGACAATGCGGTTGTGTGCACCACAGCGGCACAAATTGGAATCCAACGCTTGACGAACCTCTTGCTCAGAGGGGTTGGGGTTGCGCTCGAGAAATGCTTGTGCCGTCAAGATCATGCCCGAGGTGCAATAACCGCACTGGGCCGCTTGCTCATCGATAAAAGCTTGCTGCAAGCGGCTTGGCACCCCCGCTTGGGCGAGGCCTTCTAGCGTTTGCACCGACCGCCCTGCGACACTGGAGAGAGGGGCTCCACAGGCGCGCAAGGGCTTACCGTCCACCAACACCGTGCACGAACCGCACTGCTGAAGTCCACAGCCGAACTTGCTGCCATTGATGTGGAAATCCTCAATCAAAACACTCAAGAGCGATTCGCTTAGAGCGGCATTGGATTGGACTCGCTGTCCATTGAGTTTAAAAGTAAGCAATTGAAAATCCCTTCAATTGATCAGTCTTTTGGTCAAACTTGGGGTTCCAAGTGAATCAGATCCGAGACGAACAGGTGAGCACCAAGCCGTGTCAAACAAAATTGTGGTTTTGTGGGCCTTACGTTTTTTGTTTCATGACGCCGTGGAACTGTCCGCCACGCATGATCTCCATCTCCGAATACTCCAATGTGCCGGAAACTGTGCCAGTGGAGTGAATCATCACATGCTCTTGGCAAACGATGTCTTTATTCAACTTGCCATGCACGGCAATCTCACGTGCTCGGATAACACCTGAGACCTGACCTTGCTTACCCACAAAAAGATCGTCTGCAGTCAAATTACCCGACACCACCCCATTGACCGTGGCGGTGCCTGGCGCATTGATGGTGCCTGTAAAAGAAACCCCTTCGCCAATGGTGATGCTATTTTGCTTGACTTGGTGTTCAGACATGGGAGGGGTTCCAAAAAGTTGAAATAATGCTCAAAAGAATCTGCTTGTGATTCAGACCACCATTGATTCTACGCAATATAAACGACGTAGAAGCTCACAGATCATAGTGTTTTCTCTCGACTCCATAACACGAAGGTCTGAAATGAAAGGAATTGGGGGCAATGTGTCAACTTTTGCCCACAACAAGGCGGGCGGGCGCGGGGGGATCCAACGCCTTCGGGGTTGCCATTCAAGCTCCTCATGACTCCCGTGATACAGGCACAATGGGTCAGGGGACCCCCTTGCCCAGTCAAGTGGTTCGAATGGACCTCAAGTCACCGTGGCAATTGGCAGGGTCCTTGAAAGCTCAGGCGGTTGAGTTGTCCACCTTGCACCATGTCTTTGAAAGCGGTGAGAAAGACCTTGTCACGACTGATCGTGATTTCAAAGGACTCACCCGTTTGAACGCTCCTCGAACTCACCCCCAAGTGAACATCGTTGGTGAGGTTCTTGCCCTGAAACTTGTCAGTGACCAAGCTGCTGATGCGCATGTCATAGGGCTTGGGGCCGTCCAGATTCATGAAGACATTTTTACCAATGGAGCCGATCTCCACGGTGACCTTGGCAGGCGGGATTTTTTTGCCCTCGAGCTGCTCAATCACGCCTTCGACTTGACAGTTCATTTTGAAAGTGTCCGCGCATGCAAGCGTGGGCGCCCAAGCAATGAGAACCCATCCCAAAAGACGACCCAGGGTCGTTTTGGGGGTGTATTTCCATTCCCAGCGATGTTCAGACCATGCGCCGTTCAAACGGGGCTTGGCCAAAGGGGCGTGGGAAGAGGCCAATCAACCGCCTTTTTTGGAGCGCTTGCCTGGGTTTTTCTTAGAACGGGTGGCCACTCCACGCTCTAGACTGACCTTTTGTCCTCGACCAGGGGTGGCCAAGGTGGTGCCTGGCAGGGGCTTGGGTGCAGGGGTTCTGACTCGATCCGCTTCGGTGATGATTTTGTTGCCCATTTTGATTTCCTTAAAGAGTTCGCAGTATTTTAGTCGAGCTTGACGGCTTGCCTTCGTATTTTTTAGGGCTGTGTGCAATTCATCAAGAGAAAAAGAGGGGGCAAAGGCTGGCCAGGAGAGAGCTCATCGATCGACACTCTAGAGGTGATTGACCTCAATGGTAGTGTGGGCGATCCCACCCAAAGCCATGAGTTTGGATCGAATCAGGTGGGGAGTCACCTGCGCATCGGTTGTCACCACCACCACAGCACAGGAAAAATTCTTTTTTCCAACCCGCCAAACATGCAAATCGGCCAAGGCCAACTCCTGGCCACCCAGGTCCAAAATACAACGCTTGACTTGATCGAATTTGGGATGATCCATCTCACAGTCAAGCAAGACCTTGGCCGTCTCAGTCAAAAGATTTTTGGACCACAGTGCAATCAACACGGCTCCCAACAGGCCAACCAAGGGATCGAGAAAATCCCATCCGTAAGCCCAGCCAAGCAGCAAGGACACAATCGCCAGCACCGAGGTCGCCGCATCGGCCAAGATATGGATATACGCTGAGCGCAAGTTCAGATCATGGCCCTGCGCTGCAGACAAGTGGGCCTGCACTTCAGTGGACAATCCACCCGTTCTCGACAAGCTCACTGCCTTTTCCCCTTCATGCACTTCATGCACTTCATGCACTTCATGCCCGTGATGAACGTGAAGGCCGACGTCTTGTGGCTGGCGATGATGTTGGGCCTGAGGAGGTGGTTGATCGTGGTGGTGATGTGGCCCGTGGTGATGGTCTTTGTGATCATCATGACCATGATGGGCATGACCATGGTGATCGTGGCCTTGGCCCGATTTGGCCAAGATCATGGCACACACCCAATTCACCGCCAAACCGAGAACCGCAACCCAGACCGCCTCACGATGCACAATGGCTTGGGGCTCATAAATTCGCTCTAGCGAGCTCACGACCATGGTGAGCGCCACACCGAGCAAAAAAATGGCACTGGTAAAACCACCCAACACCTCGATCTTCCAAGTTCCAAAGGCAAAACGAGGGTCCTTGGCATACTTTCGCGCTGCTGCATAGGCCAAAGCGCTCAACCCAATGGCCAAGGTGTGTGAACTCATGTGCCAGCCATCCGCCAGCAAGGCCATGGAATTCAAGGCGTAACCACCGATGATTTCAATCACCATCATGGCCGCAGAGATCCACATGACTGCGCGCGTGCCACGCTCAGCAGCTGGATTGGTCGAATCAAACACATGCTCATGGACATGGTGTTGATTGGGGGTGGTTTGCATATAAATCCTGTTGGCCTGGGTGACTCAAGAACCGAATGTGAAATCTGAGTATGATTACACCACACACCCGTGGCACGCCTCTGGAGATGGCCTAGAAAGCCTCTTCAACACCACGTGGGATGGGTCGTGATGGAGCCCACTCAGTTTGCCCCTTGTCCTTCCCTACCGATCTGTCCATGGAACGCTTTGCTCTACCCATCCTCACCACGCTATTGAGCCTCGCGTGCCTGGGGCCCTAATCGCCTTTACTCTAGCACCAGTTTCGTCATGATCATTGCTCACTCCCTCCAAGAACTCAGCCTCGCGCTGGAATCGTCCCCGAACCGGGTGTTTGTACCCACCATGGGCAATTTGCACGAAGGACACTTGCAACTCATCGATCAAGCCAAGGCCTTGTGCACTCCACACGGAGGGCTCACGGTGGCGAGCGTATTTGTCAACCGACTGCAGTTCTCACCCCATGAGGACTTTGACCAATACCCCAGAACGCTTGAACGCGACTGTGATCTCTTGCGCTCCCGAGGCTGTGATGTCGTCTTTGCGCCCAACGAGGCACTCATGTACCCCCAGGTACAGACCTTCAAACTGACCCCACCGACTGAGCTTGCCAACATCTGGGAGGGGCATTTCCGCCCCGGTTTTTTCACGGGGGTTTGCACCGTGGTCATGAAACTCTTTCACATGGTGGCACCAAGCACCGCTATCTTTGGTAAAAAAGACTACCAACAGTGGTTGGTGTTAAAGCACATGGTGCAACAAATGGCCATGCCCATCGAGATTTTGGGCTACCCCATTGTTCGCTCGCCAGATGGCCTGGCACTGAGCTCGAGAAATGGCTACTTGAGTGACACGCAACGAGTGCAGGCACTGCAACTTCAAAAAGAGCTTGGGGCCACAGCTCAATTTGTGCAAACGCAGTCAAATGGCTTTCAAGCGCAATGCCAAACCGGTATGGACACACTTCGCGCCAAAGGCTGGAAGGTGGACTACCTGGCCGTTTGCCAACAGCATGATTTAAAAGAAGTGGATCACTGGGGGAGCGATGACCTCGTGATCTTGGTGGCGGCCACTTTGGGCACCACCCGTCTGATCGACAATATGGAAGTGCGCCTGACTGAGCGAATTCAATAGTCAACGCTGAGGGCATAGACTGATGCTTGGCCAGCGCTAGGCGCAAGATAGGCCCCAATCAGACCCGAATCAGACCCGAATCAGACCAGAACTAGGCCCGAGTCGGTCCAGCTCTGAAGTCAAACGAAGAGGGCCTCACCGCAGAGCATTCTTCAAGTCTCAACCTTGAATACTTTTTTCCAACAACGCTCTGAGCTCTTGTGTGACCTCGGGCTCCATACCAAACCAAACCTTCCAGGCCAATGGGCCTTGGTGCAAAAGCATCCCCAAGCCGTTGAGTGTGGGGTTGCCTCGAAGCCTGGCGGTTTTGAGCAAGGTTGTCTCTAAAGGAATGTAAACGATATCGCTCACCAGGGCGTCTGGACTCAAATCTTGTAGATTCAAGTCCAACTCCTCTTGACCCACCATACCTAGCGAGGTGGTATTGACGACCATCTGCACGCCGCCCAGTGCTTGGTGACGCTCGCTCCAAGGAATGGGCGTGATCCCACCGCCCAAATCATGCGCGATGGCCTGCGCTTTTTCTAGACTGCGGTTGACCAGTCGAATCTCTTTGGCGCCCTCAGCCAAAAGCCCAAAGCACACTGCACGAGACCCCCCACCCGCCCCAATGACGGTGATCGGGCCCGCATTGGCACGCCAATTGGGAAAACTCACCTGGACATTGCGAATAAAGCCGTGGGCGTCGTTGTTGCTGCCAATGAGGGCTCCGTCAGGGCGAGCGTGGATACAACTGACCGCCCCAATGCGTTGGGCGGCCAAGGAGACTTCATCTAAGAATGGGACCACCGCTTGCTTGTGGGGGATGGTCACATTGACCCCAGCAAAACCCAATGGATGCAAACCCCTCAAGGCTGCCTCTAAATTCTTGGGCTCTATGGCCAAAGGAATATAGCGGCCCACCAGATTGTTTTTCTCAAACCAGTGGTTGTGCAGCATCGGCGAGCGCGAATGCATGATCGGCCAACCGATCACGCCAGCGAGCAACAAGCGATCAACATGATTCATGGACAGTGTTCAATTCAAAAAAATTATAAAAATGACTCAACCCACAAGAAGTCTTCTGATGGGGCAACATTCAAAAAAACTCAGGTTTTCAATTTGGCATGAAAGTGGTCCCATGTCCTTTGAAACAAAACTTCGGTCCACAATTTTTCTCGGCACAACGCCATCTCCTGCGAGGTGAAATGATATGGGTCACCCAACTGCATGGCCATGCATTGGCGCTGAGCATTTTCTTCCATGTAACTCGCGAGTACAAAAGCCTCGACGATGCTCTTGCCAACCGAGACCGCGCCATGGGACTTGAGCAAGGCGGCACTGCTAGATCCCAAGGTCTGCGCCAAGCGATCAGCCATGGGTTTGTTGTTGATGGAGTTGGGTGAGTCCAAGACTGGCATGGGGTAGAGCAAGGAGCCTTGAGCAAATACGGGGGCGTAAGGTTTGCCCGTCATGCTCAAATACGTCGACCATTTGGGATGGGCATGCACAACTGCACTGACATCGCTGCGAGCGCGGTAAATACCGGCATGCAAATGAAACTCCAAAGGAGGCTTACCAGAGCCTTCGATCACTTGTCCTTGCATATCGATGGTGCAAATATCTTGAACCGTCAAGCGGCTGCGTTGACACGAACCAATGTTGATGAGCATGTGCTCGTCATCGAGTTTGATGCTGCAGTGCCCGTTGTAGTCGATGATATCGGCTTGCTCGAGCATGCGGATACAGTCCACCAGTTGTTGTTTAAGCGCGAGAGTGTCTTGCATGAGATGGTGCTCTAAAAAAGTAAGGGGGCAGAAAAAACAAATGCATCAAAAATCAGCGGGGATGAATTGGCAAAACTCATCGAGCTTAAACAAGCATCCTTTGGCTTTACCAGTGGAGCTCATCGCGCACTTGGGTGCGCCACAAGTCCCAGGCTCTAAGTCCAGCACCTTGATTGACCTCATCGGCCAATTCACCCTCTTTGGCCGACAAAGCCGCAATGGGTTGACCTTGAGCAAGGGCCAAGCTCATGTGCTGAATCCGCGCATTGACCTCGGTGTAGACGGCACGAAAAACCGCCGTTTGCAGCGTGGGACCACACGCAACGCTGCCGTGAGCGCGCATCATCACCACATCGCGTGGGCCCATCACCTGAGCGAGCTCAACACCTTTGGGAATGTCGCCCACGAGCATGTCCGTGTCGCCGAACTTTTCACTGATATCAAAAATGGGGGGTTCTTTGGCCAAAAAAGCAGCATTGTGAAACATCGCTTGCATCTTCACGCGAACCAAACCAAACGGCACCACCGATGGTGAATGAGAGTGCACGACCGAGCCAATATCGGGGCGCGCCTTGTAGATTTCTCCGTGAATGAAGCGCTCCAAAAAGCTCTTGCGGCCTTGTGGCTCAATCGCAACGCTATCCAAGTCGTATTCCAAAATGTCCTCTGGAGTCACCAATGCGGGGGGCTTGGAGCAAGACATGAAATAGCGGTTGGGGTTGGTGGGGTGGCGCATGGAGACGTGACCAAAACCATCGACCACGCCTTGACTGGCCAGAATTCGACTCGCAGCCGCCAAGTCTCGCAGCAACTCTATAGACAAGGGCTCAGATGAAGATTGACTCAAAGTATCACCTCTCAGATTAAATAACGACAGAGGTCATGATGCCTTTGGGGAAAATATCCTCAGGCGTGAACGGCTTGTGGGAAATGCCTTGCTGGTGACAGTAGGTGGACATCAACTCCCAAGTGGGCCGATTGGCTTCGATGCCAAAGGGGAAGGTGTCGCCTTGCATCAAGTCACGCATTTTTCGCGCATAAGTGGCCAACCACGGCAAGGGGTAACGAGAAACGGCTGGATCGAAGAGACGCTCAAGACTGCGTTTTTTCGATTCCTCAAAGGCGTTGTACATGTTTCTGGCCACCCAAGGATTGTCTTCAAGCACGCTGCGTTTCATGGCAATGATGTGCATGATGGGCCAAACATGGGTCTTGGCGTAATAGGACTCTTCCATCTCCAAGTAGTTGGGAAGTAGCCGCTCCACATCGGGGTGTCCCTCCAAAAAACAGGTGGGGGGTCTGGCGATAATGGCGCAATCGATTTCTCCACTGGCGAGCATTTCGCTCAATGACTTGTCGCCAACGCGGGTCAATTTCACACCTTCGGGCAGGGCTATTTCAACTTTCTCCATTCTTCCTGGTGCGTTCGCACCGGCTTGATACCAATGCACATCGCTCAACTTGACGCCCATGTCGTTGTGCATCCAACCGCGCATGTACACCGCCGCTGAATGTGCCCACTCGGGAGATCCAATTTTTTTACCCTTGAGATCTTGGATGGACTTGATGCCACTTTTTTTATTCACATAAAAGGAGCTGAAGCGAAACAAGCGCGAGCAAATCACGGGCAAGCCGATGATGTCGGAGTCTTCGCGGGTGACTTGAGCGCAAAATTTGGCAAACGAGAGCTCAGACAAATCAAACTCACGATTGGCGGTGAAACGTGCAAAACACTCATGGTGACCCAAGGTGAGCCAATTCAAATCAATGCCTTCGGCTTTAACGGCGCCAGTTCTGAAATCGCGAAAATGATCGTAATCGGTCGTGGCAATGGTGAGTTTCAATTGAGACACGGGGCAAGACTCCAAGGTTAACAATGAATGGGGTAAACGGGGTCTGGCGTTGAATTGCAGCAGGCGAATAACGTGAATTTTTAGAGGTGAAACTAAAAACGGCAACTGCAAACGACAAGCTTCAAACGATACAACTGTTGGCCGCCAACGGCCAACGTGAACGCCGCCGACGACCCATCAAGACAGCTTTTCATTTTATCACCCTTCACACCCAACACCTGCCCCGCCTACATGACCCCCTTGAAGGCTTGGCTGGGATGACTCCACTTCGGGTCTTGGGTTGGGTGTTTGACTTTACGAACACCTGCAATTGGGTTACCCTCTGAAACAAGCACAAAACCACCTTGACACCTCCAACCCCGACTATTTCATGAACATGCCCATCTTATGGCGAACAACCACGCCAGACTCCATGCGGGTCAAAACCTTGTCGGCACTTGGCTTTGTTTTGGCTTTCTTGAATTTAAGCGCTGCCATCGAGTGCCATGCACAAACCTACCCGAGCAAAGCCATTCGCCTGGTGGTGCCTTTCACCCCGGGTGGTAGCACCGATATTTTGGCCAGAAGCATCGGTCAAGAACTCACCCAGGCCTGGGGTCAAGCGGTTGTGCTTGACAACGTTGCCGGTGCAGGAGGATCCATCGGCGCCGACCGAGTGGCCAAATCTGCCCCCGACGGCTACACCTTGCTCATGGGCCACATTGGCACCTTGGCCGTGACCCCCTCACTCTATCCCAACTTGCCCTATGACCCAATCAAGAGTTTTACGCCAGTGGCTTGGGTCGCCAAAGTGCCCAATGTGTTGGCCGTTTTTCCTGGGGTAGCGGTCAAATCCACCAAGGAGTTGATTGATCTGGCCAGAGCAAAACCCAATGTCTTGAACTTCGGATCGGGGGGAAACGGCAGCGCAGCGCACTTGGCGATGGAGTATTTCAAGTTGCAAGCACAAATCAGCATGGTTCACGTCCCTTACCGTGGAACCATCCCCGCAGTCACCGATTTGGTGGCAGGACAAGTTCAGGTGATTTTCACCGGGGCACCAGCGCTCAACGCTTTCATCAAAAGTGGTCAATTAAGAGCCTTGGCCGTGTCCAGCAAGGTTCGGCTGCCCAGTCTGCCAGAACTACCCACCGTGGCCGAGAGTGGCATCAAGGCATTGGAGCAATTTGAGGCCGATCAGTGGTACGGGATTGTGGCGCCAGCGGGCACGCCAGCCGCGATTGTGAATAAACTCAACGCACAAATCAACGAAGCCCTGCGCTCAGGCGAGATCAAAAAACGGTTTGAAAACGAAGGGGCCATTGCGGCGCCCAATACGCCAGAGGTGTTTGGTCAGTTGATCGTGAGTGAAATCGAGCGTTGGCGCCCTGTCGTGCAAGGCGCCAAAATCAAACCCGACTAAACGCTGCGGGGCAATCGCAATTAGCGGGTGACGTTTTTCAAGATGTCGCTTTTATCGGCCAGCAGTACTTCATTGAACGCCGTGGAGAAGTCTCGCCCGCAGCGCATGAGCAGTCGAGTCGGAATCCCAGTGGAATAGTGCAATTCGTATTTGCAAAAAATGTAGGCCAAGGTGGGTGAAACCTCGGGTTCGAGCAACAAAAAAGGAATTTTCTGTTGCGCTCGGGCCATCACTTCCTTCATCTCATTGACGCGATTGGGGTCGTTGGTAAAGGCGCGACCAATAAACGAGATGGTCTTGGTGTTGGTGTCGAGACGGGTCCAATAAGGGTAAACCACCCCTCGGGTCGTGTAGATTTCACCCGACTTTTCAACTCGAGCATCAACTTTGCTTTTATTGTAATAATCCACCAAAGTATCGACGTTGATATCAACCGACTTCAAGATCATGATTTTGGTGTCGTTGGCTTGAGAGCGGGTTTCTTCCGCCAAATCGATGATCATCGACACCAAGCGAGGCACATCATCGCGATGAACGTGAACTTTGAGCAACAAATTGGACAAAGTGACCATGACATCGTCAAAAACGCTGGGACTCACTCGAATTTCAGTGGGCGCGGACTGCATCGGTGGCTCCTTGTAGCCACGATCGGTTTTGCTCATGATGTACTGGCTGTAATGCAGCTGGTCCTCGATCAAATTCTCAAGCTTGACGTTGAAGAAGTAATGCTTGATCTCACGCTGATCACACACACCCTCATAAAACCGAGTGAGAATGTTCTTGAGGTTATTCACCCCGCCATACTTTTTCATCAAATTCAACATTAAAGGTCACTCCCTATTCTTTTTTGGACCAGATTCGTGACTTCAATTCATCGGAGAATTGCGAGACATTGGCACGACAGTCAACACAGCCCAACTTAGTCACAACTATGACATAATGGCAAGCGGCTGTAAATAGTGCCTACCCTTTCCTCAAGCGTAACAGCGGCTCATGCACTTGATATAAAACAAGACTTGTCCAACAGGGTCTCCAAATGCAAGCGAAGACATCGCACTTGACGTGACTCAAATAGTCACCCACTTGTGGCGGCAACTCTTGACCTATTGGCTTGATTAAATCTCTTTTTGGAAACAGCAGGCATGCCCGTGACAACCGATTTACCCACCACCCCTCGAATTGCCTTGATTCATGCCACCGCCTTGGCCATGAACCCCATTGCCAATGCCTTTGCCAGGCATTCCCCCAAAACCCAGGTGTTTCATCTGCTTGACGACAGTTTATCCAAAGACCACCACGCCAACAGCGGTGTATTGACCCCACAGATGATGGCGCGTTTTGAGCAACTGGCCAATTACGCTTGGTTTTGCCAAGCCGATGGCATTTTGTTCACCTGCTCAGCCTTTGGCGCGGCCATCGACGCCTGCGCCCAGGCCAGCCACAAACCGGTTCTCAAACCGAACCAAGCCATGTTTGAAGAGGCCTTGCGACATCGAGCACGAGGCCCAAGCCTTCAAGTCGGCTTGGTCGCCACTTTTGAGCCGTCGATTGCCTCGATGACTCAAGAATTTTTGACACTGGCCCAAGACCACGGATTGAGTGTCCAAGTTCGACCTGCTCACGTGCAACAAGCTATGCAGGATTTGGCCAATGGGGATGAGGATTTGCACCACCAAAAAGTATCAATCGCCATGTCCGAACTTCATGAGTGCGATGTGATCATGCTCGCTCAGTTCTCAATGGCGGCGGCTCAAGAGGCCTGCCAAGCCGTCACATCCATCCCCGTTTTAACCAGTCCTGATTGCGCTGCATTGGATATGATGCGTCGCTTGGGTCAGCCATCAATTCCACAACACCATGACACATTCAAGATTTAAACTCCCCGAGCTCGAGCGCTTTATTGAAGATGCCATGGTGGCGCTGGGCTTTCCCAAAAAAGACAGTCACGTCATTGCACAATTGATGACCCAAGCGGACCTGCAGGGCTCAGATGGGCATGGCATCTTTCGTTTGGCACCCTACACCAAGCGCATCCAAGCCGGCGCCATCAACTTGCATCCTCAAATCAAAATATTGAAAGAAAAGCCAGCCATGGCTCTGGTTGATGGTGACAACGGCATGGGCCACTTGGTGATGAAATACGCCACTGAATTGGCGATTCAAAAAGCCAAAAATACCGGCATTGCTTGGGTGGGATCACAGTACAGTAACCACGCAGGACCCGCCTCGCTTTACGCGAAAATGGCACTCGAGCACGATATGCTGGGTTTGTACTTTGCGGTGGGAAATGCCAACCACCTGCCAGCCTGGGGCGGACTCGATATGCTGCTCTCCACCAACCCCATCGCCGCGGCCATTCCCACCCTGCGAGAAATACCCATTGTGCTGGACATGGCAACCACCGTGGCCGCTTACGGTAAAGTCAAAGCGAAAGCGCAAAATGGCGAAATGATGCCAGAGGGTTGGATGGTCGACCAAGAAGGCAAGCCCTTGCTTGACCCCAATCAAAGTGACAAAGGCTTTTTGCTGCCCATTGGCGGATACAAAGGCTACGGTTTATCGATGATCGTGGGTATTTTGGCCGGGGCCTTGAATGGTGCTGCCATGGGGCGCGATGTCATCGATTTCAACAAAGATGCGAGCAGCGTCACCAACACGGGGCAAGCTATCGTCATTATCGATCCCGATGCCTTTGGCGACATCCAAGTCTTCAAACAACAAATCGATCAATTCATTCAAGACATCAAAGCCAGTCGCAAAATGCCAGGTGTTGAACGCATTTGGCTACCAGGTGAACAAAGTCACCTGAAAAAGCTCGATCATCTCCAATTCGGTGTGGCGCTCTCGCCCGCTTTGATTGAGCAACTCGGACAGTTGGCCCAGGCCTTGAGCATCTCCCCGCTCAAGGCCGCTTCAAGCCATTGAGCTCATCAGTCTGCTGACAATTCCCCCGTTACCAACCAAGAGGCCCTCCGATGCAAAGACGCTCACTTTTACAACTCTCTACCTTGATGGGCTTGGGATGGCTGGGAGAACTGGGTTTGAACCTGGGGTCGCAAGTGGCCTGGGCCCAGTCGACCTACCCGAGTAAACCCATCAAAGTGATCGTGCCCTTGGCCGCTGGTAGTGCCGTGGACAATGCGGCTCGCATTGTGATGCAAAAAATTTCTCAAAATATAGGACTCGGCATCGCCATCGAAAACCAAGCGGGTGCTGCTGGTCTCATTGGAGCCGATAAGGTGGCAAAGTCCTCCCCCGATGGCTATGTGCTCGGTGGATTCAACGACAGCATCATGACCATGCTGCCCAATTTGCAGAGCAAAATGCCCTGGGGTATCCAAAAAGACTTCGAGGCGATCTCTTTGGTCGCCACGGTGGAGTGGGGCTTGGTGGTGGGGGCGGACTCGAGCATCAAGTCAGCCCAAGATTTGATTCAGGCAGCCAAGCATTCACCCGGCAAAATCAACTACGGCTCAGGTGGAAACGGAAGCCCTCAGCACATTGCCATGGCCCTCTTTGCTGCTCAGTCGGGCATCAAACTCACACATGTGCCTTATAAAGGCGCCACCCAGGCGGCAGTGGGCTTGGCTGGCAAGGAAGTGGATGTATGCTTTCAAGGGATTGCCACCGTCAACTCGCTCATCAAAGGTGGCAAACTCAAACTCATCGGCGTGTCAACGTCCAAGCGGATGGGCCAGTTTCCAGAGGTGGCCACCATTTCCGAGTCGGGTCTGCCCAATTTTGAATTCAACTCCTGGTACGCCATGATGGCGCCTGCTGGCACCCCTAAGTCTGTAGTTCAGCTCTTTTACAAGGAAATTGTCAAAGCCCTCTCAGACGAGTCGGTCAAAGACCAACTCATAGGCCAGGGATTGACGCCGCGGGGCAGTTCCCCCGAAGAGTTGACACAACTGTTGTCCCTGCAACTGGCCAAATACGAAAAGCTCATCCGTCAAGCAGGCATCAGCGCCGACTAAGACGAGTGGAGCTGAGCGATGAAGCACACCATGAGCCCTTCAAACTCAAAGACCGCGACCAGCCCTCTGGTCTTTTTTAGACGATAATTAACCTCCTTGTCATTTCTTTAAAACTTCATCATGATCACTTCCCCCAGCGGCCTGCAATATCTAGACGTCCACATTGGTGAGGGCGAAGTCGCCCAGGCTGAAGATGAGGTGAGTGTTCACTACACTGGCTGGCTTTATGAAAATGAAGAAGCCGGCGAAAAGTTCGATTCCAGTTTTGATCGCCACGCCCCCATCGAATTCTTCTTGGGTCAAGGCATGGTCATCAAAGGTTGGGATGAAGGCGTGCAAGGCATGCGAGTCGGTGGTAAACGCACCCTCATCATCCCACCCGATTTGGCCTACGGTCAGCGTGGCGCAGGCGGTGTGATTCCACCCAATGCCACCCTCAAATTTGACGTCGAACTCGTCGAAATACTTGATTAAACCGAGAACTTGGGCGTGTCGCCCAAGAAGGTCATTGAAAATCATTGACCTGAGCATGTCCATCGCAGCGATGAAGTGAGCGGTTGGGGGTTCAAACGCACAGGGTATTCATCCCCTTTTTGTGCTGCATCAATGCTTTGAATGCGTTGAACTCAGGCTTACCCTATACAAAACTCAAGTGCGCTCAAGGTAGACTTTAAAACACAGCCCTGATGTGCAAAGCCTATTAGGCCATTGAGCACTCGTTTGCCCTCAGACCTGTGCGAGCCGCCTTTCACGACCCCATCACCCTTATCGTTAATCAAGCCTGAATGCATACTTATTCAAAGTTTTTCTTTCATTGGCGCTTTGCCATGGGAATGTGGGCGGCCCTGTGTTCAGGATGGGGCATGGCACAAGACGCGAGCAAATACCCCTCCAGGCCCATTCACATGGTGGTCCCATTCACTGCCAGCGGCCCCACCGACACCATGGCTCGCGTTTTGGCGCAAAAGCTCTCCGAGCTTTTAGAAGAAGCGGTCATCATCGACAACAAAGCGGGAGCAGGTGGCAGCATTGGCGCGGAATATGTTGCCCACTCGAGCGCCGATGGCTACACGCTCTTGTTCACCACAGCCGGTGTGGTGAGCGTGAACCCGAGCCTGAACAAAGTTGGCTTTGACACCCTGCGGGACTTTGCCCCCATTGTCAAAACAGGCTCATTGGCAAGTCTTTTGGTGGTCAATCCCAATTTAAAAATCAAGACCTTGGAAGAGTTCATCAAATTGGCCAAATCCAAGCCCGGTCAACTCAATTACGGAACTTCAGGACCTGGCAGTGCAAGTCACTTGGCCATGGAGATGTTCAACAAAATGGCGCAGGTCAATATCTTGCATGTCCCCTACAAAGGTGCCGCTCCTGCAGTGACCGACCTCCTGGCTGGCAACGTTCAAGTGATGCTGATTGGCATCACACCCGTGCTGGCCTTTGTGAACTCGGGAAAGTTGCTAGCACTCGGGGTGTCAAGCCTTCAGCCCTCGCCCATGGTGCCGCAAGTTCCCACCATCGCCTCTTCAGGACTGCCCGGTTTTGAGGTGAGCAATTGGCTTGGTCTTTTTGCGCCCATCAACACACCCATGGCCATCATCAACAAACTCAATACGCAAACGAATGCGTTGATGAAGCTCGATGATGTCAGAGCCAAATTGACCAAAGAAGGCCTCGATCCTGTGCCCAGCAATACCCCAGCACAGTTCAAGGACTATGTTCAAAGTGAAATCATCCGGTGGTCCAAAACCGTCAAAGAATCCAACATCCAAAACTGAACACACCATAGCCCATTCATTTCGTCTCAGGACACCCATGAAGCCCACCCGCTACGTCAACCACCAACTCACGCATGAGATCGTCCAAACGTGCTTGATCCATTTGCCCTCCAAAGTCGGCATATCTGAAAAAGAAATCGCCACGAAAAGCTTGATTGATTCATTGGCCTGTGCCTTTGCCGCCTACCAAGAGACCCCCATAGAAAACCTCAAGCAGACCTTGTTTGAACACGCCAGCACCCAGGGCTCATCGGTCATTGGCTACCCGCATCAGGGTCGAAGTGACGACGTCGCACTCATCAATGGCACCATGATCAGCTTACAACTCTTTGACGACAACCAAGCACAAATGCGGGGCCACCCATCGGGCCCCTTGCTGCCGGCGGTCTTGGCGGTGGCTGAGGAGGTCAATGCGAGCTTGAACGAAGCACTCAACGCATTTGTGGTGGGGTATGAGTTGGAGTGTCGCTTGGGAGTCCTCTTGAATCCCTCGCATTATGAACAAGGCTGGCACGCTACCGCCACTCAAGGCGCGTTTGGGTCGGTCGTGGCATGCGCCATATTGATGCGCTTGAGTGCCGAACAAATGCTGCATGCCTTTGGCATTGTGGCTTCGATGGCGAGTGGTCTTCGCCGCAACTTTGGCACCATGACCATGTCCTTGCACAGTGGTCTTGCTGCGAGCAACGGTGTCAAAGCCGCCAAACTGGCGGCTCGAGGATTTACCGCCGATCCAGAGATTTTTGATGGCCCCATGAACATCGGTCAAATGCTCTGTATCGATTGGGATGAGACACGCGTTTTGTCGGATTTATCATCATGGGGAGATCCCTTCATGATCACCGCACCAGGTCCGAGCTTCAAGCTCTACCCTTGTGGACGACCGCCACTTTTCGCAGTGGACTGCGTGGTGGAGTTGCAAACAAAACACCGCTTAAAAATTGCCGAGATCAAATCCATCGTCGCAGAGGTGAGTTACATGTTCCCCAAGACCTTGATTCACTCGCGTCCGATTAATGGACTGCAAGGCAAAACTTCATTGGAGTATTGCATCGCAAGTGCTCTCTTGGACGAGCGCCCCACCCTCGCCTCCTTCACCGATGAAGCGGTGTGGCGGCCCGAGATTTTGGCTTTGATTGACTTGATCACGGTGAGTGTGCCCCCCCACTTGTCTGAGTCAAACGAGAGTGTGCGAAAGGCCCCCTTTGAGCAACCTGTGACACTGCATATCCAAACCCATTCGGGCCACCAATTCACCGAGACAGTGGCGCATCACAAAGGTTCTCCAGAAAACCCAGCCAGTCAAAAAGACTTGGACGCCAAATTCTTTGACTGTGTGGGGCCTTGGCACAGCATGCAAAAAATGCAAACTATTCTAGAGTTGGCCAAGGAGGGACAAACCTTGGTTCGCCACTTGATGCAGCAACTCAAAGTGTCAGCCCCCTAAAGCCTGCACAAAACCTCCCGCCTGCCCCATGCGACCATCCCGTGTCTTTCTTGTCCAGGACGACAAAATATTAAGACTCACGCAAGTGCTCTTGGACCCCAAGGTCGAGCCTGCGCGTTATCATGCCTTCAAGGACTTTGTCAGCACCGATGTGGCCAATTTCCAGACCTGGATTGAAGGCTTTCGACAACGCGCTCAAGGCCTCTTTCCCAGTGATGTCCGGATGGTCCATTCGCAAGAGGAATTTCACGCCCTCTTACCCATCGCAGACCATGTCTTTCTTGAAAGTTTGGCATTTGGAGAGCAAGAAATCAGCTTGGCTCAAAGACTGAAATCAGTGCATCAATTCGGCATGAACACCGACCACATTGACCAAGAGGCCTGCAAGGTGGCCAAACTGCCTGTTCACACCGTTCGACGTTTCACAAACATCGCATTGGCCGAACACACCCTGATGCTGTGTCTGAATTTGGCCAGACGATTCCCATTTGTGAATGGGCTCATTCGTCAAAGTGATTTAAAAAAAGTCGGGCTACCCTACCGCCCCTATGATTTGAACCACACGGCCAATGCCAACTACGGTCGCATCCCAGGTCTGACCACGCTTCATGGCAAAACTCTGGGACTGCTGGGGTTTGGGGAAATCGCCAAAGAGGTGGCCCAGTTGGCACAGCATTTCGGCATGAAGATCCTCTGCCACCGACGCTCACCACTGAGCCCTGTCGAGAAAAGTCAATGGGCGGTGGAGAGCGTTGATTTTGAAAGCCTGCTCACGCGAAGTGACTTTTTAAGCCTTCACGTTCCCCTCAACACTGCGACCCGACAAATGATCAATAGCAAGGCCTTGTCCCTCATGCCCCAAGGGTCCTACTTGATCAATACAGCCCGTGCGGCCATTGTGGACCATGACGCCCTTCATGCCGCACTCTCTGGGCAACACTTGGCAGGAGCGGCCTTTGATGTGCACTACCAAGAGCCGGCAAGCGAAGATGAAAGTCTCTTGGCCTTGCCGACATTCATCTCCACTCCACACATGTCCGGTACATCCAGAGTCAACAACTTGATGGACGTCGAGTCCATGATCATGCCGTGCCTTCTGCACCTGAACGCCGAGAGCCCATGACACTTAAAAACCGAATTCACCAGCCACAAGGGGATCCCTTCATGACCATTTCCAAGACGCCGGCCCCTGCAACGCTTGGCTCTCAGTATCTTCAATCCTTGCTTGCCGTGAGCTTGACACTGCTCTTGAGTGCTTGGCCAATGCTTCCAATTCAAGCGCAAAACGCGCTGTCTTTCAATGGGTCCACTCTCAAGCCTACAACTGCGCCCCAAGCACCCGGCTTCAAAGTAGATCTGGTAGGCGTCAATTTATGGTTCACCGATACCGGCGGCACACCCGGCCAAGACGTTTTGATGTTGCTACACCCCAACACCGGCAGCAGTGAGGTCTGGGCCATGCAGTCGGCCGTGTTTGCAAAAGCTGGTTACCGAGTCATCGCATTTGATCGCCGCGGCTGGGGTAAAAGCTTTGCAAAAACACCGTCGGACAATGGGCAGAGCAGCATTGCGCAGGACCTCGAAGCATTGGTAGAGCATTTGAAGATCGATCGATTTCACCTCCTGGGAATAGCTGGCGGAGGCTTTGCCGCGATTGACTATGCGGCGTGGAAGCCCGAGCGCATTAAAAGCTTGATCGTGGGGGGCAGCACCGCACAGCTCTCAGAGCCCACCATGAAAGAGGTGGTGGATCGCATTGAAATTCCAGGCATTCGCAAACTTCCCGCTTATTTCAGAGAAGTTGGCCCATCCTACCGAGCCCGCGATCCTGAAGGCACCAAGGCCTGGGTTGAAATTGAAGAGCGGTCCCAACAATCTGGCACCAAAGCCCAGGCACTTCGCACACCCAACACCTTTGCCAAAATCGCGACCATCAAGACACCGACCTTGGTCATTGCAGGCGGAGCCGATTTATTGGCGCCCCCTGCACTCATGCAACTCTGGGTGAAATACCTGGATCACCCCCAGTGGGTGCTGTTGCCCGAGGCGGGTCATGCATTGTCTTGGGAGGAGCCAGAACGCTTTGATCAAGCGGTCATTGATTTTTTAAAAACCCATTGATCTAAGCCCACACCCAACACGGGTGCCATCGATTCGACAGGAAGCTTGCCATGACGTTCAAAAACTTTTTATCAACCACAAAAAGATGCACACTCTTCATGCTGTTTTGTGGAAGTGTTGGCAGTCTTTCATGCCAAGCGCAAACTCTTTCCTACCCGCACCAATCGATCAAACTGATCTCTCCTATTCCTGCGGGTGGCGCGCCCGACCTGATTGCACGCATCATGGCCGCCAAACTATCCGAACTGAGTGCTCAAAACGTCGTGGTAGAGAACCGTGTGGGCTCCAATGGCTATATTGCGGCGGATTATGTAGCCAGAAGCCCCGCAGATGGCTACACCTTGCTCGTTTGCATGGACAGCACGTTCTCCATCAACCCTTACCTCTACAGCAAAGCCAGCGTTGATGTGAACCGCGATTTACTCCCGATCGCGAGTTTGGGCGCCAATCAATTTGTCTTGTCAGCCAACCCCAATCTGGGTGTGAAGAACTTTGCCGACTTCATTGAATTGGCCAAGCACGCCAACCCACCGCTGGCCTATGCATCTGCCGGAAACGGCTCACAGCATCACTTGATCATGGAGCTTCTAAAAGCCAGATCCGGTATTGAGCTCTTGCATGTGCCCTACAAGGGCGGATCGCCTGCCACCACTGCGACTGTTGGCGGTGAAGTAGCTGTCATGTTTGCTGGCACGTCGAACGCGAACTTATTAAGAACGGGTAAGCTCAAGCCATTGGCCTCAAGCGGGGCGCGCCGCTCCAAAGCATTTCCAGATGTGCCCACGCTCAATGAAACCTACCCTGACTTTGAAGCCACCATCTGGATTGGCCTCTTTGGTCCTGCACAGCTCCCAGTCAGCGTCGTCAACACCATCAGAACTTGGGTCACGCAAGCGTTGAAATCGAGTGAAGTGGTGGACAATTTATTCAAATCTGGGGGAATAGAGCCCTTGCTCACCTCACAAGATGAGTTCAAGTCATTGATAGCACAGGATCAAAAGAAATACTCCAAAATCATTGGTCAACTTCATTTGAAATTGGAGTGAAACTGACTGTTGGCGACAGCTTAAGTAGGCTCTAGAGATGCTGGTCGCAGATGAGCAACGTTGGCCAAGACCCTACAATCTCTCAATATGGAGCAAAGGTTGAATGTGACAAACGACAGTGCGATTAATGTGAATTTTTTTTGCTCTTCCAAAATAACGCCAACACGGTGAAAACAAAGCCACTGATCACTGTGGCTGTTGACAAATCCAGACCTGAGCCACCTTTCTCAGCGCTCTTGGCAAGCCAGTCACCGACGTCAGTGCCAGCCACTCGGGCCAAGGCAACGCCAAGCCAATAAAGCGGTGTCATGACCAAAAAGTTCTTGAATCCCAAGACCACCAAGATCGCCATCGCCAAAGATAAGCAGCCTGCAGTGTAGGCAAGACCATACTCATCGGCCACGTAATCACCTAGGATTGTTCCAAGCACCCCTGCCGTCATCATCATGGACCAATAAAGGAGATGTGTCTGCGGGACAAACAAGGGATCAAGAGGCTGAGGACGTCTGGATTGCCACCAAAGGGCCAATCCAGACAAGCCAAGGGCCAAGACCAATGAGCACATGAGCGGGTCCAAATGCAAGTCACCCGCGATCATGTCAGCAATGTTAGT
This sequence comes from uncultured Burkholderiales bacterium, assembly GCA_903844385.1. GTDB lineage: Bacteria > Pseudomonadota > Gammaproteobacteria > Burkholderiales > Burkholderiaceae_C > Limnohabitans. Next base: position 22,053 of record CAIMTJ010000070.1, read on the forward strand.
GGCTGCGGTTCGAATGATCAAAATAGCAGACCAAAAAAAGAGCTCAGTTTTATCGTTATCTTTTTTCTCCAACAACCACAAAAGCCCAAAAAGCAAAATCAATATTGGCAACGGACCAGCATGTTTGAGTCCCATCAGACCTTCTGGAGGAAAGATACCGGACAACTTACAAAGTCTAACAGCCAAATCCCCCGTGTTGGTTCCAAAGATACTGGCCAATGAAATCAATACCCAGTACCTAAAGTCAATGAGCGGATTATGAAGTTTTTTCATGAATTGAATAGCCAAAACAAAATTATTAATAAAGACGAATGATTGGTTTGAATTATTAAAATTGGGCCAATACCAGTCAAATCATTTTTAAGCGTACATGAATTCCAAGACAACTTGATGACCGGCATAATAACCCAAGGCCTAGGCAGCCAAATGAACTCAAACATCCAATCAAACAATCCTCGGTTTGAGCTTTCCTCGACATGTTCAACTAAGCGCAAATCTAGCTTGGATCCCAGGCCTCAAACGCAGAACCTGCTCGCCGCAAAAACGAAGACGTTGTAACTGCGGGAAAAGTCTTCATTGACAAACATGCATCTCCCAAAACCGTCAAACGGAACTCAAATGAAATTCAAACAAGTCAATTCAACCACAACAATTGGGATTTAATTTTAATCACACCCATGAATCCATTTAATTAAAAGCACTATCGTTGTTTAGGTGTAATTGGAGCATTTTTGCTTGTAAAGACAACTTTCAATCATCCCTCTACCAATTTTTTAATGAAATTTAAAGCCACTGATATTGACTTCTCGGCCAACAGAGCTAAGAATTAACAAAGCTTTATAATTAATTTTTCATTTGAAGGAAATAACGTGAACACAATTATTCATATTGCAATGCTGCTTCTCGGCTACTGTGCACTTTATTCGGCTTACCGTGCAGGTTTGGCCAAATTGAAATACACTCGCGAGCACGAGAGCAATCATCACGCTGCTTATTTAAGCGCTACAAATACATGGGTCTCAATGGTTCTTTGGATTGGGCTTTGCATAGTGTCACTCACACAAGCAGTAAAAATTGCAACCCCTTAATTGAACGTCATATGTGAATAGCGCACGAAGTGTCTGCCAAAGACATCCCCTCATCTTTTGATCTAGCCTTGGATGGTTCCTTTGAAGCTATTGAACGTACAGCGCTTTCAGTTCAAGACCTTTGTAACATTAACTACCTTTGTAGAGTGAGATAGCTTCTCCATGATCGAAAATTAACCAGCCAAAAGTTCATGCAAAGCATGTATCCCAACGGGTTGCTCGGATTGGAAGGGAATGACAAACAAATTATCTGAAAGCCCAGTGCTAATGCGTTTCATCTGTTTGACTTCACCCTGCAGCCGAGAAATCAGAAGTGGATCTTTCGTTTTTGCGGCCAAGACTGATCGATTCAGAACCCAGGCATAAGGTTCAATCTTTGCTCGTCTAAGATCCTCTGGTAATGCGGATGCTTGGGAGACAGGCGTTACTTCTGGCAATGTCACCAAGATAATTCTTGTGTAGTCAAGGTCTTGCAGTCGCATCAGCGGGGTAACCACTTTCACCGATGTGCCAGTTTGTTTTTCGAACGTACTCATCATTTGGCGATGGTAAGCACCTGCCGCATCCATGAGCAGCAATGAGTGACCCGTTGGTGCAGTATCCAAGACAACAAAAACGTTACTTGCCTGTGCAACGATGTGTGAAAAAGCATGGAATACCGCGACCTCTTCGGTGCATGGTGATTGCAGGTCCTCCAACAAAAGTGCTTTTTCATCATCGCTTAGGGTTGGACCCTTGGTTGACATGATTTTGTCAATGTACTTCTGCGTTTCGACTTTTGGGTCTATGCGACTGACTTGCAAGCCAGGGACTTGCTCTTTCAAAGTTTCAGACAGGTGAGCGGCTGGATCAGTTGTGCTGAGATGGACTGTTTTGCCTTTTTCAACCAGACCAAGCGCCAGTGCGGCAGCAATGGTTGTTTTACCGACCCCACCCTTTCCCATCACCATGATTAATCCGTGCTGTTGCTTGGCTAGGTCATCGATCAGCAAGCCTAATCGCTTTGCAAACATCGTCTGAACAGGCGCAATTGTGTGGCTTACTTGAGAGGAAGTATCGGACAACAGAGCCCTCAGCGCAGGCAGACCGACGTTGTCTACTGCGCGAAGAGGAACTTCATCGCGTGGCAATAGCTTTAGAGCATCTGGAATACTTGCTAAAGCATTGTTGCCTTGAAGTTCAATTGCCCTAGCTACTGGGTCATCCGACACACTTGCGTGGAAAACACCATTGATGATCAAGCGTTGATTGGATAAACCCAGCTCTTTGAGTTCATTGCTGGTTCGTGCGGCTTCACTTAATGCGCTCATTTCTGGTCTAGCCACCAACACAACGGACGTAAGTACCTGGTTGCTCAACGCAGCAAGGGCTTGATTAAAGCGTGTCTCTTGCATCTTCAAGCCTGAGTGCGGACCTAAGCACGAAGCGCCTTGATCGTTGTTAGCCAAAAAACCACTCCAAGCTTTGGGCAAGCTAAGCAAACGCAAGGTATGGCCACTTGGAGCAGTATCAAAAACGATATGATCATAACGACTGTTGTCATCTGCGAGCAAACTAGAGAACTCGTCAAATGAAGCAATCTCTGTTGTACATGCGCCTGACAGCTGCTCCCTTACGGTGCCTTTTTCTTCTAGGGTCGCTGCATCTCCCATCTGGTCGATAACTCTTTGCCGATAAGCCTGTGCAGCTTCATATGGATCAATGTTGATGAGCTCAAGACCTTTGACGCCAGGCACTTTAACCGGTTGATTACTCAACTCGACATTCAGCATCTCGTCCAAGTTGGAGGCTGCATCTGTACTGACAAGCAGAACTCGTTTACCAGCGTCAGCAAGAGTAATGGCAATGGCTGTGGAGATCGATGTCTTACCGACGCCACCCTTGCCAGTGAAGAAAATAAAGCGGGTGGGGTGACTGAGCCAGTTCATATGAAAGTATTGAAATTTGCAAGCACGGTTCCAATTGCAAAACTTTCCCCTTGAAGAATCAATATTTTGTCAATGTATCCTTCACTCGGAGCTTCGATATCAATCGTTGCTTTCACCATCACAACAGTGACCAATGCCTGCCCCTTTTTCACCTGTTCATTTTCTGAAACAAGCCATTTCTCCAACAAGGCCTGCGCACCATCCTGAGCACTATCCCATGCTTCAGCGTCTAGTTTGATCTCAATCACTGCGTTTCCAATAGCGCAATTTTCTTGATCATTAGTTCTTGCGCAGCGAGAACAATATTGGACACTTGTGGAATGACAAATTGTTCCAAAGGGCGACTAAAAGGAATAGGCACATTGGGTACTGCAAGCCGCTTTATAGGTGCTTTAAGTGAAATTGAATCCAGATTTTCAGCAATGACCGCAGCGATCTCGCCACTCAAGCCAAAGCCTAAATAGTCCTCATCCACAATCAATAAGCGACCTGTTTTACAAACAGACTTCAAAATACTTTCAGTGTCCATGGGTACCAGAGTACGCAAATCAATCACTTCAGCATGAATGCTCTGCTCTTCTAAAACTTTGGCGGCCAATACTGCTTTTTGCACCATTTGACTGATGGTCACAATGGTGATGTCAGATCCTTCAGTGACGAAGTTGGCTTTGCCAAAAGGCAAAACGTACAAATCTTCCGGCACCGCATTGCTGCTGCCTTCAAGGTAACCCATCCACGGCAGACCCATGATGCCTTTGTGGTACATGAATATCACTGGGTTGTTATCTCGAATTGCCTGGACGATCAAGCCCTTAGCATCGTAGGCATTCGAGGGTACAACCACTTTGATGCCCGGCATGTGCGCAAAGATTGAATACAAACATTGAGAGTGCTGTGCAGCGTCTCCGTAGCCCCCGCCAATGGCGGTGTTGATCACAACTGGCAAGCTCACATGGCCACCCGACATGTAGGTGTTCTTAGCAAGATGGTTGTAGATCTGGTCCATACAAACACCAAAGAAATCGACAAACATCAATTCCACAATAGGACGTAGACCAGCATTTGCCGCTCCTATTGCTGCACCAATGAAAGCGGTCTCAGAAATGGGAGTGTCCATGATTCGCTCTTTGCCAAACTTGTCTAGCAGCCCGCCTGTGGCACCAAAGATGCCGCCGTACGATCCAATATCTTCCCCCATGACAAAGACATTTGAATCTCGTGCCATTTCTTGTGAGATGCCTTCTGATATGGCTTGCGCCATGGTCAAGATGCGATTTGTTTTCATACCAAAGCCCTGCCGTTTAAGTGACCGTTGACAAAAACATCTTGCAATGCATCGTTTTCATTGGGATATTCGCTCATGCGCGCAAAATCAAATGCTCTGTCGACTAGCGAATGCATCGCTTGAATAATTATTGACTCTTGATCTGCCGTTAAAAATCCCTTTGTCTTAAGCATCATCGACAGCTTTGGAATAGGGTCATTCTTTCTTAAATTGGCAACCTCATCTTTGGGTCGATATGTTTCAGGATCCCCTTGAAAGTGGCCAAAGTAACGATCGGTTTTAATTTCAATTAAGCTGGGGCCTTCGCCTCGCCTGGCTCTGGCGATAGCGGGAGCTACAGCTTCGTAAATTTGTACAGCATCATTTTCAGGAACCCGTATGCCTGGAATGCCGTATCCCTGCGCACGGTCTGCAATCCATTCGATGGAAGTAGCCTTCGTTTTGGGTACAGAGATAGCCCATTGGTTGTCTTCGCATACAAAGATCACGGGCAGTTTCCATAAAGCAGCCAAGTTCATCGACTCGTGAAATGAACCTTGATTGGCAGCGCCTTCACCAAAAAAGGCAATCGACACCCAGTTCTTACCAAGCTTTCTTGCAGCCAAAGCTGCGCCACAAGCAATGGGCATGCTGGCACCAATGATTCCGCTACAGCTGAACTTGTGCACATTATCAAACAAGTGCATGTGACCGCCCTTGCCTTTTCCTAGCCCCGT
>CAIMTJ010000071.1 GCA_903844385.1 uncultured Burkholderiales bacterium
CGCTCGCGAGTTTTATGAAAAGCCCACGGCTGAGCGCAAGCGCAAAAAGGCCGCTGCAGTCAAGCGTCATTACAAACGCGTGCGCAGCATGCAGTTGCCCAAAAAGCTGTACTGATCGCGTCCCCTTGGCACCCCACACCGACGGTGTAGGGACTGCTCCAAAGCTCGCAGGGGTTGAACCCAGCGGGCTTTATTTTTTGGCTTTCCCATGTTTGAACCCGTTGACCCCCATTTCTTCGGACCAACGCCTTTGGGCACTTCTAAGGACACAGCACCATGTCACTCAAAGACACCATCACCGCGGACATGAAAGACGCGATGCGCGCCAAAGAGACGGCACGCCTAGGAACCATTCGTTTGCTGCTGTCAGCGATGAAGCAAAAGGAAGTGGATGAGCGGTTGACCTTGACGGATGAGCACATCGTGGCCATTTTGGACAAACTCATCAAGCAGCGCAAAGACTCCATCAGCGCTTTTGAGAAGGCCTCGCGCGAGGACTTGGCGCAAATCGAGCGCGATGAGTTGGTGGTGCTGGAGGCTTACTTACCGCAACGCATGAGCGCCCAAGAGGTACAACTGGCGGTGCAGGCCTTGGTGAGCGAGTTGGGCGCCACAGGCGCTCAGGACATGGGACGGGTGATGGCCGCGGCCAAAGTGAAATTTGCTGGCGTGGCCGAGATGGGCCATGTTTCACAGGCGGTCAAAGCGGCGTTGAATCCTTGAGCTTGGCGCTCAAGGTATCCAGGGATTCATCACAACAAGCGGGGGCTTAAAGCTCAACTGCCCGCAATTTGCATGCGGTCAATGAGCACCGAGCCCACTGTCTTGGCGCCATAGTTATAGGCATCGGCGCCCACAGCTTGGATGCCTTTGAACATGTCTTTGAGGTTGCCCGCAATGGTGATTTCTTGCACGGGGAATGCAATCTCGCCGTTTTCCACCCAAAACCCACTCGCACCCCTGGAGTAGTCGCCCGTCACGTAGTTGACCCCTTGGCCCATGAGCTCGATCACAAACAGGCCCGTGCCCAAGGCGCGCAGCATGGCGTCCAAATCGTCCCCCTTTTTCGTGCGTTTGGAGGAAAACACCAAATTGTGCGAGCCCCCAGCGTTACCGGTGGTTCTCATGCCCAGTTTGCGCGCAGAATACGTCCCCAAAAAGTAGCCCTCAACACGCCCTGCATCGATCACGCTGCGCGCTTGGGTTTTGACGCCTTCGTCATCAAACGGGGCCGAGCCTTTGCCCCCCAAGACGAAGGGGTCCTCATGCAGGTGAATGTGCGCGGGCAATACGCGCTTGCCCATGGAGTCTTGCAAAAACGAGGTCTTTCGGTAAAGTGCCCCACCACTCAAGGCCTGCACCAAGTGCCCCACCAAGCCTGCGGCCAAGGTGTTCTCAAAGAGCACGGGGCACTGGATGGTGGAGATTTTGCGAGAGTTCAATCGGCTCAACGCGCGGCGTGCCGCGTACTCACCCACCGCTTGCGGGGAGGCCAAGAGCGCCGGGTCTCGCATGGAGGTGTACCACGCGTCGCGCTGCATGTTGGCGCCTTTGCCGGCAATGGGTGCCACTGAGAGGCTGTGGCGTGAGCTGGCATAACCGCCACGAAAGCCTTGGCTGTGAGCGCTGAAGAAATGACTTTGCTGGGCAGAAACGCCGCCACCTTCGCTGTTGGTGATGCGTTTGGAGGTGGCAAAGGCGGCATCTTCACAGGTTTTGGCCAATTCAAACGCCTCTTGAGCGGTGACGCTCCAGGGGTGAAAGAGCTCCAAATCAGGGATGCTGCGAACAATGTCGGCCTGATCGGGTAGGCCTGCAGCGGGGTCTTGTGCGGTAAAGCGTGCAATGTCGTAAGCCGCTTGCACCGTGCGCTTGATGGCGGCGGCAGAAAAGTCCGAGGTGCTGGCATTGCCCCGCCTGGCCCCCATGTAGACCGTCACACCCAGGCCCTTGTCGCGGTTGCGCTCCACGGTCTCCAAGGCGCCCTTGCGCACCGAGACACTCAAGCCGCAACCCTCCGAGGCCTCGGCCGCGCAGTCGCTCGCGCCCAAGGTTTTGGCGTGAGACATGGCCTGCTCGACCAATTCCTCAAACTGGGCGCGGGAGTAGGAAAAAACGGCAGGATTGGATGGGTTGTGCGCGCTGGGGGCGGGCTTGACCAACGCCTGGGGATGGCGGGAATGAAGCGCAGACGAAGACACGGTGGGGGCTTTGGAAGTTTTCATGTGACGCTATCATACTGTTGAGTCGCCCATCTTGCGCAAAGCACGCGATAATCACCTCCAACATGTCAAGAAAACCCAAAAAAGGCTATTACGTACAAGGCGTCTTTATCGCCTTGGGCAGTGAGCTCGACCTTGCCTATAAACGCGAGCTCAAAGGCACCGATGCGGCCAGCAAAACCGACCTCAAGCGAGAAAGCACGGAGCGACAAAAGCTCGGTGAGGACTTGCTTGAACTCAGAGCCGATCTCAAGCAAAAACTTTTAGAAAAAGGTCACTTGAACACCTTGCTGATGGATGCGGTGAATGAGGCCAAAAGAATCACCAATTTTGAGGGCAAGCGCCGTCAAATGCAGTTTGTCGGCAAGCTCATGCGCCGATTGGACGAAGAGGATCTGCAAGCCATTCGCGACAGCCTAGAGATCCAACACGGCGGCAGTGCCAAAGAAACGTTGGCCTTGCATGAAAGTGAGGCTTGGCGCAAGCGCTTGATTGAAGACGATCAAGCTCTGGGGGAGTGGCTCTCCAAGTATCCGCGACAAGAGCCGCAACAATTCAGGGCCTTGGTGAGACAAGCGAGAAAAGACGCCCAGCCGCTCACAAGAGCCGAGGTATCCACTGGGCAAGCGCCGCGCCAAGGCCGCGCGTATCGGGAACTTTTTCGATGGATTCGAGAGACCTTGCACCCGAGCCGAGGCCATCCAGATCCCCACAGCGAAGAGTCCGCACTGTTAGAACAGCACGAGACTGGCGGTGATGGAGCCGATGAGATCCCCACGCCCATCCAAGCCCAGCCCCTTTACTTGAGTGTTGAGGAGATCAAATACAAAGAAGAAATGGCCAGAGAAGAACTCAAAGCCGTGCAAGCCGAAAAAGAGCGACGCAAAGAGGAGGCCGTTGCCCAGAAAAAGAAGACGCTCAAGGCACCCACTTCTCTGCGCCCAGCTGCTTCGCCCAAAGTGCCCAAAGTGCCCAAAGCGACCAAAACCGATGCTGAAAAAGCCACTCAAACCGCTTCCAAAAAGCCAGCCCAAAAAACAGTGAAAACGCTGGCTCAGTCAGCAGCCAAGAAGACCACAGCCAAAGCCGCCTCACCTGGCACGACCAAAAAATCTGTGCCTCAAAAGGCGACCGCAAAACCTGCAGTGAAACCTGCAGGCAAGACTGCAACAAAGACTGCAACAAAGACTGCAACAAAGACTGCAACAAAGACTGCAACAAAGACTGCAACAAAGACTGCAACAAAGACTGCAACAAAGACTGCAACGAAGACTGCAACGAAGACCGCGGGCAAAATCGCTACAAAGTCTGCTGCAAAGACCTCGACCAAAACTGCTCCTCCAACATCGGCGGTCAAAACCACGGCCAAGACTTCAGCGCCCAAGGC
>CAIMTJ010000072.1 GCA_903844385.1 uncultured Burkholderiales bacterium
AAGTCTCAGGCCAATCGCGGCTCACCACAGCGAGCAGCTCGGCGCCAGTCATGCCTGGCATGCCCATATCGCAAATCACCGCGTCAAAGCGCTGCGACCTCAACAACGACAAGGCCTCATCGGCACCATTGGCTGTGCTCACCTCAAAACGATTCATCTTTAAAAAACGGGTCAAAGAGCGCAGTATGTTGGGCTCATCATCCACGCAAAGAATGTGAATGCAAGGATTGGACATGTGCTCAGCTCTTCAATTGCACAGACGCTTGATCGGCTTGAATCACAGGCAAAGACACCTTGAAACAAGTCCCTTCGCCAATGGTGCTGTGCACCTCAATGCTGCCACCGTGTCTTTGAACAATGCCGTGCGACACCGATAAGCCAAGCCCGGTGCCCTGCCCGATGGACTTGCTGGTGTAAAAGGGGTCAAAAATCTTGCTCAAGTTCTCCGGCGCAATGCCGCAACCCGTGTCTTGAACCTCGACCCAAACATGGCTTTCATCCTCGCTCACACCCGAACGAATGCTCAGCACCCCTCGTTTGGACTCATCCATGGCCTGAGCGGCATTGACAATCAAATTCAAAAAAACTTGATTGAGTTGGGACGGCACGCATTGGATATCGGGCAAGGGTGAGAGTTCGAGCGCCAACTCGGCTTTGTATTTGAACTCATGATTGACAATATTCAAAGTGGACTCAATGCCATGGTTGATGTTGGCCATTTGCCATGTGAGTTGAACATCTGTGCGTGAGAAGTTTTTGAGGTCTTGAATGATGTTTTGAACCCGCTCCAAACCTTCCCGGGTCTCCATCATTAAGGGGTGCACATCGCCTTTGACATAATCGTATTGGAGCTGGAGCTTCAAGGACTTCACCGACTCCAGCGCCGACTTCAAAGCGTCCACACTCAGACCCTCAGCGATGGGTTGCGCGTCCAAAATTTGCTCGTAGATATCCAAGTATTTTTGCAAGGTACTGATGTTGGAAGCCACAAAGGCGATCGGGTTGTTGATTTCATGCGCCACACCGGCAGAGAGTTGACCCAAGGCGGCGAGTTTTTCCGACTGGGTGAGCCGTTGGGTGAGCTCGAGCTTCTCGTCAGTGGCGCTTTGCGCTTGCCGGTGAGTGACCACCAATTCGTCGTGGGTGGCCTTAAGCTCGACATTGATGCGGGCAAAACGGCGCAGCAATAAGAGCGAGGACGCGGCAAAGAGCAAGATGAAAATCGACATCACACCACCAAAGAACACATAAGACCTTAAATGGCTTTTGTACTCCATCAAGGCATCGGACTCGTCCATACCCACGAGCACCATCAGCGGTTGGTTATTGATGCGTTCAAAGGCGTACAAGCGCTTGACGTGGTCAAACACTTGATCGGACTTGAAGGTGCCCAAGGGAGTGATCCCCACACTCTCGGGCAACTTCAAATTGGGCAATGCACCGTCAATTTGACTGCGATCCCCCTCCACCAAAGTACGCACACCCCCATCTAAGCTCGCCATCGCAGTGAAACCATGGGGACCGAGGTCAATCGATTTGTGAAAATTGGTGAAGTAATTGGGATCAAAAGAGGCCACTGCCACCCCCTTCAAACTACCGTCAGGGTTGTTCATGCGCCGAGACACTTGGATGGACCACTTTTGGCTCACGCGACCGAGCACGGGTTTGCTGATGAAAATCCCATAGGGATAGGTGTTCAAGTGCACTTTGAAATGCTCTCGGTCCGAGAGGTCCACCTTGGTGGCAGTTTTTTTCAAATTGGAGAACACATACATGCCCTGCTCATCGATGATGCCCGTTTGATTAAAAAACCGCACATCCAAGACCTTGTTGTCAAAGTAATCTTTGAGCAATGGGAAGTCACGATCCCCACTTTTCTCGTAATGGTATTGGACGATTCTGAGCAATTCATCGGCGCCGCCCAAAGTGTTTTGCGTGTGTTCTTTGAAACTGCGTGCAATGTTTCTTAAATTACCAAATGCGGCTTGCTCAATCAAAACCTGGTCTTGTTGGGCTCTGACAAAAACAAACACCCAAACCAACACCAAGAGCACCACTGCAACGCCCGATAAGGGTAATGTGGGGTCTTTGTGTTTGGACAAGAAATTCATCCAACGAGGCAACAGTCTGAGCATAGGAATAAGCGTTTCGTTGTGTATTGGGTCACTATCCTAACATCGAGGTTTTAACTTTGGATGAACCCGAGCGCATGGGGGGGTGAATTTTTCGCCCATCCGCTGAAACGGCATGGTCTCACCCCAGTGAGGACTTGAGACTGCTCACACTGGGCCAAAAACTCTCTCCAAGTTGCACACCATGGGCCGAGCGCACGGCATTCAAGACCGCCATGGCGGTCACTTGAGCGGCCAAACTGCTGAGCAGCATCATGTCAACCTCGCCCTCGACTTGTCCGGTGGCGAGTGCAAAGAGGGTGTCACCGTCCAAGGGGGTGTGAACGGGGCGGATGGTGCGGGCCAAACCATCGTGAGCAACCTGAGCCAAGCGCTTGGCCTGCACTTTACTGAGTTGGACGTCGGTGGCCACCACGCCAATGGTGGTGTTAAGCCCAGGCTGGGCGATCAAGGGCGATGAACCGCGGCCCAAGAGCTGCTGGGCTTGAATGTCCAAAAACTCTAGGGAATGGGCTGTTTTTCGGGCCCCAGCCACAATTTGGCCGTTTTGGGGATCGATCACGTCACCCAGCGCATTGCACACCACCAAGGCGCCCACCGTCATGGCGCCGACTTGTAAGGCAGCACTCCCAAGCCCACCCTTCATGGCCAGCTCTGCACCGAAAACCTTGCCCACTGTAGCCCCCGTTCCGGCCCCAACATTGCCTTGAAGGACAGGCGAGCTGTGCGCGGCATGGCAGGCCGCATAACCGTCCCTTGACTGAGGACGAACATGGCCCTTGCCAATGAGCAAATCAAAAATCACGGCGCCAGGCACGATGGGGACACAGAATTCTTTGATTTGGACACCCTGGCCACGCTCTTCCAGCCAGCGCATCACCCCGGATGCTGCATCAAGCCCATAGGCTGACCCCCCGGACAACAACACTGCATTGACAAAGGGCACGGTATTCACCGGATCGAGCAAATCGGTCTCGCGCGTACCAGGTGCTGCCCCACGCACATCGACACCACCCACGGTGCCCGGTGGACACAGCACCACCGTGCAGCCTGTGAGGGCATCAAGATCGGTGACATGGCCCACGCTCAACCCCCGCACGTCAGTCAAAGTCAACGGTTCAACGCGCTGCATAGCAAAGCCCAAAGTTCATGACCTCACAGTTTAGCTTCAATCCACCACTTCAAATTTCACCTTTTCAGCCAACTTGGACCACTTGCCCACTTCAGCGCGAAAGTAGGCGTCCAATTGGTTGGGGGCACCGCCAACGATTTCAGAGCCCAGGGCACGCAAACGGGTTTGAACTTCGGGGTGCTTGAGAGTCACACTGAATGCCGCATTGAGCTTATCAATCACGTTGGGTGGCGTGCCATACGGCGCAAAAACCCCCACCCACTCGGTCACACTAAAACCAGCATAGCCCGATTCCGCCACCGTGGGCACTTCGGGCAAAGCGGGATTGCGACTGAGGCTACTCACCGCCAATGCCCGCAACTTACCCGAGGTGATGAAGGGGTAAGCTGTGGGTAAGACAGCAAAAACGAAGGTGATGTGACCGGCCACCAAGTCGGCCATGACTGCGCCACCGCCCTTATAAGGGATGTGTTGAATCTCTATACCGGCCGCGTTTTGAAAGACTTCGGCCGCAAGATGGTTTCCACTGCCGTTGCCCGCTGAGCCGTAGTTCATGCTGTCGGGTTTGGTTTTTGCGAGAACGACCAACTCTTTGAGGTTTTGTATCGGGTTGCCCGCGGGCACCACCAAGACTGTGGGGACGGTAGTGAGAAAACTCACACTCGATAAATCGCGCGCCGGATCATAGGGGATGTTTTTAAAGAGGATGTGATTGGCCGCCAGTGCCGATGACGTCAAGAGCAAGGTGTAGCCATCGGGTTTGGCTTTGACCACGGCATCGGTGCCGACAATGGAGGCTCCCCCTGCTCGATTGTCCACCACGACCGACTGGCCCAATGTCTCGGCAAGGCGAGTACTCACTGTGCGAGCTGTGATGTCGGTCACGCCACCAGGGCTATAGGGCACGATCAATCGAACGGGTCGACTTGGAAAATCCTGGGCCTCACAGCCGAACACGACTGCAAAGCCTAGGGCGAGTGAAATCCATCTTGACCCGACAAGGTCAGCAGTGCTGGGCGTGGTGTTGGTGTGGATCATAAAGGCCTCGAGTCAAGAGTGGGTCAATTGATAAAGAAAGAAGTCCGACCATTGAGCAACCGCACCGCGCACTAACTGCGGGGGGGATTGAGTGCTTTGAAAGTTTTGAGCGCTTCTTCAATCGTGCTGGCGTTGGAAGAAAACACGGGTTTACCCAAAACTGCTCGCAACTGGGCCAAAATGGAATAGGTCGGCAATTGAGCACAGGCGATGAACATCGCCTCGCAGTCTTGGGTCATGGTTTTGAGTGCCAAGTCGTAGACCTCTTTGGCGCTGATTCGCCCCAAACTGTCCACATCGGGCGTATAAAAACTGTCAAAACTCAACACCTCAATACCACCAGCCAGGAGAAACTCCTTGAGTTGCTGGTTCACCGCCTCCAAATAGGGGGTGATCAATCCAATGCGTTGAACGTGAGCCGCTTGCAAGGTGAGCACCATCGAGTGCGCCGTCGTGACCACGGGCTTGCCGCTCACGCGACTCATCTCGCGCGCGAGCTCAGCATCGCCCTCAGGTCCATCGATGAAGCCCGCAGCCGTGCAACCGTAGGCCACCACATCCACATCGGTCAGCGCAAATTGTGCACCCACCCTCAACGCTTGTTGTTTGTAGGGAGCGATCGTCTCAGGAGTCAAGAGCCCCTTGCCGCGAGGAATTTTAAAGACCGTTTGTTTTGATCCTGGCGCCAACCACCCCAAGGCCTCACGCTCAAACGTGGTATTGTTGACGGGCACCATGAGGCCCACATGGATGGCTTGGGTCATGATCTTTCCTAGGTCATTGCAGAGTTTTTTGAATCTGACTCGAAGCCCACTGAGACACATCTCGCGCCTTGATGGCATGGCGCGTGATGGCATGCTCAGCTTGTCGCGCACCCTTGGGCAGTGTTCTCCAGTGCAAGGCCCTGAGCTCGCCAAATTCATGGGGCAGGTGAACAAAGCTCAAGCCCGCATCCTCGCTCTTGAACAGTTGGCCTAAGCTGGTGCACAAAAAAATCAAATTGGGGTTGCTCACATGGGTGCTCACACACCACAGGGTGCTGTTGAGCTCAACGGGCAAGGTCACCTCATGCCAGTCAAAGCCCTGGTTGGTGCTGCGAAAGAGTTTGCCATCATTGCCTGGAGGCCCGTTGCCATTGGTCACAAAAATCACCGACGGATCATTCATTAGGGGCACCACCGCGCGGGTGTATTGCCAGGGGGAAGGCAGCGGCACAAAGACCCAAGACAGACCCGAATCCAAGCTTCGGTGCAATCCCATATTGGTCGTGGCGTACATGACCCGAGAGCCGTCGGGCTTGGGGAGTACGGCTATACCGTGCACATCACTGGAGACCAGACCTTGATCCATTAAGCGCCAGGTCGCACCCCGGTCTATGCTCCAATAAATGCCGCCTATCTCAACGGTGGCCCAAACCCAGTTCGAATCCAAGGGGTCAAACACGATTTGTGTCACACGGGTGGGCCCCATATTGATTTCAGAGAACTGGCTGATCCCGGGCGCGCTCAAGGCCTGCCAGGTGTGGCCTGCATCGCTGGAGCGGTAAAAACCCGCAGGTCGAGTGCCCGCGATCAAGGTGCCAGGTGATTGTGGGTCTTGGGCAATCGCCCACACATCGGTCATGGGGGACTCCAGGGCCTGCCAACGGGCAAGGGCCTCGTCCCAACGAAAAATCCCCATGTCCGTGCCGGCATACACATGAGCGGGGTCTTGAGGGTGGCTGGAAAAACACCAAACCCGCGCCTCAAGGTACATCCCCGAGTGGCTATTGGGGTGTAGCCATGTGAGTCCACAGTCTTCGCTGAACCAGCCCGAATGGCCAGCAGTGCCCGCATACACGTGAATCAATGAGTCCATTGTGTCCCTCACCCAAGAATGCAAACCATTGTTGAGCAACGATCAGCGCATGTCAATGTGATAAGCCCTAAGACTCCATGCTTTCCTAGCCTTGGGGGCCCATGCCGATGTTAGCCCGAGCTCAAGCCGCTTTACAATCCAGTGCGTTCACCCCATTCCTCCTTTGACGCTTCCTTGTCCTTGATTCACCCCCCCATGAGCTTACCCATTCTTCGCATTTTGAGCGTTTCTGCTGTGGCGGTCGGGTTGCGACACACCGTGATGGATTTTCAAAGGGACACAGGAATCAAGTGCTCGGTGAACTACCAAACCAGCACCCAAATGCGCGACTTGGATTGGAAGCAGCCCCATTGGGACGTGGTGATCACCTCAAAATCCTTGGCCTTGGAGCTCTCAACGCTTGGGGCTGTCGACCTGAACTCAGCCTTGGACTTGGGCCGTGTCGGCGTTGGCCTTGCCGTGCACGACAGCTGCACCCTGATCGCCCCACAGAGCACACCGCAGCTGATCCAAGCGCTTGAACGCGCCACCACCGTGGTCTACAACCGGGCCTCCAGTGGTCATTATGTTGAATCGCTCTTTGATCGTTTGGGACTGTTGCCGATGTTGGCACCGAAAACACAGCGCGTGCTCGATGGCCAAGCGCTTTTGAAATGCATTGCTCAAGAGCCTGAGCATGGGCAATGGGTGATTGGCCTGGGTGCAGTGACAGAAATCTTGGAGGTGAAGGGCTGGGGCGTCAAACTCGCTGGCATGTTGCCCGCTGAGAACCAACACCTCACGTCCTACCAAGCGATGGCCACACCACTGAGCACACCCCTGCCCTATGTGCAAGCGTTCATCACCGCTCTCGCCAGCGCCAAAGCGAAAGCTTTGTTTGCGTCCAGTGGCGTGCTCGCCTGAGGACACAACCTCAGCACCAAGATCTCGAACCAAGTCCTTGAGTCGACCATTTTGGAAAAAACGTTACTGCTGAAAAACTTCACAGTTGAGGCCGTGGTTACTACAATTAAGTTCTTGCAAGCCACCCTTGGCCAAATATCGATCCCTCGATCGGGACACCCATGAAAACCCGTCTCTATACGCTCTTGTTGCTGTGTACTTTACTGTGCTGGGGCTGCGTGAGCCCTCAACATCCAACGCGAGAAGTCCCGGCCTTTGTCATGGAAACGTTCCTGCCGCCTGCCATCGTTGGTTGGGGACCGCAACTCCAAGCGGGCGAAGGCTCTGTCCCCGAGCGCAGCCAGTCCAGTGACAGCTCGAGTCTGCTCGGGGCTCCTCAAGAGAGCCTGCATTTTCAATTCAATCAAACCAGCACGCTGGCAAGTGACTTGAGGGTTTTAAAAGCCCATGGCGAGTTCTTGCTTCAACGCCCTGGGTTGAGCGCTATTCTTGAAGGCCACACCGATGAATATGGCAGCATTGATTACAACTTGGTGCTTGGTGAGAAACGCGCCCAATCGGTCAAAGACAGTTTGATCAACATGGGCGTTCAAGGTGAACGCCTAGAGGTCAAGTCGCTTGGGAAAAGCCAACCCATGGCCGCGGGTCACAACAAGGAAGCGTGGCGGCAAAATCGCCGTGTGGATATTCGTTACCTGAGCAACAACCTACCCTCCAAAGAATAAAGCCCACCTGAGCAGCACTGCCAAGGCGGGCCAAGCCAGATTTGATCTGGCGATGGCGTAAATTCCGGGGAAAATCGGTCAACCGCAAACCGGCCTACCGATGAGAGCCATTACTTGTGACCGTGATGAGCGTGGTGGTCAGCGTGCTCGGGGTGGTGGTGTGAATGTGCTTTGGTGTGCGCTTTGGTGGCGTGCTCATGGTGATCATGAGCATGGAGTGCGTGTCCATGGGCCATTTTGTGATGATGGGCTGCTTTGTGGTGATCGCCCTCTTCGTGCGCTTTGTGCGCCTCGTGATGGTGATGGGCAGCAGCTTCGTGGTGCTTTGCAGCATGGTGATGGTGATCGTGTTTAGACATTTGATGTTCTACGTGTAGTTTCAGCAAGATTACTGAAACACGATATTGAACGGCAAATATGACGGCGCATACAGTAATTGCCCTAGTCTATAAAAAAAATGTCAAATTGATCATCGAATACTTCAAATGGATTCTTATTGGCCGCAATATGAATCCATATCAATTCATATTTATAAATAATGAAGGTCATTTTTTACCCTCCCTTGCAGCCAATACACCTACTTCAATCAGTGACATTCATCGTTTTGAATGACCTGAACAAAATGACTATCAATTGCCGCAAACGACGCGTTGATGTAATCGCAAATAACTCCTCTTTAAACGATGGTCAACACCAGCACGCGGCTCACACTTGCAAGCTGGCAGCTTTAGACCAACACCCTGGCAGTGAAGGATCGACCAATGTCGTTGGTGAAATATCTCAAAGACAGCTCCATGCTGTTTTCTGAAGATGTAAATGGCACCATTTACCGACTCACTTACACCAAGACTTGATCTTTTAGCCTCGAGTCTGAGTCCATCCCATTGATTGGGATAGGCAATTGAATCATCCTCGGTGATTCACTTCTGCAATACCTTGGTAAGGAGTAGACACAGCAAAAACACCGCCGGCCAAGGGCTGGTCAGACAGGTCAATACCGCTGGGCCGAATGGAGGTCACGAACAAGGTGTCCATCCTCTCACCACCAAAAGAGCACATGGCGGGCTTTTTAACGGGCAAAACGATGGTCTGATCGATCTCACCTTGGGGCGTGATTCGGTAGACAACGCCCGCATCATTGCCACAAATCCAGTAGCACCCATCGGTATCGACTGCCGCACCATCGGGGCGACCAGGAACACCTTGCATATCAAAGAAAAGTTTTTGCTCTCCGATGGCGCCCGTTGCAGTATCGTAATCAAAGGACCAGATTTTTTGAATCTTGGGATGCGAGTCGGACAAATAAAGGGTCTCACCTTTGGGTGAAAACGCCATACCATTTGGGGTGATAAAACCATAAAGGCGCTGGGTCAATTTCCAATGATGATGATCCGGCTCCAAGGCATAAATGGCACCAGCAGAACTTGCCAGCGACATGTCATTGACCATGGTACCGGCCAAGAAACGACCTTGTCGATCAAGTCGACCATCATTAAAACGCATCGAAAATTCTTGGTGATTCACCGTGGATAATCTTTCCCACTGGAATTGCCCCTCTGACGCCCCCTTGAATTTAAAAACACCGCTCTCTGCGCCCACAATCCAGTGGCCCGACTCAAAATCAGGCGCGATGCAGGCGGTCATTTCAGGACAAACCCAAGCGCTCAAACCCTGATCAATGAGGGAGTAACGTTGAATGGTTTTGGCAGGAATATCCACCCAATAGAGTGCTTGCTCTTTGGCGCTCCAGACAGGACTTTCGCCGACCATATTCTTGGCGTCCAGTAGCAATTCAACGTGATGAGCATTCATGATTCAAAAAACCGAGTTGACAAAAAATCCATGAACTCAAGTCATGGATGCAAACAGGAGCTGGCACCAATTGATGGGGTCAAGGCTGAATCAATCCAGTCCTCAAATGGGACGACCCTGGTGCTCAGCCACCCAAGTTGGGAAATCCTGCAAAGCCACAGGTCGCAAAAATCGATCCAAGGCATCGTCCCCGACCGAAGTGGTCATGGGCGCAGTCGATGAAGGCCAAGGACCTCCGTGCTGCTGACCAGCACTCACAGCAACACCTGTGGGCACCCCTTTGAAGAGCACTCGACCGGCAATTTGCGCAGCAGCACGGACCAAAGCGGTCGTCTTGGCATTGTGCTCAGCGGCTCCCCAAAGCGTCACGGTCAAACTACCACCAACCGCTCGAAGCGCTAGGACTGCCTCGTGCACTGAAGCACAACGCACGAGCAAACAAGCCGGACCAAATACTTCGTCGTGAAGGGCTGAATGAGCGATGAACTCTTTCGCAGACACTTGCCCCAAGAAAGGTTTGGGCTCAAAGGAGGCGACTTTTTCATGGACCAAGGCCTTGGCACCGGACTGGGTAAACTTGTCAACCCCTGAATCAAAGGCATGACGGATACCAGGAGTTAACATGGCATGGGGGGTTTGTGCGCCCAAAGCAGTGGTGAGTTCGCTCACAAAGAGATCATTGCTCTTCACATGCTCTGACTCATCGATCAGCAAGACCACGCCTGGGCTTGTGCAAAACTGGCCACAACCCATGGCAATCGAAGCGGCCAAAGTGGTGGCCATGTCTTTTTCTTGCCCATTCAAACCCGCGTGCAAAGCAACAATCGGATTGATGGAACCGAGCTCTCCATAAAACGGAATGGGTCTGACTCTGGTGTGAGCCTTGGCCTGCAAAGCAGCCCCACCCTTGGTCGAACCCGTGAAGGCGCCCGCACAGATGCTTGGGTGCCCAATCAATTGATAACCAATTTCGAAGGAGTGACCCTGAACCATGGTGATGACGTGCGCACGCTTCAGAGCCGTTTGCACTTGCTCAATGACCTTCATGGTCATGACGGAAAGCTGAGGATGTGCGGGATGCGCTTTGACAACCACGGTGCAACCGGCAGCCAATGCTGAGACCGTGTCGCCTCCCAACACAGAGAAAGCAAAGGGAAAATTACTCGCCGCAAAAACGGCCACAGGACCCAATGGAATTCTCACCTTCATGATAGCGGGGTGTCCCACTGGAGGTCCCCCAGCCACAGCGGGGTCATCGGTGAATTGAAATGGAGCGCCGCTTTTGGCAAGATTGGCAAATCGTCGCAATTGAAAGCATGTACGGTCGAGCTCTCCATTCAATCGTGGCAGACCCAAAGCACTCTCCAAATCCGCCAACTTGACAAGTTCATCGCGGTGAGCCTCCAGCCCTAAAGCCAGTGCTTCTAAATAAGCGGCACGCTCATCCCCCGTTGTGATGGACCACGATTCAAAGGCATGAGTTGATTGGCTCACGGCCTCATCAATTTGAGCATGAGAGGACTCAACCAAAACGTCACCAACGGGATGTTGGGTTCTGGGATCGATGGTTTGAAGTTTCATGTTCTGTGGTGTCGAGTTGGATGAAAAAAGATAACTGGGTCTTAGAAATCGAAAAGAATTACTGCGGCCCTAAAGAATGGATGAGTTTTTCAAGCGCCTCAACCTCATCCTTTTTAAGATCGGTCAACGGGGGGCGAACGGGTCCTGCGCCATGACCCACAATCGTAGCGCCCGCTTTGATAATACTCACTGCATAACCATGCATTTTGTTGCGGATATCCAGATAGGGCATAAAGAAATCTTTGAGCAGACGGTTTTGAGTCACATGATCATCGCGCTCGACAGCCAGATAAAAGTCCATGGCGGTCTTTGGAATGAAGTTGAACACAGCCGATGAATAAACAGGTGTGCCCATGGCTTTATAGGCTGCCGCATACACTTCCGCAGTGGGCAGTCCACCAAGATAGGAAAACCGCTCACCCATGCGCTGATAAATCGCAACCATAGGTTCAATCTCACCCACACCGTCTTTGAATCCAATCAAATTGGGACAACGGTCGGCCAAAATAGCCAATGAGTTGGGTGTGAGCTTGCAAACATTGCGGTTATAAACAATCACGCCGAATTTCACACTTTTGCAAACAGCCTCGACATGAGCAATGAGCCCTTCTTGACCGGCCTCGGTTAGATAATGAGGCAAGAGCAAAATACCATGCGAGCCTAATCTCTCCGCTTCTTTGGCCATCTCGATGGCCAACCGAGTAGGACCACCAACCCCAGCGATGATGGGCACTTTACCGCGGCACGTATCAACGGCAGTTTTGATAATCGAGGGATATTCCTGTGGGGTTAGCGAGAAAAACTCCCCCGTTCCACCCGCTGCAAATAAAGCTGTTGCACCATATGGCGCCAACCACTCCAAGCGCTTGATATAACCTGTGAGGTTGAAGTCACCGTGTTCATCAAAGTCTGTGACGGGAAAAGACAGCAAACCTTTGCTGATGATCGATTTGAGTTCTTGTGGTTGCATTTTGATAATGAGTAAAAAATAAACAGATGAAAGAAACGAATGAAAACAAATAGATTCGGTTGTATTGCTCTACAACACGGTATGACCCGTGATGAGTGAGGGTAGCCAAGTGGAGAAAACAGCCACATAGGTCACGATATTGATGGCAGTAAAAATCGCTAAGTAATAAGGCCACGCCGTTTTGGTGGCTTCTCCAATAGAGACGTTACCAATGGCACACCCAATGAATTGGACAGAGCCAACTGGCGGGTGCACAAGCCCCAAGGCACAGTTGAGCAGCAGCATCATGCCAAATTGAACTGGACCCACGCCCATTTGAATGGCCAATGGCAAAAATAAAGGCGTGGTGATCAAGATGTGAGCGGCCATGTCCAAGAAAATACCCAGGAAGACTTGAATCACATTGATCAAGAGCAGCATGATCCAAGGCGTATGGGTGGTTGCATAAAGTGCATGCTCAATGGCATCAGGAATTTCCAAGTACGCCATTTGGTAGCGCAGCATGTTGGACACACCAATGAGCAACATAATGATGCCGGTGGTTTTAGACGCCTTGGCCAAAGACTTCAAAAATCGATCGACCGTCATGGTTCGATAAATGAAGACCGTCAAAAAGATCGAGTAGGCCACCGCAATGGCCGCAGCTTCGGTGGCTGTGGCCACGCCATTTAAGATACAAATCAAAATAATGCCCACCACGGCCAGACCAGGAAGGGAGGCGATGAAACTGGTGAGTACGGCAGACCATCCAGGAAAAACTTCAACCCGTGAGCTGCCGTCTTCACGCTTGGGGTATCCAAAACGGACCGCTTGCCAATAGGCTGCAATCAACATGCAAACCATGATCCAAAAGACTGGAATAAGACCTGCAAACATCAAGTCACCAATAGATACACCTTTGATCAAGTGTCCATCGATCATGCCTGAGGCCGATTGCGCTGCAAAAGCGTAAATGATCATGTTGTGGGATGTGGGCATCAAGGCACCCGACAAAGATGCATGGGTGGTCACATTCACCGCATAGGCCGCGCTATACCCCTCCTTTTTCATGATGGGGATCATCACGCCGCCCATGGCCGACGTATCAGCAATGGGAGAGCCTGAAACGCCACCAAACAAGGTGCAAGCCACCACATTGGCCAAGCCCAGACCGCCCTTCCAGTGGCCAACCAGACTGCGTGCAAAATTAACAATTTTGTCCGCAATGCCTCCGTGCAGCATCAACTCGCCGGAGAAGATGAAAAAAGGAATGGCTAAAAATGAAAAGACATTCATCCCAGACGTCATCATCTGAATCGAAGTCTCAAATGGCAAGCCCTCAGCGATGAAGGTTGCAATGCAAGCCAAGCCGATGCCAAAGGCAACGGGTAAGCCGAGCAGTAGAAAAAACAAAAAACTCAAACTCAATACGGCTAATTCCATGACTTCACCACTTGTCTTTTTAAGAGAATAGCCAACATGTGCTCAATTGAAAAAATAGAGATCAATACGCCAGCCGAAACGACAGGTAAATAACGATAGGCTTCTGAAATACCCAGAGTCGGTATGGTGCTGTCAATCGTCGATTTGCCCATGGCCCAACCACCAAACAGCAAAAACTGAGCAAACACCAATGAAAAGAAGTAGACGGTCAGCAAGCAATGCTTTTGAACGTCTTTAGAAAACAAATGCACAAATGAATCAAGCCCAATGTGGGTGGCGTCACGAACGCCTGCAGAAGCACCAAACATGGCCACCGAGATCACCAAGATCAAAGCGACTTGTTCAACATAGGCCGGTGCATCGTTAAAACCGTAGCGAAGCACCACACCATAAATCACAACACTCAGTAGGCAAGCCAAACACAGGCAAGCAACATACATGATGATTTTTGATAAAAAGCCACTGATGGCAGAGAAAGTATCCATGGAAGTATTTGTTGCACAACACTTGAAACCCATAGGACTTGGATTAACAAGTCCTATGGGTAAGTGGGCTTGGGCGTTTATTTAGCGTTCACAATCTCTTGCACCAAGGCCTTTAGCTCAGGTGTTGAGGCAAACTTATCCCACACAGGTTTCTCTGCAGCCATGAAACCTTTACGATCAATTTCAGAGGCGGGAACAATCTTTGCACCGCCTTTGACCACAGTCTCTTTGGACTCTTTTTCCTTGGCTTCCCAAATCTTCACGTAATAGGGAACCGACGCTTTGGCAGACTTTCTGATGGCAGTATGCTCTTCAGGTGTCAAGGTATCCCAAATTTTCTTAGAAAACACGAGCACCTCTGGGGTCATCACGTGCATGGTTTCTGAGTAATAGGAAGCTGACTCAAAGTGCTTGGCCTCATCATAGGAGGGGTAGTTGTTCTCAGCCGCATCCAAGAGACCCGTTTTCAAGCCTGTGTAGACCTCACCAAAAGGCATGGGAGTTGCAGAAGCACCCATGGCAGTTACCAAGCCGACCATCAAGTCCGAAGGAATCACGCGCACTTTCATGCCCTTGGTGTCGGCCAGCGAGCGAATGGGCTTTTTGGCATACATGGAACGAGCACCACTTTCATACATGGCCAAACCAATAAATCCAGCTTTTTCAAAGGCTGCCAAAATCTTCTCCCCTTGGGGGCCATACATGGTTTCACGCAAGTGATTGATGTCTCTAAATAGGAAAGGCAAGGAAGGGATCAACGATTCGGGCACGATGCCGTTGAAAACCGCTGAACTCACCCGCACCATATCCAAGGCACCGATCTTGACTTGCTCTACCGTGTCTTTTTCAGAGCCCAGTGAGCCATCAGCAAAAACCTTGATGGAGTCTTTGCCGTTGGTGGCTGTGGACAGTTGCTCGCTCATGTATGCCAATGCCATGTTGGTGGGGAAGTCTTTGGCATGAACCTCGGAGCAGCGAAAGGTTCTTGCATCTGCTTGTGACGACAGCAGTGCAAAAATACCTGAGATCATCATCATGTTGAGTTTTTTAAGTTTCATTTTGTCTCCTGAAAAAAAGGAAGGAAATAACCACGGGCGAAAAAGGTAACAAGGTCGTTGCTAAAAGCATTTAAATCCTAGCATTGAAAGCTAAAAATGGCCTTATCAATACTACTTAAGTCCAAAAGGTCCAGCGCTGACGAATGCGCCGCCTTGGTACTGAACGGATGGGCTCGAGAGATCAGGCTCTGGAGTCTTCTCAAAGATGGCCTCTCGGTATGGGTCTGAGCTGTCTTTGGGGTGGTAGCCCACATGCTTGGCCTGCGCATTGTCGTACCAAGTCACGCTGTTGTCGGACACACCAAACACAATGCTGTGCCCCAAAACTGGAGTGGTCAAGCAAGCGGTGATTAAACGGTGCAAATCGGCGTAACTCAAAAAAGAGGCCAGCATGCGTCGGTCTCTGGGCTCTTCAAACGAGGAGCCAATGCGTATACAAGCTGTTTCAATTTGAAAGCGGTCGTAATAAAACCGGGATAAATCTTCACCAAATGCTTTACTCAAGCCGTAATGACCATCTGGCCGAGGTGGGTGACTTGCGGTGATGGTCTCACTTTGCCTATAAAAGCCAGTGACATGGTTTGAGCTGGCAAAGACGATTCGTTTGACGCCATTCTTGCGAGCCGATTCGTACAAATTGTAGGCCCCTAAAATATTGGACCTCAAAATGGGCTCAAATGGACCATCTAGGGAAATGCCACCCATATGGACCACTGCATTGACGTCTTTTAAGAGATGATCCATGGCTTGGTCATCACCCAAATCAGCCTGAATAATCTCCTCCCAAGGATGGGCTGGCCCATAGGCAGCGAGGTCCGATGTCCTCAAATGATTGCAATTGTCTTTGAGCGACTGGCGAAGCACCTTGCCCAAACCACCAGCCGCGCCCGTCAATAAAATCCGATTGTGCGATTTAATCGTCATTGAACCTGTTCCATCCATCTTTGAGTGCCGTGAGGTCTGTAAAACCCCTACAATTGAGACTAGACAAACGACCGAAAATCAATTAAAGTTTTCATTGACTGATCATCAGTTGTCCTACAACTAAGATCTTAAATTAAGCAAGACAAATGTCAAGAAGAATCCAATGAACCTAGGGAAAACACTAGTCCCCATCATGACCATGACGAGGATTGACTCATGAATAACGGCATCCAACTGCGTTCAAGGGGATTGGTGAGCGAGATTGTCGAGCGATTAACCCAAGATATTGAAGCTGGTGTCTTAAAGCCTGGCGACAAGCTGCCAACGGAAGCGGCCATCATGGGCAACTTTGCGGTGAGTAGAACCGTGGTCAGAGAGGCCCTCTCTCGCTTACAAGCGTCGCAACTGGTGGTGACCCGCCACGGAATTGGCACATTTGTGAGTGAACCTCAGGTCAAAAGCAATTTCACTATCAACTCAGAGGACTTCTCGACCCTCAAAGATGTCATTTCTGTGCTAGAGCTTCGAATCAGTTTGGAGACAGAAGCCGCGGGCTTGGCTGCCAAGCGACGCACAGACGCAAACCTCTTGACCATGAAACAGGCCTTGGAGAGCTTCAAAGCCTCCATTAGCTTGGAGTCTGACAATGTGGCCTCGGATTTCGACTTTCACATTGAAGTCGCGCATGCCACCGACAATCGTCACTTTGCCGATTTGATGGGCTATCTTGGAACGATGATCATTCCGAGGGGTAGGATCACTTCCTCATTCAACACCGCCGCTGAAAGAGTCAACTACCTGCAAAGAGTCCATGCGGAACATGAAAGCATCTACCAAGCCATAGTGAACCGGGACTCTGAAACGGCCAGGGCAGCGATGCGAACCCACTTGACCAACTCTCGAGATCGTCTGAACGCCAATGCAGCCGAATTGGCTCCTGCTGAAACTTCTTGATAACGGATCCAAATGGCTGTTAAAGCCGTGGGGTTGACTCAAGTTGTACGACAACTTAAACTTGCCCCCTGATATTCACTGCGTCCTTTGAACGTGTCCAACATGACCTACTCCAGCCTTCCAAGCCCCACGATTACATCCGTCAGGGTCGTGCCCGTGGCGGGACACGACAGTATGCTGCTCAACCTCAGCGGCGCTCACGGCCCATTTTTCACCCGCAATATTTTGATCCTGACCGACAGCAGCGGCCGTCAAGGTTTGGGAGAGGTGCCTGGTGGTGAAAAAATTCGCCAAGTGCTTGAAGCTGCTTCGCCTTTGATCATGGGCCAAAGGTTGGGGAACTTTAATCTGGTTCTCAATCAAGTCAGAGCCCAGTATGCTGGACTCGATACTCAGGGTCGAGGATTGCAAACCTTTGATTTGCGAGTCACCATCCATGCCGTCACGGCGATTGAAAGTGCGTTCTTGGATCTCCTGGGTCAATTCTTAGAGGTTCCAGTCGCTGCGCTTTTGGGTGAGGGGCAGCAAAGAGAACAAGTCGACGTCTTGGGGTACTTGTTCTACATTGGAGATCGCACAAAAACCACCCTCGCCTACCAAAGCGACGCGTCGTCATCAAATGCATGGATGAGGCTCAGACACGAAAAGGCCATGGACGCCAAGGCTGTGGTGGCGCTGGCCCAAGCAGCCCATGAACGCTACGGCTTCCAAGACTTCAAGCTCAAAGGTGGCGTACTCCAAGGGGACTTGGAGATCGAAGCGATTGCGGCCTTACACGAAGCTTTTCCGCAGGCGCGCATCACCTTGGATCCCAATGGCGCTTGGTCTTTGAAAGAGTCCATTCGACTCCTCAAAGACCAATCTCACATCATGGCTTATGCAGAAGACCCTTGCGGTGCAGAAGGGGTGTTTTCAGGTCGAGAAGTCATGGCCGAATTCAAACGAGCCACTGGCATCCCAACTGCGACCAATATGATTGCTACCGATTGGAGAGAAATGGCGCACTGCTTGCAGCTCCAAAGCGTGGATATCCCACTTGCTGACCCGCATTTTTGGACTCTGCAAGGCTCCGTTCGTGTGGCCCAATTGTGCCAAATGTACGATCTCACTTGGGGATCGCACTCCAACAATCACTTTGACATCTCGCTGGCGATGTTCACGCATTGCGCTGCTGCTGCGCCTGGGAAAGTCACGGCCATTGATACCCATTGGATCTGGCAAGAAGGCCAAGAACTCACCATGGATGCATTCAAAATCCAAGGCGGGAAAATCAATGTTCCCAAAAAACCAGGCTTAGGCATCGAGTTGAATGAAGTGGCACTGGAAAAAGCACACCAACTCTATCTCCAAGAAGGTCTGAACAACCGCAATGATGCGATTGCCATGCAGTTTTTGATCAACGGCTGGACCTTCAATCCCAAGCAAGCATGCATGGTGCGTTGATGCTCTCTTTTGCAGAGCCACAAATCAATGCAACCACAACCAAGGCTGAGTGATCGCAACGTTGCGACGCACTTCCTCGTTCTTGATGGCCAAAACTTGATTCTTCCATAGCGCCATCAAGTGTGGATCCTGATAGGCCAGAGCAGCAAAGATTAAAAATGGTTGCCTCACTGGCCAACCATCAAAGGCCTCGATGTCAGGCGCTTGGGGCCACGATTTCTTATCTTCTATATATTGAGACATGAACGCAATGGCTCGTTGCATGCCTTTGCCTTCCGGCGTTTGATAGGTCCACAAAGAATCTGTAGGCGTTGACAAAATTTGGCATAAAGCGGCCATATTGTCGAGCTGAAATATAGAGTAGCCGTAGGGCTTTGTGCGGGCCAACTCCAAAGGGAAACTGCCATCGCTTGCCATTTGCTGAGCAACAAATGATTTCTTAAAAGTCTCACGCGCCAAATCCAAGGCTTGATGGTCTCCCGTGAATTTGGCAAATGCTGCGACTTGTAACCAAAAGGCAACCGAATGGTTGTTCTTGGCGAAGCTTTCGTCATGCCCATTTTTGCTGGTCAGCATCCAATGCAAATAGGCTTTGAACCATTCACGAAGACCTTGAGCTGTAGTTTGAGAAAATACCCGATTCTTCTCTAGCGCCATGATTGCCATTGGCACATCAATCAAATGCAAGGTATCAATGATCCCCACGCCTCGACCGGGTGTGATTCCGGGAATGGCTTGCGCAAAGTCCAAACGAGGATTCATTCGAGTCTCAGGATCCAAAAAGAAAACCACCAGCAATTCCTGGGCTTTGGTCGCATAACGATCATCGGCCGTGAGCATTTGAGCCATCGCAAGCGAACCAATGGCGTCCACCAATCTGCGAATGACCATGCGGTGTGCATTGAAATTATGGGGATTACTCTGGCCGTCTCTCTGTACAAAGGGTAGGCCTGAAGGCGTTTGAGGATTGGGCCACCAATAATCCCCATTGGAGTAAAAATCATGCACTCCGCCTTCACTGTAGGGGCTGACAAAGTCAGTGATTGCGATCTTAGGCAAAAGAAGTGACTCATTGGCCAAGGCCAAGATTCGCTCTCGCTCCAAGTCATCGGGCGCATAGTCAACGCTCAAAGTTGGGTGACCG
>CAIMTJ010000073.1 GCA_903844385.1 uncultured Burkholderiales bacterium
CAGCCTGGTAGCTCGTTGGGCTCATAACCCAAAGGTCGCAAGTTCAAATCTTGCTCGCGCAACCAGATCCGAAAGTCCAGACCCACTTGGATTTTTTAAAAAATCTCACCCATTCAAAAGATGCGTGGGATTTTTTTTTGAGCTTTTCAAACCCACTTGGTAGCGTGCCATGAAAGAGTCCTCAGTCTTGCTGGAGTTGGCGTCACACACGAGCGATGTGCGTGCCGTGACCTTGTCCCAAGCGAGCCGGCTCACCTTGAAGACGTCTGGCGGCCACTTGGTGGCCCACCACTGGGCCGCCTTGGACCAGCACCCAGAACGTGCCCCCTTGGTCTTGTTGCATGGGGGCTCGGGGAGTTGGACGCATTGGATTCGCAATGTGCTCTATTTGTCCGCCAAGCGACGCGTGGTGGCTTTTGATTTGCCCGGCATGGGCGAGTCAGACTTGCCGCCCCTTGCAAAGGATGCGGATGATTTGTCGCCCACCTTGCTCGAAGGACTGGATCAACTCTTTCCCGGCCAAAGCGTGGATGTGATGGGATTTTCTTTCGGCGCGTTGACGGCGGGATTCTTGGCCTCGGTGGCCCCTGAGCGGGTCAATCGTTTGGTGTTGGTGGGCACGCCTGGTCTCGTGCCCCGAAGCGAAGCGCCACGCTTGAGAGGCCTGAGCGCCGGCATGTCGGTGCACGAGGTGTACGCGGTGATGCACCACAACCTGCGCGTGATGATGCTCGCCCATGACGAGAGCATCGACACCTACACCTTGGAGATTCAACGCCTCAATGTGAGCATGGACCGCTTGCGCAAGCGCCGACTCGCCAGCAGCAATGCGCTCCTTGGCCTGATGCCAACGTGGACATGCGAGGTGCATTCGATTTGGGGGGCCTTGGACACGCTTTATTTGAATACGCAAAAAACTCCCGCAGATTGGTGGGCCGGTTGTGATCACCAAAGTCAAACCGTCATCGACAACGCTGGGCACTGGGTGATGTACGAAGCCACCCAGGCGTTTCATGCGGCGGTGGATCAAATATTGGCGGATTAATTTCTCAAGGTGTGCACTGCCATGAGCACGTCAGGGTCTTCAGACGTGGGCTTCGGGGGCATAACTTGCGCATCTTGCACCACTCGCGCTATAGTGACCACCATGCTCTACAAATTCAAATCCAAAGCCGCCGGCAACTTGATCATGTTCGAGGCCCACGGCGATCAACTGCTGCGACTCATCGGCAAGGAGCCCGGCCCCAAGGGGATCTTGAGCGTGGCTGAGCTCCCCGGCGCCATTGCGGTCCTGGAGGGCTTGCGACAAGAAAGCGAAGCTGCTCACTCGTCAGCTCGATCCAGCGCCCCTCACGAGGTGAGTCTGGCCCAGCGCGCTCAACCCTTTCGCGTGATGCTCGAGCGCAGCTTGAAAGAGGGCCGTGAGGTGGTCTGGGGCGTATGAGCGCCCAGGGCCTTGAATACAGAGAACATCGGCACCCCTTTGCTGCGCTCACGCCGCAAGGGGTCTTGGACGCGGTGAGCGCCTTGGGTCTCGAGGTGGACGGTCGACTGCACGCATTGAGCTCTTACGAGAACCGTGTTTATGAGCTCTGTGGTGTGGATGGGCAGCCTAGCGTGATCGCCAAGTTTTATCGGCCTGGGCGTTGGAGTCGAGCGCAAATCTTGGAGGAGCATGCGTTTGCGCTCGAGCTCGAGCGCGAAGAGGTGCCCCTGGTCGCACCCTGGGTGGTGCAGGGCCAGACCTTGCACGAGGTGAGGGTGTCCGTGCCGCACCGCGAGCATGATGGCGATGATCATGGCGATGGCCATGAAGAGGAAGAACCTGAGGGTGAAGACGCGCAACCGCTCGCCAGCGAAGAGGTGTTCTTCATGAGCGTCTCGCCCAAGCGAGGCGGGCGTTGGCCCGAGCTCGATGACCCCGAGGTCTTGGCCTGGCTAGGTCGGCTGTTGGCGAGGATTCATCAAGTGGGTGAGCGACAGGCCTTTGTGAGCCGCCCCCGTCTGGACGCCGAGAGTTTGGGTGAAGGCCCCAGGAGCTGGTTGCTCGAGCACTTCAACTTGCCCGATGAATGCCGCGAGGAGTGGGCCCAGGTGAGCCTAGCCGCCCTCGACTTGGTGAGACAAGCCATGCCGGGCTCGGCCTCTTTAACGGCGGCGTCCTCTTCAGGCTCGGGCTTTCAAACCTTGCGGCTGCATGGGGACTTTCATCCGGGCAATATTTTGTGGACCCCCTCGGGCCCCAAGAGCGCAGGTGGGCCGCATTTTGTCGATCTCGACGATGCGCGCATGGGGCCAGCGGTGCAGGACTTGTGGATGCTCTTGAATGGCGAGCGCTCGGACCAAACGTTTCAGCTCTCGTGCTTGCTCGAAGGCTATGAAAGCCTGCGAGACTTTGATCGCAAAGAGCTCGCGCTCATTGAGCCCTTGCGCACGCTGCGCTTGATTCACTACAGTGCTTGGCTGGCTCAGCGCATGGCCGACCCCGCCTTTGTGCGCGCCTTCGATTGGTTTGGCACCACGAGCTATTGGCGTGATCAAATTGTGATTTTGAAAGACCAATGCGAGCGCCTGCTCGAACCCCCCTTGGTGGTTTGAGCGTGGGCGCTGGGCTCTGGCGCGAAGCTCAACGGCAACTGGGCCAACGCGCCTAAAATACAGTCTCGGCCACAAAGGCTCACCAACGCTCACCTACGTTCACCAACGCTTTCAAGTCCTCCCAGCTGACTCGCCCCCCTTTTGTCGACCAGACTTCACCTCACTTGTCCCCACTTCACCGGCCCGCACCCCATGACCACCCCCAATTTGACACGGCTGAACAAACGCATGGCAGAGCTCGGCCTGTGCTCGCGGCGTGAGGCCGATGACTGGATTGACAAAGGCTGGGTCTATGTCAACAAAGCCCCAGCTCACATGGGCATGAAGGTGCAAGACAGTGATGTGATCGAGGTCAAGAACTTGGCCACCCAAGAGCAAGACGCGCGGGTGACGATTTTGCTCAACAAGCCCGTGGGCTATGTGAGCGCCCAAGCCGAAGACGGGCACACCCCAGCCATTGCCTTGATTCAGGCGCAAAACCATTGGGCGCAGGACCGTTCGACTTGGCGTTTCCACCACGGCCAGCTTAGAGGTCTGGCGCCAGCCGGTCGCTTGGATATCGATTCGGTGGGCTTGTTGGTGCTCACCCAAGACGGCCGAGTGGCGCGCCAACTCATCGGTGAAGACTCTGAGATGGAAAAAGAGTACTTGGTGCGGGTGCAGTATGTGGGTGAAGGGCAGAACCCTGCGCAACGGGGTTACTTGAAGGACTTTGCCGACCATGAGTGGGATGCCAAGCCCTCGAGCAATGTGACCAAAACCAATCCCAACAGCGCTCAGGCACTGTTCCCCGCGGCCAAGTTGTCAGCGCTGCGCCACGGCTTGAGTTTGGACGGTCAGGCCTTGAAACCCGCGGGCGTGGAGTGGCAAAACCCCGATCAGTTGCGTTTTGTACTCAAAGAGGGCAAAAAACGCCAAATCCGGCGCATGTGCGAGTTGGTGGGCTTGAGCGTGGTGGGCTTGAAGCGCATCCGCATGGGTCAAGTGAGCCTGGGCGCCTTGCCCACCGGTCAGTGGCGGTATTTGGGGCCCCACGAGCGGTTTTAGTCCACGCTTAGCCGATCATTTTCGAGCCCAATCGGTTGATCGCAGGGCTCAGGGCGGAAAAAGTGCTTTTTTGACCTCTTGAAACTCGGCTGGCTCGCCCTTATATACGAACAAAATAACTCTGCTGATGCGTTAGCAGTAAGAGATCTCCCCTTAGCCATTTTTCTTTTCCTTTTTCCTCCCTTTACTCACCGATCATGACCAAGCAAACCCATGCCTTTCAAGCCGAGGTGGCCCAGCTCCTGCACCTCGTGACCCATTCTCTGTATTCCAACAAAGAGATTTTTTTACGCGAACTCATCTCCAACGCCTCCGACGCCTGCGACAAACTGCGCTACGAGGCCTTGAACAAGGGCGATTTGTACGAAGACCAGCCCAATTTGGAAATTCGGGTGAGTTTTGACAAAGAGAAAAAAACCCTCACCATCCACGACAACGGCATTGGCATGAGCCAAGCCGAAGCGATTGACCACTTGGGCACGATTGCCAAGAGCGGCACCAAGGACTTCATGTCTCGCTTGGAGTCCACCCAAAAAAGTGACGCCCAAGAGCAAGGCGCTTTGATTGGTCAGTTTGGCGTGGGGTTTTACTCGGGCTACATCGTGGCCCACACCATTGAGGTGCTCACCCGCCGAGCCGGTGCGCCCGCCAGCGAAGGGGTGCGTTGGACCTCACCCGGCACGGGAGAGTTTGAGGTCGACACCATGGAGCTGCCCAAGCGCGGCACGTCGGTTGTGCTGCATTTGCGAGACGACGCCCATGAGTATTTGAGCGCTTGGAAGCTCAAGGGCATCATCTCCAAGTATTCGGACCACATTTCCTTGCCGATTTTGATGCGCAAAGAGGAGTGGAAAGACGGCGAGAATGACCAGCCCGGTGAAATGGTGGTGACCGACGAGTGGGAAACCGTCAACAAAGCGAGTGCCTTGTGGACCCGCGCCAAAAAGGACATCAGCACCGAAGAGTACC
>CAIMTJ010000074.1 GCA_903844385.1 uncultured Burkholderiales bacterium
CTGACGTATCCCCTAGGGGATGCTCCTTTTAATTATGTGATTTTTATTAGAGGTGCCGGTTGGTGGGCAGGTGGATTGGACTCGCATGCTCAGACAACGACCAGCCTTGCCGATTTATCTTCGTCTGTCGTCTGTGCCGTTGATTACTACAAAACCCCTGAATATTGTTATCCCACACAAGTCAATCAAGTCATTGAAGTTTTAAGCTTTCTGCGTGCCCATGAAGCGCAGTATGAACTGCAGGGCAAGCCGATACTTTTTGGAGAGTCTGCAGGATCAACGATTGCGCTGTCCGTTGCTCAGAAATTAAGAGACATGAAAGAGGATGCGCTCAATGGTTTGGTTTTGTTTTACTGTAATGCAGACGGATTCAAACCCACTGCGAGAAAGTATTCTCAGTGGGTTTGGGAGCAATATATTGGTAGAGGGCGGCCTTTGAGTGACAACGGGGCGGTTCCATTGCAAGAGGATTTAAGCAATTTACCGCCTGTCTTCTTGGCTGTGGGCGAAGACGATCCATTGCTTGGAGACACGCAAAAACTCTTCAATCAATTGATCGCTTTAGGCGCAAATCCAGAGCTTAATGTCTTTCCTCATTTGCCTCACGGTTTCTTGATGTGGACAGCAACGCTAGAGCCTGCATTAAAGGCTCTTGAAAAATCCGCTCATTCAATCAAAAGTTGGTTTAAAGAGAGAGTCTGAATTTTCACTACTCGATTTGAATCTTTTGATACACATGAAAAGTTTATTGAATAAATGCATTTGGATCATGTCTTTTCAATAATTATCTCAATTTATATCTAGAAGGGCTTAACACCGTCTTCTCCCGTGCGACATTACAAGGTCAAAGATTTGACGCCAGTGTCCTTGGTCGTGAACACGGCCGTGGTGTTGGTGGTGATTGAACAATATGTTCAATTCTATTGCTGAGTTTTTAGAGAAAATCAAGCAACGAAAAGACGGCAAAGCGCTAGGTTCCTGCGGCATCGGCAGTGTGCTGCACGAGGCAATGGAGCTCCTCAGCGATGCAACGAAAGCCAACCTCAATCACATTCCCTATAAAGGGGTTTCGCTCGCCATCATCGATGTGATCGCGGGTCACGTGGATGGTTTTTTCACCGACGTTCGAGTGGCTTTGGGTTTCATCAGGCCGGGTAAATTGAAGGCGCTGGCCAACGCTGCTCCCCAACTTCACCCCATGCTCCCAGGGACCCAAACTCTCAATGAGTTGGAGTTCAACAGTGTGGACTCCAACAATTGGTTAGCCGTGTATGCGTCCAAATCCATGCCAAGTGGTATCAGGTGACCAGAAAAAGTTTGCCCTTCTTGATAGTGGGCTTTATTTATTTCCAGTTGCATGGTCACCGCCAAGGTCAGAGGACTTGATGCTTTGGTTTTGCTCATCGTGTACTTCGTGGCGGCGTACTTTTATTTCTTCATAAGCAACCCACTGGTCTCCATCATAGTCTCCATCGTGGTGGGGGTTGTTGCAGGCTGGGCAGGCCTTTATAGGTGTCCTTCAAGAGGGCGTCCAGTGTCGGAAAACTATCGCATGATAACCAATGATTGCCACAGAAATTCATAAGAAATTTCTTCTCTGTCTTGCATTTTGGCTTGTTGTCGTTCACCTGTTTCATAGCTGCGAAGCAGCTTCTTGACTCGCTCCAAGCCCTTTGGTGTTTTGATCATTTGTCTGGGGGTTTTGTTGTCCAAGATCGCAATTTTTTCATCGGCCCAGTTGGCGTAAGTTCGATGAATGGTTTCTTGCATGAGCTTCGCAAGTGTGGCGCGATCGAGGGGTGACGAGGATTCAGGGGCTGGTTTTTTAGAGGTTGTGAGCCTATGCGCGTTGTTGGGATCATTCAAAAACTCATCCATCGATGACGCTTTTCTGCTCATGAATGTGACCGCTTCCCCCATCAACCCTTGAAACCACAGTTGACTCTCATCGGCATAGCGTTGGGTGTTGGTGAATAATTCAATTTGATTGGCTTTTTTACTCCAATTGATTTGAACCAATGGTCGGATGACGCCATCTGTGCAAGTCATCACCTGCGTCCATCCCTCTTCGCTGGTTTGCACATCGGTTTGGGCTGCCAGGGTCTCGCGCATTTTTGTCTCGCTATTGACGAGATACTGATCAAAGATCATCTTGATGGGTTCACCCGAATAGCTGTCGATCATCTCGGGGATTTTCCTAGGTAAAACGGTTTGTTCTAGCCAATGTTCGATGATGATCTCGCCAAACTCCTTTTTGTATTCAAGACAGTCCAGCCACTCATCGGTGTATTCTTCAAGCTCAACGAGCACTCGACCCCCGATGAAGTCATTAAAGAGGTATGCTGAGCCTGACATTTCAAAATGATCGTATGCTCGAAGGATGCGACCGCCCAACAGATCTCCAACTTTGACACTTCTGGAGCCAGAACGCTCCATCACCACCAAGGACTCTTGATCGTAGTCGATCACATCAAACAAGGTCATTTGTTGGCCAGGTATCACCTCAGCAACTTCGTACAACCGCAAGGGGCGTTGCCCCAGTTGTTGTAGCCAATCGCGTTGCTCGGCACTAAGGGGGGGGCCCTCGGGGCTCAAAATGTATTCATTGATGCTACGCTTTCTTCCCTTTACATTGATCTCGCCATCCGCCAAAAGCCATTCTGTTAAATTTTGCTCAATGAGTCTGACAAGTTCGGGTTTCAATTTTGGGATATGTCTCAAGCCATCAACCGGCATTAATTCATTGTTCAAGTCAAGAAAAGCATTGCTCCAGCCTTTGCGGTGCAAGGAGGACAACCAAGCAATGGCCTTTTGTACGGCATAAATGCGAGAATTTGGATTCGTGTCGTTATTCAAACTTGACTCCATGCTTATGAAAGCCACTCAGTTTTGAATGGCTCACGAGACCAGTGCCTGCGAAGCGCTGGACCTGAAATATTGAATTCAGACCCAATCGACTGATCCATTGGACTGAGGGTTTCATTTTACTTTTTGGAAAACGCTCAAGTCAATTCAATTGGCCAAAGCATGATAGCCGGTTCAATTGGGGTGCAATTTGTCGCCATTGC
>CAIMTJ010000075.1 GCA_903844385.1 uncultured Burkholderiales bacterium
GCTCAGGAATTGGCCAAAAAACTATTTGCGATCCAATACGCCGTCGAGGCATTGGAGCGAAAGAACACTTGAGGCAACGCGTTCTCGCGGGCCATCTCAAAAAAAGCGCTGTAACAATGCTCCCAAAACAGCGGCCAAGACTATCACTTCGATCACGCTGCGCTTGAGTTTGATCAAGGCCCAAAGCGCCAACAACATCTCGAGACTCGCTCGCCAATCCAAACTGGTGAACCAACTCGAAAGATTGCTCAGCACCAAGTCATGAGTCCACAACACTTGAAGCGCAAAAAACAGTCCCAAGTTGACGATCACACCCACGATACTGGCCGTGATGGCGCTCATGGTGTGGCCCAAACGCACCTGAGCTCGGGCGCTCTCAATCATGGGGCCTCCCATGAAGATGAACACAAAGGAAGGTAAAAAAGTGAACCAAGTCACGCAAGCAGCGGCTGCAAAAGCCGACAGCATGGCATGATCTGCGCCCCAAAAGGCTTTGATGTATCCCCCCATAAAGCCCACATAAGTGACAATCATGATCAAAGGCCCTGGGGTCGTCTCCCCCAAAGCCAATCCATCCATCATTTGAGCCGCATTGAGCCATGAAAACTCAGTCACAGCGCCATGGTAAACATAGGGCAAGACCGCGTAAGCCCCACCAAAGGTCAACAGTGCAGCCTTGGTAAAGAACCAAGCCATTTGGGTCAAGACGTGCGTTTCGCCCAATTGTTCATACAGCCACGCCATGGGAATGAACCAACACAGGCTCCCCACCAAGGCTGCCCGCAGTAAGCCTCCTCGAGAGAAGATGGCATGCGCGGGGGTGGGGGTTTGGTCGCCAATCAAGGCCGCTGGAGAAGACTGGGCTGAGCTCGCGTGGGCGGCGGGGATTTCAATCCAATGCGGGACAAGTCTGCCCAAGATCCAACCCAGTAGCGCACTGCTCAAAACAATGACAGGAAAAGCCACATCCCCGAAGCGAACAGCCAAAAAAGCCATGACAGCGATGCAGCTCAAAGCGGGGGTTTTGAGGGTTTTGCCCCCAATTCGATAAGCGGCTTGAATGACAATGGCGGTGACTGCGGGTTTGATGCCGAACAACGCCGCTTGAACCCAGCTCACTTGACCAAAACTCACGTAAAGCGCAGACAGCGCAATCAACAAAAAAAAGGACGGCAAAATGAAGAGCAATCCGGCAATCAAGCCGCCGCGGGTTTTGTGCATCAACCAGCCCAAATAGGTGGCCAGTTGCTGTGCCTCAGGGCCGGGCAACACCATGCAAAAATTCAAGGCATGCAAAAAACGCTGTTCAGAAATCCAACGCCGCTTTTGCACCAATTCCTGGTGCATGATGGCAATTTGACCCGCAGGGCCACCAAAGCTGATGAAGCCCAGCTTGAGCCAAAAACCAAAGGCTTGCCAAAAATCAACCAACCCGTCCAAACTCAGCGGCTCTTTGGCCTGGGTGAACTCGCCATTAACGCCTGAGTTGACTGTTGATTTTTTTCGGTCTTTCATGTCGCAGAAGATCTCCCCAGCATGTTCACGCAAAGACAGGACTTCGGTGAAAGCGACTGATTAGACAAACTGCACACAAACGCTGCCCAAAGGACCGAAGTCACCAAACAAGGTGTCACCTTTTTGCGCAAAGACCACCCGGGTAAAAGAGCCCGATAGGACAACGTGGCCAGCCTCTAGACCCACGCCATGTTGGCCCAATTTGTTGGCCAACCAGGCCACCCCCAAAGCGGGATGACCCAAAACACCCGCGGCAACACCAGTTTCTTCAATGTCTGAATTTCGATACATCAATGCACTGACCCAGCGCAGATCCACGTCATTGGGATGGATGGGACGCCCACCCAACACCAAACCAGAAGCCGCGCCATTGTCAGCCACGGTATCAAAAATTTTACGCTGATCCACGAGCCTTGCGTCAACGATTTCAAGGGCTGGCACCACATACTCTGTGGCTCTTAACACATCGATCAAACCGATTCCAGGACCCTTGAGGGCATGGCCCAAGACAAATGCCAACTCAACTTCAACACGGGGTTTGCAAAACCGGTTGTGAGGCACTTTTGCGCCTTCTGCAATGAGCATGTTGTCGAGTAAATGACCGTAATCGGGTTCGTCAATTTTGGACGACGCTTGCATGGCCTTGGAAGTCAGACCCACCTTGTGGCCGATCAACTTTGCACCCAATGCTATTTTTCGTTGGGCAACAAGCGAAGAGATGGCGTACGAGTCTTCAATTTGAATATGAGGGAAGGTCTCAGAAAGCAATGTGGCTTGAACGCGATCGTTTTCAGCCTTGATCAAAATATCAGCGGCGCGCTCTCTCTCTTGGGGACTCAACATGGTGCATTTCTCCGTCTTCATAGACTTTTGGGTTGGGACAGGATTTCATTCTAATGGATCAAATGAGCCCTGAAGGCAAAAGACAGTGCGTTTGACCATGACACAGGGACTCATGGCGATTGACATAGGCCTTGGCATGGCACTTTTAAAGCACACCACATTGGGACAAGCACCAACTTCATTTGTGAGGCATTGGGTGCTATAGTTGTTTAGAGAGCGCTTAGAGTCATCTCGAAAGGGTTTTTCGGGGTACTTCCAGATGCACTTACCCGCGTATTTTGTCATTCAACTCAATGTGGCTTGCCGACCATGGGCTTTACCATCACCTTGTCCCCAAGTGGGCATCAATTCTCTTGTGCTGGGGATCAAGAGCTCTTGAAAGCTGGCTTGGAGGCAGGATATTTAATCCCCTTCAGTTGCCGCTCGGGCATGTGTTTGTCATGCAGGGGCAAGGTTTTGCAGGGTCAGGTAGACCATGGCGACTCCCACATCAAATACCTCAGTCTTGAAGACCGGGCCGAGGGCTTGTTGTTGCTTTGCAGCGCCAGGCCCCAAAGTGACCTGCACATTCACATCGAAGAAACTGATCCAGACCATGGCAGTGTGGCCAAAAAATTACCCGCCAGAGTCATCGACATCAAGTCACCTGCGCCAGGCATCAAGTTATTGACCCTGGGATTACCCGCCAATGAACCGATGCATTTCAGGGCTGGTCAATTTATTGACATTTTCGTGCAAGGGGGCCATCGCCGCAGTTACTCAATTGCCAATGTTCCCAAAGCAGCGGGCGTGCGACAAATCGAGTTGCACATCCGTCACATGCCGGGTGGTGTTTTCACGGATTACGTCTTTGAGCGTCTGCAGTTGCGTGATATTTTGCAAATAGAGATGCCACTTGGGAATTGTTTCTTAAAAGAAGATAGCAAAAAACCCATGATTGCATTGGCTTCGGGCACCGGATTTGCCCCGATCAAGTCCATGTTGCAATATTGTATGGATCGACATCTTCATCGATCCATACACTTGTATTGGGGGGTCAGGCATTTGGCCGATCTATATGATTTGGATTGGGTGAAGATGTTTATACGAGAACACCCGAGTATTGATTTCATACCTGTTTTGAGCGAGGCCTTGCCCACGGACCAGTGGACGGGTCGTACCGGATTTGTTCACAAAGCAGTCATGCATGACCACCCCAATTTATTGGGCTATGAGGTTTACGCCTGTGGCACTCCGCTGATGGTGGAGAGCGCGCGAGAAGAATTCTCACAGGCGTGCCACTTAAAGCCCGAAGACTTTCACGCTGACTCATTCTTAAGCCAGGCTGATCTTTTGCGCTTAAAGGCCTGAGATTCTCAGCTCCGCCATCACCCAATCCATACTTTTTAGGAGAACATCTCATGTTGCCAGAAAACTGCACCGTCGCCCCTCAGGAGCGAAACTCCATCATCAAGCCGTATTGCATCAGCCATGGCACTTTGGAGTGCTTTAGCTTGGCGCATAGCCGACGCTTTTATGAAGAATTTCTGGGACTTGAATGCGTGCGACACGGCAAACCCGCCATGGCCATTCGGCTGGGGATGCGCTTTCATGTGGTGTGCGTGGAGGTGGGCGACTTGGTTCACCCGACCTCCTTACTCAATCACTGGGGCATCGATGTGGCCACGCGTGAAGAGGTGGATCAAGCCCATCAAAATGCCATTGCCAATCAAGAAAAGTACAAAATTCGACAAGTTCTAAAACCCCAAGAAATGCACGGGGTCTACTCCTTTTACATGGAGGACCTGGATCACAATTGGTGGGAAATTCAGTATTACGAAAATGGATTTCAACACGATGATTTTTTTGACTTTGGCGACCGCTTCAAGGCTGACGAGGCCGGTGACGCGGCGCACCTGGAAGAGCTTCACGTCAAGTCGCAATGAAGCCGAGCGCTCAGCAAGACAAGCTCGTTCGTCAAGCCGCTCGAGGTTTGGCCAGGGAGGGACTGGTCACAGCCTTTGGACACTGTAGCTTGCGGTTGGATGAAAGCCATTTGCTCGTTTGTGCGCCCAAGCCCATGGGATTACTCCAACCCAGCGACGCTGGCACCGTGGTTGACGTGAATGCTCCACTGCCACAGCACGTCTTGGGGGAAGTGAGAATGCACCAAGCCATCTACAAAGCTCGACCGGATGTACAAGGCATCTGCCGCGTATTCCCTCCCCAGGTCTTGGCCTTGGCTGCCATGGAGCGCACGCCTCGGGCTCGCCACGGATTTGGCTCTTATTTCTACCCCCAAGTACCGATGTACCGAGACACAGGCCTCATTCGCAATGAGTTGGCCGCCCAACAAGTAGCACAAACGCTGGGGACTGCCGCCGCTGTGGTGGTGAGTATCAACGGCGCTGTGACGGTGGCTGACAGTTTAGAGAAAGCCTGTGTGTTGGCCTGGTTTTTAGAAGATGCTGCGCGTGTCGAGTTGGCCACTTTAGCAAGCGCTATGGATCACATCGAGACTTTTAAAACACCAGAAAAAGCACATGACAGGGCCACCTGGGCGGGTGGGATCGTGGATAGAATGTGGCAATACATGACGAGGGATGATCCAGAATAAGGATTGTTCATGCATGCATTCAAACAATGCGCGGGTGTACCCAGTGGGTTCAATCCAAGGATGCTCCTGAGGAACTTCAGATGAAAATATTGGTCTTGAACGGCGTGAACTTAAACATGTTTGGCAAACGCGATCCCAATCACTATGGGCAAGCGACTTTGAGCGATATCGAGAAAGAATTAAACAGCCTGGCCAAAGACTTGGGGGTCGAGTTGGAATGCTTCCAAACCAACGTTGAAGGCATCCTTTGCGAAAAGATTCACCAAGCTCATGACACCCACATCGATGGCGTGATGATCAATGCAGGTGCCTGGACTCACTACAGTTATGCCATTCGGGATGCATTGGCCATTTTGAAATGTCCGGTCGTTGAAATTCACATGTCCAACGTTCA
Organism: uncultured Burkholderiales bacterium; assembly: GCA_903844385.1. Taxonomy (GTDB): domain Bacteria; phylum Pseudomonadota; class Gammaproteobacteria; order Burkholderiales; family Burkholderiaceae_C; genus Limnohabitans. Next base: position 5,349 of record CAIMTJ010000075.1, read on the forward strand.
TGCACGCGAGTCATTTCGTCACACGTCGGTATTTTCATCCATCGTGGTTGGACAAATCTGTGGTTTTGGCAAGGACAGTTACTTACTGGGTTTGAGAGCCACTTACCAATGCATAAAAGCGACCCCATGATCAAAGGGATACTTTTAAAAGTAAAAGCTCATCATCAAACACCACTGCTCATCACAAAGCCACCGTCAACAGTCAGAACCTGCCCAGTCATGAATTGACTCCAGTCGGAAGCTAAAAATAAGAGCGGCCCAGTGATATCGTTCGGAGTGGCAATCCGCTTGAGAGGTGTCAGTGACTTGAGTTGGTCTTTGACGTCTTCTTTGGTAGCGGCACTTGATGCTGTGGGATCAACCAATCCAGGAGAAACACAGTTGACCCGGATGCCATAGCTTCCCAATTCCGAGGCCAACGTTTTACTCAAACCAATCACGGCAGATTTGGCTGCCACATAGTCATGGTAGGGAACGACTGGGCGGTCAGTCAAATTACTCACGACGTTGATGATGCTGCCCTGCCCTTTGTTTTTAAAGTGTGGCAAGACCGCTTGGGTGGTGTTGTATAAAGCGCCCATTGCTGCAGTCAACTGCTGTTCAAAATCGAGCCAAGGCATTTGATCGAACCGTTTGCGAGTCTCAGGGTTGAATTCAAAATTAGTGAGTGAATTGTTGACCACCACATCAACTTTGCCAAATTCATACAATACGTGTTGAAATAGGGTGCGAACTTGCTCTGGATCACGAACATCGGCTCTGTATGCAATGGCGTCTACACCCAAGCCCAGACAATGTGCCGCCACTTGGTTCGCCGACTCTTGGTCGTTCAAATATTGAATGACAACATTCGCTCCTTGCTCAGCAAAAGCTTTAGCAGCACTCGCACCTATGCCGCGCCCAGCTCCTGAGATCCAAACAACCTTGCCTTTGAGAGGATGATGACTGTAAGTTTTCATGGTTTGGGGGTCAATTCCAAACTCGTGAATTTGAATGCATCCAACGTGTGCTGAATGAGTCCCATCTTTTGATAGGTATCGGCTGCTTTTTGAAATGCCAAAGGATCAAAGCTTCCCAAACCTTTCTTATCGGTCCAAGGGGAAACACTGGAGCTATTGCGCAGTTGGATCACATCCAAATTAATCGTTGGATTTTGGCCATCCAATGCATACTTAATTGCCAACTGAGCGGCCTCTTGAGGAGATTGCATCATCCATTGCATCGAGTCCTTGTAAGCCAACAAAAACTTCCTGATGGCATCTTTCTTTTTAAGAAACGTGTGTTCAGTTACAACAAATACATCGCTTGAAACATTGATAAAGTTTTTGATATTCATGACATTGACTGCTCCCAAGCCTTTTTCACGACCAACCAGCAAACCTGTGTCCGTTGCAGCTGTTGCATCCACCTGACCTTGGATCAAGGGTGCAAAATTCAAGACTCCAGTCACCACGATAGTCACATCAGATTCTTTTAAACCAGCCATGTGTAAGAGAAGTTGTAAGTTTTGTAAGGTTCCACTTGACAAGGAATAAACTCCAATTTTCTTTCCCTTCAAGTCCATGGGAGTCAATATATTGCTCGATTTCAGGGAAACCACATTGAATACATTTTGCGGGTAGATGTCATACACAAGCTTCAATTTTTCACCCTTGTCCAATGCAGCAAATAGAGATCCGGGATCGGTAAAACCGACATCTGCTTGGCCCGATAAAACATTACGAATCGCATCTCCACCACCAGCCCCAGGCAAGTAAGCAAGCTCAACACCTCGAGACTTGAAAAAACCCTTCTCTGGCTCAACCAGCAAGTTGGTAATTTCAGTGATGGGTTTACTCCAACCCGCTAGCGCAATTTTGTCTAAACCTTGAGCATGAGAAGCAAAGACAATCAACAACAACCATGAAAAAACAAGACTCAAACGAACTCGTTGCACAAGTGTATTGCAGGAATAAAAGACAGATTTAGTAAGAAATCGGTGCATGGTGTTCTCAGTTACTCA
>CAIMTJ010000076.1 GCA_903844385.1 uncultured Burkholderiales bacterium
ATCACAAATTTTTAAAAACATGAAAACTGACTCCTAAGAACAACACCCAGCCCAAAGACCTCAGGCGCCCAATCCACAAAAGAAAGGCGGTGAGAACTTAGGCCGTGCCACCCACCGTCAAGCCCTCAATGCGAAGGGTCGGCTGGCCCACGCCCACGGGCACACTTTGACCCTCTTTGCCGCAAGTGCCCACACCACTGTCGAGCGACATGTCGGAGCCGATCAAGCTCACCCGCGTGAGCGCATCAGGCCCATTGCCCACCAAGGTGGCCCCTTTGACGGGGTAGAGCAACTTGCCGTTTTCCACCCACCAAGCCTGTGAGGTTGAGAACACGAACTTCCCCGAAGTGATGTCCACCTGCCCGCCCCCAAAGTTGCTGGCATAAATACCTTTTTTGAGGCTTGCAATGATCTCTGCCGGGTCTTTGTCACCCCCAAGCATGTAGGTGTTGGTCATTCTGGGCATGGGCAAATGCGCATAACTCTCGCGCCGACCGTTGCCCGTGGGTTTGACACCCATCAAACGCGCATTCATGCTGTCTTGGATATAGCCCTGCAAAATGCCGTCTTCGATCAAAACATTTCGCTGGCTCACATGGCCCTCATCATCGACGTTGAGAGAGCCACGCCTCTCAGACAAAGTGCCATCGTCCAAGACCGTGACGCCCTTGGCCGCCACTCGCTTGCCAATGCGACCCGCAAAGGCACTGGAGCCTTTGCGGTTGAAGTCGCCCTCTAGTCCGTGACCGATCGCTTCATGCAACAAAATTCCGGGCCAACCGGGGCCCAAAACCACGGGCATTTCGCCTGCTGGCGCCGGCCTCGCGTCCAAATTGATCAAGGCACTTTGAACCGCCTCTTGGGCATAAGTGGTCAAGAGTGCATCATCGAAATAAGCCAAGCCAAAGCGCCCTCCTCCTCCACTGGAACCCGTTTCACGTCGTCCCTTTTGCTCCACAATCACCGTCAAACTCAACCTCACCAAAGGCCTGATATCGGCCGCCAAGGTGCCATTGGCACGGGCCACCATCACCACATCGTGCTCCATCGACAAAGAGGCCATGACCTGTACAACACGAGGATCCTGCGCTCGGGCCAGTCCCTCCACGCGCTCGAGCAACTTGACTTTGGCCGTGCTGTCCATGCTGGCAATGGGGTCGGACACGCCATAAAGTCCCCGCGTGTTGGGCACACGCCGCTTGGGGATCTTTTGTTTGGCCGAACTCATGGCGTTGGTGATGGAGCGCACCGTCTTGGCCGCATCCAACAAGGACGCCCAGGAGATGTCGTCCGAGTAGGCAAAGGCAGTTTTTTCACCACTGACCGCGCGAACACCCACACCTTGGTCAATGCTAAAGGAGCCCGTCTTCACAATGCCCTCCTCCAGACTCCAGCCTTCAGACCGTGTGGTCTGAAAATACAAATCTGCATCGTCCACTTTGTGCTCGGTGATGTGTGACAGGGCACGGGTCAAGTGCTGCTCGGTGAGCCCAAAAGGGGCCAAAAGCAAGCTTTGGGCTTCCTTGAGCCGAGAGCTTGCGTCCACAGCGGTGGGTTTCTTCGTGGCGGCCTGACTTTTGGGGTGGAGATGCCCAGAAGTGGTGAGGCTTGGATGTGGGGGTGGGTTAAATGCGTGGTTCATCGCTTCATTGTAAATCGTCTTCCTAGAGCGCCCAGAAGTTTATTACTGAATGGGGCAACTGAACTGGCTCCCTAGAAACACTGAGATTCATTTCCAGTGACGACCATCCCGTCAAATTGGCCAGGCCCCAGGCCACCCTCAAAAGTCCAAATTCCTTTGCCATGACACCCCACCTGGTGCTTCCTACTCGGCGAACACGTAGGTGCTTAAGATATCTCGATTTGAGATAGGCTGACAAAATGAAACTCATCAGCAACACCGCAGCCCCCGCCTGCTGCAAACCCACCACCCGCACCTAGCCATGGATGCATAAAGTCTCTACTTTTAGTGCCTGTGCAAACTGCGCAAAAGGGGAGGATTACCGGCCCGTTGCTTTTAGCAAAGCGCTCAGTGTTCGGAAGTGGGATTGCCACGAGAAGACAGCGTGCGATACAGCGTCTCACGTGAAAGGTCTGTCTTTTGTGCAACAGTGGCCATGCCGCCACGGGATTCAACAACTTTTCTCAAAGCTGTGAGATAGGTCTTTGGATCATGGTCTTCAGTGGCAGCATTGAGGTACTCGGCTGCAAACTCTGCATCCTTCAGTTGCTCAAATAACCATTCGTTGTGTTGGATCGCGCTCATTTAAGGAGACGCTGCTTTACCCAGATCAGAGAAGTTACTGATCTTGACCGTTCCGTCAGGAAAGCGCGCAACAACATCCAACTCACCACCCATAGCTTCAATGTGGCTGCGTAGTGTGGACAGATACATGTCGGTTCGCTTTTCAATCTTTGCAATTGAGGGCTGCTGAACGTGCAGCACTTCGGCCAGCATCTTTTGAGACAAGCCACGAGCCTGACGCAATTCGTTTAAAGGCATCTCAGCCAGCAATGTTTGCGCCATTGCGTTCGCACGCTTTTGTGCCTCTGGAGTCATCTTGGCACGCAGATCAGAGAATTTCTTAGCCATCTATCTTTCCTTCCTTTCGGAGTTCTTCCAAGTGCTCGTCATACAAACGGTCACCAATTGGAACATTCACGTCATACCAGCGGTCATCACCCGTCTTGTCGCCACCTATGAGCAAGATGGCATTACGCATTGGATCAAACGCATACAGAGTTCGGTATGGTTTACCTTGGTGTTGGATTCTGAACTCACGCATGTGGCTGTGCTTTGAGACATTGAGCTCTAGGAGCTGGACGGATGCAGCCAAGCTTACCTGCTCCTCCTCAGTCAACCCAGACCACCATTGTTCAAACTCATCGGTGTATTCAACTTCCCAATTCATTGGGCCAATATAACCTCCACGGAATATTCCATCAAGGGAATGTCTGGATTTTTGTTGAGTAAATGCGCACCCAGTATGCAAATGGTTCTCGGCTTAGCCAGAGCTTTGTATTGAAGTGAATCTAGCATAAGGGGAGGGCATGTGATTTTGGGAATACTGACCGCGTAGTAAAAGAATTTAGATCGACTTGACCTTTTATATCTGTAACGTATAGTTCACAGACAATATGTTTGATATTCAAGTTTATTTGACGGCTGATGGTGATGACCATTATTCGAAATGGCTCGCATCGCTCTCGGATCGCAAGGCTCGTGCACTTGTAGTGGTTCGTATCGGCCGCATGGCTGGCGGAAATTTCGATGACATCAAGTCAGTAGGTGGTGGTGTATGGGAAGCTCGATTAGATTGGGGCCCCGGCTATAGGGTTTATTACGCACAAGCCGGTAAACAGTTGATACTTCTTTTAACTGGTGGCGATAAGCGTAAGCAACAGTCTGATATCAAACAGGCACATTTATTTTGGGAAGATGGCAACAAAGAAGGAATATCAAATGAAAGCAAGCAAGCCTAACCGTACCCATGACGAAGCGGTCATTGAGATGCTCAAAGAAGACCCGGACTTTGCAAACGAGTATCTTGCCACTGCTTTGGAGGAAGTGGGTCAAGCGGGTGGACAAACAGCGCTTCTTTTAGCCTTAAGACACATTGCTGAAGCGCAAGGCATGAAAGCTGTTGCTGAGCGAGCTGGTATACCCCGAGAAAGCCTTTATCGTGCGCTTGGCCCACGTGGCAACCCCACCGTTAAGACGCTTCTTGCCGTCATGAACGCTTCAGGTCTTCATCTATCCGTTGCTCGTAAACTTGTTTAAACTTAATAAGTGGAAATGGAATTTGGTTTTCTAGCTCAAATGATCTCATCTGAATACAATTTCACAGGACTTCATGAGCCAGTAATTAAAAAATTGCCTTATAAGATTTATTAAAAAGTATTCGGGGGAAAATCCATCCCTACAGCTCTGGAGATTCAAGTTCACAGGCATCTAAGAAGTGGGCCATGCCGATTCAAAATTGGAGAGTTGCGATGAATAGATTTGAAATTGAATTTGGGGATAGTTTTATCGCACACCATTAACCGCAGTCGATTTACACAGATTTATTTACACCCTCACAACAGAAAAATTGAACACTTTTATTTGGATTTGGTGTTGATAATTTGGCTAATTTGTTTTGAAATTCTCCTATTGAATAGCATTGGGTAATCCCCCCTTTTGCAGAGGCTTTAAAAGTAGAGACTTTATGCAGCCCTCTTGGGCTTACCATGGAGGAGCGATGCTGGTAGTAAAAGGCTTTGAAATCCTATGTAGGGGGTCTTTTGATCACCCTCTTGAATTAGCGGCACAGCACTTCATGAACCACTCAAATTAACCCTATTGACAATAAACGCAAGTTGCGTATACTTTCTTCATGAAAGCATTATTCGTTGAACTGCCCGCTTTTGAGAGAAACAGGTCTGCTTACCTAACGGATGAGGCTTTCCGTGGGCTACAAAACGCGATGCTCAAAGATCCAGAAGCTGGAGATGTGATCACTGGCACGGGCGGTCTGAGAAAGGTTCGCCACGGCGATGCCACTCGCGGTAAAGGCAAGCGAGGTGGTCTTAGGATCATCTATTACTGGTGGGAGCCTAAGAGACAGTTTTGGCTTTTTACGCTTGACGACAAGGATGAGTTGGACGACTTATCACCGAGAGAAAAAGCAGTATTAAAAACACTCTTAAAACAAGAACTAAAGGACAGAAAATGACTAGTCGTAATTTATTTGCTGAGATCACTGAAGGCTTTGATGCCTTGGCCGCCGCACGTAAAGGCAAGAAGACGCTTCGCACAACCGAGGTCGAGTTAAAGCCAGCCGTTGTGGTCAGCGCAAAAGAGCTTCGTGCTATTCGTGAAAAGCTCAATC
>CAIMTJ010000077.1 GCA_903844385.1 uncultured Burkholderiales bacterium
CCTAGCCTAGCCTAGCCTAGCCTAGCCTCTCCTATCGCTTGAGCCTATCCCCCCGACCCTGGTGCAGGGCACGCAGTGCACGGCTCAGTGTTTTCAACATGGCGCATTCATTGATTTGAGTCATGTTGGCCCTCCATCAAAGCCGTCACAATTGAATCAAACCCTTCGCTTTTATCAACGTAGAGCTCGAGGCGCTTGACCTCATGAGAAACAATCCCAATGAACGCACCCGTTGTCGTGACCTTAACCCATCTCAAAGACTACCAGTTTGAGAACACTTTCAGCCCCGATTTACCCACATGGCTCACGGATGAGCCTGAGCCCTTAGGCTCTGGGCTCGGTCCCTCACCAGTACAACTGCTGAGTTCGGCTGTGGGCAACTGTTTGAGTGCGTCCTTGCTGTTTGCATTCAGGAAATTCAAACTCGAAGCAACTTTTCTCCAGTGCCGTGTTCAGGCTCAAGTGGGACGAAATGCATCAGCAAAACTCAGAGTATTGTCCCTTGAAGTCGAGATCGAGATCCATCCCCAGGCGGTTGATTCATCCCAGTTGTCTCGAATTCTTGAACAATTTGAAGGGTTTTGCACGGTGACCCAAAGCGTGCGCTCATCGATACCCGTTCATTTGGTGGTCAAGGATTCACAATCGATGGTGCTGCACGAATCGCATTGACAAGGAGCGGGGTCTTTTTCTTGGGTGTTCGCCTCACCCTTGGTGGGTGCTTCGATTCAAAGACCCCATCTAGCGCCTGAGCCACAAGGCGTTGAGCACCACGCTCACACTGCTCAAGGCCATGGCAGTCGCGGCAAACATCGGGTCGAGCATGCCAGCCGCCGCCAAGGGTATGCCCAAAACATTGTAGGCAAACGCCCAAAAAAGCCCGCGCTTGATGGTGCTGTAGGTTCTTCTGGACAAATCAATCGTTTGCGCAATGAGCCTTGGGTCTCCTCGCATGAGGGTGATTCCAGCCGTTTGCATGGCCACATCGGTACCCGTTGACATGGCAAAACCAATGTCGGCGGCAGCCAATGCGGGTGCATCATTGATCCCATCCCCCACCATGGCCACCACCTGCCCAGGACCTTTCATCGCACTGATGAGTTTCGCCTTGTCTTGTGGCATCACCTTGGCATTGAAGCCGTCCAGGTTCAATTGCTCAGCAACCCATGCTGCGCTCACTTCATTGTCACCACTGAGCATCCACGTGCGGATACCCAAGGCCTTGAGCGACTCAATCGCTTCGTGAGCCGATGCTTTCATGGCGTCCCCAAAGACCAGCAACGCCATCAATTGGGGGGTGTGTGGGTCTTCTATCTTGGCAAGCCATGAGCATGTTCTGCCTTGGCGTAAGTCATCCTTTGAAGCACCGAGCAAGGTGTCTTCATGGGCGCCGAGTTCGAGCATCCACTGGGTGCTGCCCAGTGCATAATGCGTTCCTGCGAGATCTGCGCTCACGCCTCGACCGGGTATTTCTTTGAAATTGTTGGGCAGTGGCAAGCTGCTCAAGAGGGGCGACTTGATTTGCTCAACATACGCCCTCCAGGACTTCACAACACTCAATGCCAAGGGGTGGGTGCTGGCGAGTTGCAACTGGGCAGACGTTTCAAGGACTTGGTGCTTTGAATACAAGTCAGACAGCACCTTGACATCCATCAAAGAAGGGTGACCCACCGTGAGCGTGCCCGTTTTATCAAACGCCACCAAGGTGATGGCGTGGGCCACTTCCAGCGCTTGGGCGTCCTTGATCAAAATGCCTTGTTGGGCAGCCAATCCTGTGCCCACCATGATGGCTGTTGGTGTGGCCAAGCCCAAAGCACAGGGACAGGCAATCACCAAAACCGACACCGCATTGATGATGGAGGTCTCCCAATTGTGGGTCAAGATCATCCAGGTCACGAGGGTGAGAACAGACACGACCAAGACCGTTGGCACAAAAATAGCGCTGACTTGATCGACCAGTTTTTGCACGGGCGCCTTGCCTGCTTGCGCCGATTCGACCAAGTCGATGATGCGTGACAACAGCGTTGAGCGGCCTGTTTGCGTGACCTCAACCGTCAAGAGCCCTTCTAAATTGACCGATCCACCAAAGACCGTGTCACCTTTGCTCTTGTAGAGAGGCTCGCTCTCGCCAGTCAGCATGGACTCGTCGGTGTGGGTGCTGCCTTGCAAAATAATGCCATCGGCAGCAAAACGCTCTGCAGCGCGAACCAGCATGTGGTCTCCCACCCGCACTTGTGCAATGTCCACCTCTTGCACTTGAGCGTCTCGAATGACATTCACCCGTGTGGGTCTCAGGGCATTGAGCGCTTGAATGGCTTGGGTGGTTTTTCTCTTGGCCCGGGCTTCGAGCCATTTGCCCAGCATCACCAAGGTGATCACCGTGGCCGAGGACTCAAAATACAAGGGTCTGCCCATCAAGGAAGCAGCGCTCGTTTCCTCCACGAGCCAAAGGTACAGGGACAAGCCATACGCAGCGCTCGTGCCGATCGCCACCAACAAGTCCATATTGGGTGACCGGGAACGAATCGATCGCCAAGCGCCTGCATAAAACCTCGCACCCAAGAGAAATTGGACTGGGCTGGCGAGTAAGAATTGCCACACAGGTGGCATCATCATGGGCCAGCCAAGCCAGTGCAACACCATGGGAGCCATGAGCGGCAGCGTCAACCCAAAGCCCAACACGATGGGCCAACTTTTGGGCATCTCATTTAAAACTTGTTCTTGACCTTCCAGCATGAAAGACGCTTGATAGCCAGCCTTTTCTACTGCAGAGCTCAAGGTCTGAGAGCTCACCTTCCCACTGAAGTTCACATGAGCGCGTTCAGTGGCCAAATTGACGACCGCAGTTTGCACGCCGGGGACGCTGCAAAGTGCTTTTTCGACCGCTTTTGCGCACATGGCGCAGGTCATTCCTGAAATTTGTAAATCAATTTCTTTGTTGGGCATGGGTTGGTCGTTTTAGAGGGGTGTCTGAGGGCGGCCAACCGCGTCAAAACGCTCTGAGGTTGACGCCTGAATTATGTGCACGTGAACCCAGGCAGACCTTGAGCTGTATCAACCGAGAGCAAGGAACTGCTCGCCTCAAACAGGGAGCCGCAAACCCAAGAGCAGTCGAGCAACGCTGTCAGGTTTGAGCCAAAAATGAGACGAATTCGATCAGCGAGCGTTGAACTTGGCGGGTCTTTTTTCGTTGAAGGCGGCAATGCCTTCGACACGGTCTTGCGTATTGATCAAATGGTTGTAGGACTCAACTTCAAAACGAAAAGCCGTTTTGAGCTCCATTTGACCGCCATAGCGAATTGATTTTTTGAGTTGCTTGATGGACAAAGGTGCATTGCGGGCAATGATTTTTGCCGTCTCTAGTGCTTGCGCCAACACCTCTGAGGGCTCAAAGACCGCATTGACCAGGCCCCAATTCAAGGCGTCTTGTGCGGTGAAAGGCCGACCCGTCATCAAGATCTCTTTGGCGCGGCGCTCGCCCACAGCCCTGGGTAGAAGCTGAGTGCCACCAGCGCCTGGCATGATTCCGAGGGTGACTTCAGTCAAGGCCAATCGCGCTTTGGAGCTGGCGTACATGAAGTCACACGTGAGTGCCATCTCTAACCCACCCGCGTAAGCATGCCCATTGAGAGCCACAATGGTTGGGATGGGCATGTCCAGCAGTGCCCAATACTGGCGCTCAAATATCTCATGCTGGCGAGTCCACTGCTCGGTGCTCATGCCGTGGCGCTCTTTGAGGTCACCGCCGCCACAAAACGCCTTATCCCCTGCACCGGTGAGCACCACACAACGCACTCCTTGGGCATCCAACGTGAGGCGCCCCCAAAGGTCTTCCAATTCTTGCCCCATTCGGGTGTTCAAGGCGTTGGCGACTTCGGGTCTATTGAGGGTGACCAAGAGGACATCACCGTCTTGAGGGGTCACCAGCAGCGTCTCATACACCGGAATGGAAGCGTTTTTGGGGGCAAAGTTATCGGTCATGGTGTGAAATGAAGTAAGTGGCTCAGAAAAACTCAAACCCAAAAACGCCAAGCCTTTGGTTTGACTGCGAGAGGATTCATTATCCCATGAGCGCCACACTCACTTCAGGCCCCTCTGCAACCCTTGCCCCCTCTTGCCCCCTCTTGCCCCCTCTTAACCCCAAGGACTCTCTTTGCCGGGCGTGGCCGAGATGTGGTGAATGGACAAATCGGCACCTTGCTGCTCTTCTTCCTCGGTGAGTTTAAGGCCCCCACAAACGAGCTTGAGCACGCCGTAGACCACACCCCCGCCGATCAAGGCAATGGCGACTCCCAGAAAGGAGCCCAAACATTGGGAGGCCATGGAGACTCCACCCAGGCCCCCCCAACTCGTTTGGCCAAAAATACCCGCAGCAAGTCCTCCCCAAAGCCCACACACGCCGTGCAGCGGCCAGACCCCCAAGACGTCATCAATCTTCCAGCGGTTTTGCTCCAAGGTGAAGAGGTACACAAACAAGGCGGCTGCCACACCGCCCACCACCAAGGCGCCCAAGGGGTGCATGACATCCGATCCCGCGCAAACCGCCACCAAACCAGCCAAGGGGCCGTTGTGAACAAATCCCGGATCATTTTTGCCCATCAACCAAGACACCAAAATGCCTCCCACCATGGCCATGAGGGAGTTCATGGCCACGAGTCCTGAGATTTTGTCGATGCTTTGCGCACTCATCACGTTGAATCCAAACCAGCCCACACTTAAAATCCACGCACCCAAGGCCAAGAAAGGAATATTCGATGGCGGATGTGCCGTTACTCTGCCGTCTTTGCCGTAGCGCCCCAACCTTGCGCCCAGGAAGTAAACGGCCGGCAGCGCTATCCAGCCGCCCACCGCATGCACCACTATAGAGCCTGCAAAGTCATGAAATTCTTGGCCGAAATGGGTTTTCAAGTAGGCCTGAAACCCATAGTGCTGGTTCCATGCAATTCCTTCAAAAAAGGGATAAACAAATCCCACCAACATGAAGGTGGCGATGAGTTGTGGGTTAAAGCGCGCTCTCTCAGCGATACCGCCCGATACGATCGCTGGAATGGCCGCGGCGAAGGTCAGCAAGAAAAAGAACTTCACCAATTCGTAGCCGTTTTCTAAATTCAAAACCGAAGCCGATTGCCAAAAGTCCAGCCCATAGGCCACAGAATACCCGATGAAGAAATACGCGATGGTGGAGACGGCAAAATCCAGCAAAATCTTCACCAAGGCATTGACTTGGTTTTTTTCCCTCACCGTACCGAGCTCTAAAAAGGCAAATCCCGCGTGCATGGCAAGCACCAAAATAGCGCCCAGCATGATAAAAAGCGCGTCAATCGAGTGCGTGTTTGAATTCATACCAGTCCTTTTTTATTGATTTTGGTGCGTGAATTGAAAAATTGAAGTCAATTTGTACTTTAGTACATCTCGATTCGAATTCTAATGAGAAAAACCATCAATTTTCACCAAAATAGTGCAAAAAATGAGCAAGGTGAAGTCTGCGTGAATGCTTAAGAATTCATTTCAAAAAAGGAGCTGGAAGCGAGACAGAAATATGGAGGGCAAGGAGAGCATGGTGGTGGTGGTGGATC
>CAIMTJ010000078.1 GCA_903844385.1 uncultured Burkholderiales bacterium
GGAAAATGCGCGTCTTTTTGTTTGGATAGGTCAATGAGTTGAGCAATCGTCTTGGCTTCAAAGCCCGGGTGAGCAGCCAAGACCATGGCCGAGTCACCGATCTTGGTGACCGCGGCGAGATCCTTGAGCACATTGAAAGGCGGTTTGGAGACCATCATGGGGTAAGTGATCAAGGTGCCATCAAAGCCCAGCAGCAAGGTGTAGCCATCGGGCGCGGCGGTGGAGACTGCCAAGGTGCCAATCACGCCAGAGGCACCGGGTTTATTCTCAATCACGATGCTTTGACCCAAACGCGTGCCCAGGGCTTCACTGATGGCCCGCGCTCCCGAGTCGGCAAAGCCACCGGGCGAATAGGGGACGATGATTTTGAGGGGTTTGTTGGGAAAACTGGCGACTGTGTTTTGAGCCAGAGCGAGCCTGGGTGCAGTGATCGCCAATAACAGCAAGGCCAGCACGCGAGAGTAGCATTTCAGACGACTCCAATGGAAAAGACGCTCGATGGGAAGACTCTCGGGTGGATGAAACGGCGTGTCATTCGTCATGGGGAAACCTTTAAAGGAAGGGATACTGAATGGGTGCTGATGCGCGAACCATGGATCGGGTGCGGTGAGAGTCCAATGCGAAGTCCTATTGTTAAACTCAAAAGAAGCAACGTTAACTGGTGTTTAGCCTAAGTGGGGGTCTAGGACTTTTGAGCTCAAGTCCCAAAGGCGAAGAGTCTTCGCGTTGAAGGGCTTAAAATCCTCTGTATATGGAGATACATCAAAGGAACAGCGCCATGGATATGACGATCATTTCTGAGGCGATCCACTTGGCCACGGCCCCGGTGTTTTTGCTCACTGGGGTGGCAGGTATTTTGAATGCCTTGGGCAACCGACTGGGTCGCGTGATCGATCGTGCTCGTCGAATTGAAAACATGATCGAAGATTTGCCCCATCCCGACGCACACGCTTTGATGAAGATTGAGCGCTTTTACAGTGAGCTCGAAGCATTGGAGTACCGCAAGCGCATCATCAACATCGCCACCGCTTTTTTGGTCTTGTGTGCCGTCCTCATTGCCTTGACCGTGATTGAGCTTTTCTTCTCTGTGAGCATTGTGCCAGGCAAACTTCACGTCTCCAACTGGGTGCCCATGACTTTCATTGGCAGCTTTTTGTCACTGGTGTCGGCTTGTATTTTGTACTTTGTTGAAATCATGTACGCCTCTCATACCATCAGTTTTAAGCGCATCCAAAAATCTGCCGAGATCAAAACCTATTGATCTTGTAAAGAAATGTGCGCGTCCTTGATGGTCTTGCTGTAAGCTTTGAGGTCTTCTTGAAAGCGCTGGGCAAATGCCTCGGGTGTGGTGACCATCGCCTCATAGCCCCAATTGGGTAATTTTTCCTTGATCTCAGGCGAGCTCATCACTTTGGCAAACTCGCCTTGGATGGTTTTGAGCAAAGGCGTGGGGGTGGGGCCCGCAGCAAAAAGTCCAAGCCACCCGTTGTAGTCAAACCCACCCGGACCACTCTCAAGCATGGTGGGGATATTGGGAATGGCGGGGGAGCGTTTGGCCGCACTCATCACCAGCATTTTGACTTGGCCCGCTTTGGCCGCTGGGTTCACGCCAGAAAGCGGTGAGAACACCGCGCTAATTTCGCCCGCGAGCAAGGCCTGATTCATGGGTGCATCGCCTTTGTAAGGGATGTGAGTGAGCTTGATGTTGGCGCTGGACATCAACAGCTCCATGATGAGGTGTGGGGCGGCTCCTTCTCCAGTGGAGCCAAAATTTAAAGCGCCTGGTTTGGCGCGAGCCAGCGCCAAGAACTCTCCAAAGGTGTTCACACCCAAAGACGGGTGGACCGCCAGTACCAGGTAACTCGTCATCAACTGAGAGACCGCGACCAAATCCTTTTGCACATCAAAGGACATTTTTTTATACAAATTGGGCGAGATGGCCAAGCCTTGTGTGGTGAGCAGCAAGTTGTAGCCGTCAGGTGCTGACTTGGCGACAAAATCTGCCCCAATGTTCGCCCCAGCCCCGGGTTTATTGTCCACGAGCACGACTTGTTTGAGGTTATCCCCGAGTTTTTGCCCCAATGCTCTGGCCACAGCGTCCACAGTTCCCCCCGCTGCAAAGGGCACCACCAAGTGAATGGGTTTGCTCGGCCACGCTTGCGCTAAGGCGTGCGAGCCTGTGGCAATGATCCATAGACCCAACAGCAGTCCCAACACCTGGAAACCTGGGGAAAGCCTGGCGTGCAACTGCGGATAGACTGCTGTCTTCACCTCAAGCCAAAAAAGCTTCAGGCTTGGGATCAACAACACCTTGGCAGTCATCTTGCATTGGCCTTCATCTGAGCGCGCAAGGCCTGGGTGCGCGCTGTATCAACCTCTCCCGTGTTTGACAAAATCACTTGGTAGGTGTCCTGGGCGGCGATGGCGCTGATGTAGCCTTGGCGTACATCGTGTGCCACTTGTTGGGGTGAGCGTTGCTCAGGAGGGCCAAAACCGCCTCCTCCGCCCGTGAGCAAGGTGAACGTGTCACCGGCGTTGAGTCTTTTCATCAACACCTTGGCATTGGGGAATTGGTCTTGTACAACACCGCCGAGCCTAATCGTGACTTGGTTGCCCAAGCCGCTTTGACCGCCCGCGAGTCCCCAGGGCTGGCAGTGCATGCGGTCAACTTGGGCGTTGAAGTTCAAGCTCGAGCGCGCCATGACGACTTGCTCGGTACCTAGACCGCCTCGATAACGCCCCGCGCCGCCAGAGTCTTGTCTGAGGCCGTGCTTGACAAAGAGCAAGGGATATTTGGCTTCCATTTGTTCAATGGGGTTGTTGTGGGTGTCACCGTCATTCATGCAAACTGTGGCAGACATGCCGTCCTCACTGCTTTTAGCACCCCAGCCGCCGCCCGAGGGTCCGACACTGCCCAAAAAGAAGCGGCCATCTTTGGGCGATATGCCGTTGATCATGCCCAAGCCCAGGTCGGCGTGATGACCCGCGATCACTTGGTCGGGCATGGCTTGGTGCATGGCTTTGAAGACGGTGTCGATCACCGTCATGGGATAGGTCATCCACCACCGCATGGCCGCAGGTTTGACCGCACTCACCACCGTTCCTTCGGGAACAATGGTTTCCAAAGAACGAAAACTCCCCTCGTTGATGGGGTAGTCAAGAGCGGAGGTGAGGCATTTGTAGGCCACTTGCGCGCAGGAGATGCCAGTGCTCGGTCCGGAGTTGTAAAAGCCCCTGACTTGAGGGCTCACACCGCTCAGATCAATGGTCATGTGGTCCCCTTTTTTGATGACGCGCACTTTGATGGGGATGCGTTTGCCGATCTCCACGCCATCGTCGTCCATGAAGGACTCGGCTTCGTAGGTGCCATCAGGGATGGAGCGGGTTTGTGCACGAGCCTTGGCTTCCGAGATGTCCATGATGCGGTCAATGGAGGTCAAGACGTTTTGTCGGCCGTAGCGTTGGAGCAATTCTAAAAAGCGTTTTTCCCCTGTGGTCACCGCAATGATTTGGGCTCTGAGGTCTCCCATGGCCCGTTCGGGAATTCGAACGTTGTTGAAGATGATGTCGATCAAGTCTTGGTTGACGACGCCTGCTGTTTGGTATTTCAAAATAGGGATTTGTATGCCCTCGGAATAGATATCAGTGGTCACCCCGCCCAGCACACCTCCCACATCGGGCCAGTGAGCCATGCAGCAAGACCAGCCGCACAACTCGCCTTCAAAAAAGATCGGGATGCTGAAGGTGAAGTGATGCAGGTGTGAGCCGGTGATGTATGCATCGTTGGTGACCAAAATATCGCCTGGACCCACGTTGCTGCCAAAATGGTTGATTTTGGCTTTGATGGTGTTGGACATGCCCCGAATGAAGCTGGGCAGCCCCAGCCCAATGGAGACCGTCTCGCCTGTGGCGGTGTACAGGCCCACGGTGAAATCGAGCGCCTCATAAATGATCATGTTGTAGGCGGTGCGCATGAGGTTGATCTTCATCTCCTCGGTGACAGCAAGAACGCCGTTGCGCACAATTTCGGTGAGAACAGCGTCGCCTTTTAACGCTTTTTTTGAGTTCTTTGCCAAACTCACCTTGCGAGTTGTGCTGCTGGTCAAGGAGCGTTGGGCGGGGCTGGACTTGCTCAAGGGGGTCGTCTGACGACGTGGAGTGGTTTTTTGGGTCTGGATTTTTTTAGTGGTTTTCATCAGAAATTCCTCTCGATATCGATCACCAAATTGCCGTACTCGTCCACGCGCAGGTGGTCTCCAGGCAGCACCACCGTGATCGACGCATACTCTTCGACCAGTGCTGGACCGACCAGTCGGTTGCCCGCGCGCAAGGCGTCGCGTTGGTAAGTGGGGGTCATGACCGACTTATTGAGCTCAGCAAAATACACCGATCTCGCGCCGGTTTGTGCGGATTTGACCGGTTTGCTCGATCCGCGCTCAATGGTTTCGAGTGGGGGTTTTTTCATCACCCCACTCACGGTGGCTCTCAGACTCACAATTTCAGCCGCTTCCTTGGGCGCACAGGTGCCGTAGCGACGTTGGTGCACAGCGTCAAAGAGCGCTTTGATGGCGTGGCGGTCGCCTTTTTGAATGGCGCTGTCGGTGAGGTCCACGGTGACGGGGTGTTCTTGTCCGACATAGCGCATATCGGCCGCGTACGCCACGCTCACTTGGGTGGCCTTGATGCGGCTCGCGGCCAACGCTTGCTTGCCTTGAGCCACCAAATCTTTGTAGACCCCTTTGAGCTCGGTGAAAGAGACGTCGGCCAGTTTGTTGAACCAAGTTCTGACAAAGTCATAGCGCAAATCCGAGTGCAGCATGCCAAATGCACAAAAGTGACCAGGCCCTTTGGGGATGATGACTTGGCCCATGCCGATTTCGCGGGCGATGGCACAGGCGTGCAAAGGCCCCGCGCCACCATAAGCGATCAAGGGGAATGACGCCGCATCGAGTCCTCGTTCAGTCGAGACCCCTTTGACGGCGTAAGACATGGTGGTGGTGGCGATGCGCAAAATGCCATTGGCCGCTTGTTTTGCAGTCATTCCCAAGGGGTGTCCGACGTGTTTGAGAATAGCCGCTTCGGCCGCTTTCATGTCCAAGTGCATCTCGCCACCCAAAAACCGATCGGCTGCAATCCGCCCCAAGACCAAGTTGGCATCGGTCACCGTGGGAAGATCTCCACCATTTCCGTAGCAAGCAGGACCAGGTTGAGCTCCAGCGCTTTGTGGACCCACTTTGAGAGCGCCGGAGACATCCACCTTGGCAATGCTGCCGCCGCCGGTGCCCACTTCAAAGACGTCCACCATGGGAATTTGAACCGGCAAAGCTTGGTTGTAACCCCCGACAAGTGCCGCGCTGGTGGTCAAGACCTCACCGTGGTAAATAACGCCGGCTTTGGCGGTGGTGCCCCCCATGTCAAAGGCCACCGCGTTTTGAAGACCAAGTTCGCGGCAAAGTGCTTGTGCGCCCACCACCCCAGCAGCGGGCCCTGATTCAAGCATGCGGATGCATTCTTGCTGGGCCTGGGCGGACTCGTAGAGGCCGCCAGTGGACTGAACGATCAAAAAGGAGCCCTTGAAGCCATCGTGTTCGATGTGCTCACTGATCTCGGCCACGTAGTCGCTGACTTTGGGGCCAATGTAGGCATTGGCTACCACGGTTGAGCAGCGTTCAAATTCACGGTACTCCTGAGAGAGTTCGTGAGAAGCGCTCACAAAACAGTGTGGCATGCGTTCACGCACGATCGCTTTAACGCGCTGCTCGTGGTTGGGGTTGCGGTAGCAGTGCAGCAGCAAGATGGCCACTGCTTGAACCTTTTCTTGGATCATTTGATCGCACAAAGCGTGCACTGCAGCTTCGTCGAGCGGCAAGTGAATGTCACCTTCAGCGGTGATGCGTTCGGGCACCTCAAAGCGCAGGGCACGCTCAATGAGGGGCACGTGTTTGTGGAAAAATAAGTTGTAGGCATCAGGGCGGTTGATGCGCCCAATTTCATAGATGTCTTTAAAGCCCTGTGTGATCAAGAGAGCTGTGCGTGCGCCGGTTCGCTCCAGCATGGTGTTGATGGCCACCGTGGAGCCGTGCAAGAAAAGTGATGAGTCGGCAAATGCAGTTTGGGCCTTTTGTACCCCTTGGGAGATGCCATCGACCAACTTTTGCGGTGTGGAGAGGGTTTTGCCTAGAAGCAGGCGTGAGCTCTTTTCATCAAAGGCGGCGACGTCGGTAAAGGTGCCGCCAATGTCAGCGGCAATTCGGGTGTGCAAGGCGTGTTTCACAAAAAGTTATCCTGGTCAGTCAAAAATTTAATCTTGAAGGAGTATCGCTGTGCGCACTTCCGTTTCCTAGGGGAATTGTGCTATTGAATTATTGTTGGTTTTAACGTAAGAGTCGCTTTGAAGAATTGTGTATTCTCAGCCGAGATGGGCTTGTTGTAGGGACTCCAGTGTGCGCTGCAAGTCTTGCAAGACTCTCAAGGCCAGGGCTCGTGCCGGAGTCTGGGTGGCCATGGCCTTCAAAAGGGCCGTGAGGCTTGACTTCATGACACTTGGCTCGCTGGGGAAAAGACTTAACCAATGGGTGAATTGAGCATCATGCTGGTATTTTCCATGCAAGTACTCCATGATGTTGAGCTCCAAATCACTCACTGCAATGCCGGGTATTTCTCCTGCGCACTGACAAGACGCCCCCATGCCTAGATGAACTTGTGAGATGCGACTCCATTTTCCCAGAAGTTGTACGCTCAAGAGTGCGGGATTGATTTTCTGATTCAAGCGGTCGTTCATGGAGATGTACTGTAACTGATTCACCAATGGGCTTTGCGCCGCCCACTCAGAACGGTCCATCTCAGAGGTGGGCCAAGCCATGCTGCTCGTCAGAGATGGTGTGCGGGGAATGAATCCTGACGGGCGCCTTGGCCTTTGACTTGCCATGAGCCTTGGGTCAGGTTGAGTAAGGCTGTCGAGCTATGAATGACTTCGGGGGGGGCGGTGGCTAACTGCAGCCCAAACAAGTCAATGCAATGGAGGGTGTTGGAGGGCTGGCTAGGACAGGCCCATTTGTTTTAAAACCAGTTCACCCAAAATACCATAGGGATTGGCCAGAGTTTGTGGCATCTCAAAGTGGTTATACCCTTGTCCCACAACAAACTCAACGCTCTTGCCCAAATCTTTCACAGCCTGAGCGAATTCTCTGTTTTGCCTGATGAACTCGGGCGTTTCAAGGGATCCATGGGCCACAATGATGGGGGCATTTAACAACGCCAAGTGCCGCTGTGAGCTCAATGCCTGTTCCATTTCATCTGTGAATTTCACATAAGCACTGCGCGCCGAGAGCCTGACGGGCTTGAGGTCATACATGCCGCTGCAAAGTAAGCCGCCTTTGAGGACGTTCATGGGCAGGCCGTGTTGCTTTTCCCAGTCGGTGGTGAGTGCGACAGCGGCCAAATGCGCACCCGATGAGTGGCTTGAGAGGTAAATTTTGCTCGGATCGCCATTGAAACTCGTGGCATTGTTGTAGACCCAGGCAATGGCACGCCTCACTTGCTCAGCCATCGGCATTAAGTCCCCGTTGGCTTCCAATACGTTGATAAAGTCTGGAATCACGCAGTGGGCGCCCGCCTTGACGAAGATATCTGCATGGTAGGCATAGTCCTTGGCCTGACCAGAACGCCATGCACCGCCGTGGATGAAAATATTGATGGGGGCGTTGGTTTTTTTGCATTGGAAAACATCAAGTTTTTCAATGGCACTTGGTCCATAAGCAAAACGCTGTGGATTGCCAAGTCGACGTCTAGTTAAATCGCTGTTGCTCGAGTATTGACGTTGAATCAGTTGTAAATTGGGCGCATAGACGCTTTGGTCGTAAGCTGCATCGAGCTCGGCTTGGTCAAGATCCAACCAGACAAGGGGTCCTTTGGGCTTGGCAGAAGTGTTGGGCATGGAGAGGGATTGTGCCAATGCTGATGCTGTAAGTCCAGAAGCAATTGTTGAAAGAAGCATGCGTTTTGTATTCATTGCTTTAGGTCCATTGGTGGAGGACCAGCAGCAAAACCGGCTAGTGATCCTGAAAGACCATCATACGCCAACCGACAACAAGTGCATCATAGGGTTTGCTTGATCAGTTCAGATGAACGCCTGGAACAGGCCAACCTTGAGCTCGAGCGTTGGCGAGTATCGAGCTAGACTTATGTTAAAGCTGACACAAAATCCGCATCCTCAGATTGATCTCTTCTTGAGGAAGCTCTAGAAAAACGATTTTTTCCTGGTGTGATATCCAATTGAGTTGAATCATCAAGTTGATGATTTCCTCTTTAGAGATTTGTTTCCCAGCATCAGGGTCGATGAAAAAGTTTTTCATGATCGATTTGCCGACAATATTGATCAAAACACCAAAGAGGATTAATCCTAAGAAGTAAGTCACTGCTGCGACGATTTTTCCACCCAGTGTTACCGGATAAACTTCACTGTTTCCAGTGACAGCCAAAAA
>CAIMTJ010000079.1 GCA_903844385.1 uncultured Burkholderiales bacterium
ACTCCCGCGCCAGGGTTTGCACGGCATCAAAGACCGGCACCCCATCGCGCGTGAGTCTGGCCATGGCCAAGTACCACTCCAAGCGCTCACGCGACCAAAGCCCCCAAGAGGAGAATGCACGGGTGCACCATGGCCCCACCCCGAGAGGCAGACTCAAGCGCCGAGTTGCCACACACCACCTCACGCTGGCGGGGTAGCGGTGGGGGCCGACACGTTCTTGGATGGCCGTTGGGCTTGCCGACTAGAAGGCCTGCTGGCTTGACTGCTTGACGGCCTCGTGGTCGAGAGCAGGGTTGACTTCTTGGATGGCTTTGGGGGTGACCCATTCAAAGCCACCGGCAGCGTTGGCGCTCGGCCCTCCTCGCACACTCTGGCGCCCAAGTCCCGAACACCGTGGGGAGAGCTCGGCTCAACCAGCGTGTCCTCCACCGCCTCCTCCAGCAAGAGTGGGCCCATCCAGCGCTCAATGTCTCGGGGATCAATGAGCCCCAAACGCATTTTGGCAATCGCATGCGAGAGGGCCGTGCAGCCCAGACCTTCGATGGCGCAGCGCGATTGACGTCTCCAGTGCGCACGCGCCTGTCTCATCCGATCGTTGGCCAAGTGCTCCAAAAAAATATCATCCGGCACCAACACCTCAGCACACACCGTTCTCCCCACAATGGACAAATGGTCACAAGCCTCACACCCCGCTCCGCGCACCCGCACGGGCTCCAGCGTCAAATCCGCACAAGCCCTCAAGCGCTCCATGGTGCCTAAGCGCACTTCGCCACGATGGAATGCACTCATCACCGGCACCGAACAATGGGGGCACAAGAGCGGCACCAAGCGCTGAAACACCACACCCGAGATGAAGCCCTTCATCAAAAGCACCGATGAGGGCACCCCCAACTCTCTGAGCCGGGTGAACACACTCATGGCCTCTGAGACATGCAAGGTGCTCAAGGTTTTGCGCCCCGAGAGCACCAACTGTTTGATGTTGTCAGCACTGTCCACGTCGTTGACCTCCCCCACCATCACCACATCGGGGTCTTGGCGCAAGGTGGCCGCCACAAAGGTGGTAAAGATCGAGCCGTTTTGACGATTCATCAAGTCCCGCCTGGCCTCAGGCACCCCCATTTGGCAAGCCCCATGGATCAAGTACTCCACGGGCTTTTCCACCGTGATCACTTTGATGTGTCGACCGCGGTGCTCAATGATGCGCGCAATCAAGGACTGCAGCGAGGTCGATTTACCGCTGTTGGTGGGCCCCACCAGCAAGACCGCCCCATGGGCGGCGATGAGCATGTCCTCGATGGCCGCGACTTGCGCCGGTGTGTAGCCCATGGACTCGATCGGGCGCAGGGTCTGGGTGTCCATCACCAGCAAACGAATGACCACATGAAAATTCCCCGAGGGGTGGATCGGTGCACTCGAGAGTCTTAACTGGACGTGCTTGCCCTCAACGGTGCGGTGCTCGATCACGGCGTCTTTGACGGTTTTTTCATCCCAGGTGATGCCTTTGTTGTCGGCATCGGCGTGCACGCCATAGAGCACATTGCACATCTCCATGGCGCTTTTGGCAGAGACACTGGGCTGCTCTTGGCGTTCGCCAAAGATGCGGAAATAGACCTGGGCAAAGGCCCCGCGCGTCTCCATGTGGATGTCGCTGGCGTGCTTGGCGATGGCCGAGTTGATGATGGCCCAGGCCTTGGTCTCCACCTGGGTCTCTTGCAAAGCCTCCCCACCCTCATGGGCGTTGTGCACGCTTTTGATGATCTCTTGGCTTGCCACGCTCACCCTCAGGTCCACCAAGCCGAGTGCGAGGAGTCGGCGGCGCAGCTCAAACTGCGCATGCGAGCCCCATTGCACTTCATCCACGAGCACCGTGGCGGCGTGCTCCAAGGTTTTGATCACCGCGAAATGCTCTTTAAAAACACTCGCCAGCCCTTGCCCCTGCATCGAGAGGTACTCCCCGTGGGGCACATCCTTGACCTCGCTGATGATGAAACACGCACGTGTCTGAGGATTGTCGCCCCACTGCAAAGCGGGTTCGCGGTCTTGGGATGGCGAGCCTGCTGGTAAGCTCGGTTGAGACAAGGATGCAAGGGTGGGATTGGACTCTTGATTGGACTCTTGAAAGGTCTCTTGGTAGGACTCTTGATAGGACTCTTGATTGAACGCTTGTGTGAACGCTTGATTGGGCCTAGGGTTGTCAGTGAGATCGAAGGCTGGCAGCAAACGCTCAGGCCTGAGCCACCGCACTTGGGGATCGGTCGACCCCACTTGGGCCCGGCCCTGGGGCTCATCAAAAGGGTCTTCAAGGTCTCTCGAGTCCGGGCTCATGGTGATGGACAAGGGGCAGGCTTGGGGCGCAACAATCGGGGGCAATGCGGTCATGGATGAACTCCTTTAAGGTTGAACAAACAAGTACTCACCCCGCATCTCGATGGACTGGGCCGGGGTGTATTGAATCGAGGTCAAGACCAGGGGTGAGCGATCGAGCTGCTGCGCAAACGCCGCGGCATCGAGCAAATGGGTCTTGGCCGTGAAGTCCACTCGCCAAGCGCCTCGATAGGCCAGGAGGTTTTCATGTTGAGCAGGGTGGGTGGTGGTTTTGTTGTTGGTGGTGGTGGGCAAAGCAGGCTCGCTTGGCCGCTGTGCATAAACGGCGTGTGGGTCCTCAATGACGAGCGCTGTGAAGCGGTGAGCCAAGTCACCCGTCAAGAACAGCATCCCCGCCTCCACGCCAACCGCGTCTGCCCTCACCTGCCCTGCTTGGGTGGGTAAATTGAGCGCCATGAAGGAGCTCGGCTGACGATCTGCACGCAAGGGCAACCGCACAAAGGGCAACTTCAACTGGTCTTGGGTTCGCACCCACGGGCCCTTGGCCTGCCATGACACCTCACACCCGCTCAGGGTGCACGAGACCAGACGGCTTTGGTAGCCATTCGAACTCAAGGGTAGCGCGTGGCGCAGTTGCTCAAAGGCCCACCACAGCGCCATCGGTGGGGGACCCGCCACAAGGGCCGCACGTTGGGCGAGCAAGCTCTCGTGCCAGGCCTCAAAGGCCCTTGATTTTTCGAGCTCGAGCGCTTCTTGCCGCTTCTTGCTTTGCTCTCGCAACTGGGCGGCTTCGCGCCAAGTCTGGGCCTGCGTGAAAAGCGCCCAGCGCTCCTGTGCCCAAACGGCCAGCAAGCACACCGCACCCAAGGTGAGCACCCACAGGAGGCCACGCTGGAACTTGGCGCGGGCAGTGAGGGCGCTTGGCAGGCGTTTTTTGCGCAGAACAAAGGACTGCAATTGTTTGGCCACGCTTTTATCTTGTCTGCGCCTCTCGCTGAGTCTTTGCAGCCAACCCTCCAGACTGTCGAGTTCCAGCTCCTGCGCATGATCAGCGGGAACCTGTTGGGACGAGTGCTTGCCTAGACTCAGGCGAATGGACGGGCGCGGGCCCAAACTCTCAAGCCAGCGTTGACGGGTGGTTGATTCGCTTTCTTGCGCCACCAACGCGTCAAAGCCCACCACGGGCAACCCCCCTTGGAGTGCGCACATCCAAACCACGCCAGCGCCCAGGTGCACACTCACCACCCCATCGGGATGAAGCAGACCCAAGATCAAAGCCCCCGCATGCACACGGGTCTGCACTGGCGGGTGGCTTGCCAGCCAGACTTCGCCATGGTGCTTGAAGACCAATGTGCTTGAGGTGCTCAATGGGGCCTGGCGTTTGAGCTCGGCTTGGAGGCCAGAGGCGCTTTGCATCCATTGCCATGACATGCCCAGCGCCAAATCAAACCCATTGAGCGTGAGCACCATGCTCAGTCCTTCGCCAGGGTTGGCGCTGGGCTCGCGGGGCTGGTCGCGCTCGAGCCGGCATTCCAGGTCTGCTTGGGGTTGGGGTTGGGGTTGGGGTTGACCTTGCCAGCGGCCAAGGCGGCATCGGTCTTCGCGGCTGCGCGCTCTGAATGGTCTGGGTTGGTGGGAAACTTCAGCGCAGGCAATTTCACACTCGGCAGTGCGCCCAGCATGGGCCAGGGCAGTGGAGAAAAATTCAATCCCGGCTGAGTGTCGATCGCCCATCCGGAAAACCCTGGAGCCGCTTGGGGAGCGGCTGCAAGTGCCCCAACAGATCCTGCTTGGGGCCCTGGGCCAGAGATGGCGCCTGTGGCCAGCCCATTGGCAAGTGGGCCACCCCCAAAACTCAGCGACGTGACGCGTCGCAAGCGACCATGCTGCCAAACCACCCGCACGTGCTCAGGGCCGATGTCCTCAACGCTCAAGTCCTCTTGCAGCTTGTCGCCCACAGCGCAGGTGCTCTGCCGACCCTGGCCCCAATCCAAGCGGGCCGTGAAGTGTCCTTGTAAACTGGAGATGCTGACAATGTGCGGCAGGCTCCAAGTCTGTTCGCCGCGGACTTGACGCCAAGCCGCTTGGAGCTCCGCTTCTTTGTGCAGCAACTCGATTTGTGCTTGCATGACGGCTTTTTGATCCTCAAAGTTCTGCGCACCGCTTGGGGTGCATAAGAAGACGCTGCCAGCAAGCGCCACCCAAAGCGTTCGCGCGCGCTCGATGACCTGAGCGAAGGACACGCCAGGCCCCATGAGCGGGTAGGGTCTGCGCCATGGCCGGGCATTGCTAGCCCAACGGGTTGGGCGCTCATTGGAATCATTGAGCTTGGCATCAAGCATGTTTGAACCCCGCATTGACTTGCACCACGATCACCACCATTTGTCGCGCTTGGGTGCTGGCGCTGGACGCACCCGCCCACTCCACGGCCTTGCTCGAGCCACTGCTTTGCTCATCAAAGCCAAAGAGCACAATGGCTTGCCCGTCGTTCAAAAACGCTTGTTGCTGCAAGGACTGTGAGGCAATGTTGGGGGTTTGAATGCCTTGTGCGTTGGGGGTCAGGGGACTGGCCAAGGCGGAGATCTGCATTTGGTAAGACAGCAAAATGCGGTGGTCCCCCAAAATCAAAGGCAAGAAATTGGCCGTGAATCCCACCACCACGGTGCCGGTGTTTTGGGTGACCGAGGTGCCCACATTGGCCGCGCTCGTCGTGGTGCTCGAGGTCACATAGGTGATTTCATTGGCCACTTGGATGGGAGAGGGTTGACCATTGACGGCCAAGACCTGGCCTTGTTTTTGCAGGGCGACTTTGCCAAATTGACTCAGGGCTTGGGCCACCACGCTCGAGCCACTCCAGCGCGAGCTCGCACTCGCAGGCGCCAAGGTGATAATGCCGGGTGTGTCCGTGCCCGCTTGCAAGGCCGTGGGCGTGCTCACACTCGCGCCCAAAGCGGTGAGGGGCTTGTAGAGCACATTCAATCCCAGTCCCAAGGAGTTTTGTGCGTCCAGCGACACACTGAAGATCTTCACATCAATGAGCACATTGTGGGCAAACCGCTCGTTGATGGCATCGATGTAATGCGCAATGCGTGCCAAGTGGGCGGGCCTGGCGGTGACGGTGATGAGGCCAAGCTCGGGGTTGGCAATGGCCAGACCGTTGGATGAGGCAGCGTTTAAGGCCATGCCGCCTGCGCCGCCTGCGCCGCTTGTGCCGCTAGTGCCGCTAGTGCCGCTCACACCACTGGCTGCTGCGGTGGCTGCGCCCGAAAGCGCGACGGCGGCGTTGGCGCCACCTGTTGAGGGCGCACCACTGGCGCCTTCACTGAGCAGGCTTTGAATGCCTTGCATGATGGAGGCCCAGGGGTTGACGCTCAGGCTTTGTGACACCGCCACATTCCCCGCTGACGACGAGAGCGCCCCCGATGCTGCGGCGCCGCCCGAGACCCCACTGAGGGAGATGGCGGCACTGATGCGCTTGACCCCGGGCGGCAGCGAGAGCGACAACACGCGGGTGTCATAACAAAAGAACTCCACACCTTGGGTGAGGGCATTAAAGCGCCAAGCGCCATTGATCTTTCGCGCCAATTCGTCCAACAACCCTTTGACCGTGCCTTGGTAGTTCAGGGTGATTGGCGTGCTCGCCAATGCCTCCCACCCAAGCCCTGGGCTTGAAGCCACCTGCACGCCTGTGGGCAGCCCCGTCAAGGCTCGCGCCGTGGGGCTTGAAGAGGCGCTGAGCGCGCTGCTGGCCAAGAGGGGGGTGACACCCAGGTCATTGGCACTCAAGGGCATGCTCAGCAACGTCGAGAGGCTGTCGAGCACTTGCAAAAAACTTTGATTCCCCTCGGTGTGGTAGCTCATGCGCGCGAGCAAGGCCTGGGGGAGTGCGGCCACTCGCAACTTGACCTCCTCACCCGTCACCCGGGGGGCGTCGTTTTGTATCAAGTCAGCACTCGCTGCCTTCTCGCTCAAGCGCTTCATCCAGTCTTGGGCTTGCTCGGTGCGCGAAGCCACTTGCTGCTCACCACTGAGCTCAACGCAAGCGCCCAGCATTAAACTCAACACGCCCAACACACTCAACCCCCATTTGCTAATCATGGCTCACCTCCGTGGAGAGCACTTCCATCACCCGGTTGCTCGCGGACAGCCGCAATTGAATGGCTTTGCCCTCTTGGCGCATGACCTTGACCAGCGCTATGACCGCTTGCGTGGGGTCGCCATAGGGGGTCAAATCGATGTTGGCAATCGCGCGCCAACTCACCCCGGGGTACCAAAGAAAGGTCCACCCCACCGAGGTCGCCAGCGTCTCCAAAGCCAGATGGAGCAAGTCACCTTGGTGGATGCGGTGCTCCACCAAAACGTGGTGCTCAAGGCTATTGACTGCAGCCTCAGCACCAACAGCACCAATATCACCAACACCAACTAAATCACTGACAGGTCGCGTTGCTTGGAGCGCGCCCG
The DNA here is from genome assembly GCA_903844385.1 of uncultured Burkholderiales bacterium. Taxonomy (GTDB): domain Bacteria; phylum Pseudomonadota; class Gammaproteobacteria; order Burkholderiales; family Burkholderiaceae_C; genus Limnohabitans. The sequence continues at coordinate 6,787 of CAIMTJ010000079.1, forward strand.
CCTGAGCGCGGGCTCGCGTCTCCTGAACGTGGGCGGGTGTCTTGAACGCACTGCGCGGTGCAAGCTCGCTCGGACTGGGGGCTGGCAGGCGCTGAGGTTCTAGCGTTGGCGCAGCAGTCCCATCTCTGCGAGCGCTCCCAGCCCAGGGCCCTGAGGCCGCTATGGCACGGCTCGCGCTTGACAAGGCATGGCCGGCAAAGGGATTATCTGTAAAAGGATGATCTGTAAAAGGATGATCGGCAAATGGATTGTTGGCCAAGGACAAGAGCGCTGGTGGCGGGCTTGGGGCACGGGTTTGAGAGAAACTCAGGTGGACCCCGCAAAGAAGTCCCCACAAAGCCACCAAAAAAGCCACCCACAAAGCCGCCCCCATGGATGGCCAACACCCGCGCCGTTGACAAGACTTAATCAACACGGTCTCCTTTGGTGAGCAGCAAGACCTGGCCCTCGAGGGGTGTAGCACGCACGGCAAATCCGGCCTCAATGGCCAGTTGAATCAAGGACTGGGCACTGTCCAAAAAATCGCGCTGCGCCACACTCGCTTCTTTGACGATGGGCACCACGGGCGCGTCCGTGCTCACCACGCGCCAGCCCGCCCCCTCGCCCCAGCGCTGCAGGGTTTTGAGCAGGGTCAAGTCGCTGAGCATGACCTGTAAGGGTGCACTGCGATGGCCAAGGTCTTGCTGGGCAGGGCCGTGTTTGGCCGATCGAGACTCAGCCGCCTCGGGCAAGCGCGCCGTGAGCTTGGCGGCTGAGGGCTCGCGCCACTCCATCACCCAGGTGTCAAGACAGGCCCCTGGGCGCAGGTCGCTCCTCGCGCTCAACCCAGCCTTGGTGAACAAGTCCAACAGGTAATGCCTGCGTTGTGCCGTTAAGCGCTGCTCTCGGGCATGCGCCGCCGACGTGAGCGCGGGCGAATCGGCGTCCTCGGTCTCCCCCGACAGGTGGGTCACGTCGGCCTGATCCGCCCCCTCCAAAAGGCTTGGGGTGAGGGGCTTCATCGCTTTCATCGGCTTCATCGGCACGGTGAGGGTGCTTCGTTTGCTCGGCTCGGGCCTAGGTCCAGGCGACAGCCCCAAGCCCACCCCAGTCGGCGCGCACAGCAACTCGGGCCGAACCTCTTGGGGCAAGGTCTTCAAAAATGCGCTCACGCGCTTGGCCGCAGCGGCTTGCAACTGGCCTTGGTGTGGCAAAAAATCAATGCCATAGCGGTAATGAACGGCACCCTCGTCTTGGCCTTCAAAGCGCACGGTGTCGCCCGAGACCGGGATGGCGTAGGAGTGCTCGCGCCAAGCGGAGTCTGGCTGGGCGGATGACCAAGACAGGGAAGCTGCAGTCGTCTTCTCCAGGGGTGGCATGGCGCTCTTGGGCTTGGGCTTGGGGCCGGGCCCGGGCAGCCAAGGCTCGGGGTGGTGCACATCGAGACCGCGCGCATTGAGCGTGGACTCTGCGCTCTCAAGCATCCTGTGGGTGATGAGGTAGGCCTCATCCCCTACATGCAAGGCGAGTTGTTCATGAACGCCGCTCAAGCGCACATAGTCCCCTTCGCGCTTGAAAGTGAGGGGCTCTCTCTCGCCCTTGGCCAAGATCAACGGGCTCATGCTCAGAGCGGTCCACTGAATCCACGTGCTCACCCCGTCGTCAAACACCTGGCTGGGTTTGTTCACTCCCAGGCCCGAGATGGTGTAATTGAAATGGAAAGCCTCCAACCAGTCTGCCAGGCCAGATCGGGCCATGTCTCGCCCAGGGGCCATCAACGGCAAAGCCCCCCAGAGCCAGCACGCCCCAAGCAAAGCCCACCTGCCGAGCACGAGCGAGCTTTGGGCTGCGGCCCCTTGAGCGCGGTTCAGCCGCATAACGGCAGTCCTTTTTCTGGGAAGACCAAGTCGCGCCGGACCTCCACGTTGATGCGAGTGCCATTGGCCACACTCAGTGTGGGCGCCACATCTCGGTTGCGCTGCAAAATCTCCTTGGTCGTTTGCACCAAGATTTGACCTGTGGCGCTCGGTTGGGTGTAAAACCCTTGGGTGGAGAGGTTTTGTTGGCTCACCCGATCGGTGAGCACACCAATGGCCAAGGAGGCACCGTAGAGTTTGAAGAAATGGTTGTCCACATCGGCACGCGCACCGCCCGCCCCCATCTCATCGGAGCCATCAAAGCCCGGCAAATTGAAGGCTCGCCCGTCTCTTAAGATCAAACGACCAAAAGCGAACAAAAGCCGGGACTGCCCGCCCCTGATCTCGTTGCTGTAGCGACCGATGAGTTTGGCGCCCTTGCAAATCAAGGGTTGTTGGGAGTGCAAGGAGTCGTAGACCGTTTGGGTGACGGTGGCCGTGATGACGCCAGGCAAGTCCGAGTTCACATCGCGGCCCAAAACAGCAGGAATCACACTGCCCTCCAAAACCGAATACGCACTCTCCAAGGCGCTTGAACGCAAGCCCAAGCGCTCAGGCTGGTCGGCCTTGAACTCCTTTAAAAAAAGGCCATCGCTCGAACGCAGTGTGGAGAAACGGGGTTTGTTGTCCTCGTCAGCGCTGTGCGCTTGGCGCGAGGCCTCTTCAAAGCCTGCATCCATGACCAGGGCAGACGCACTGACCCCTGTTGCCCCTGTTGCCCCTGTTGCCCCAGTTGCCCACATATTGGGCGATCTGTCACTGGCTCGCTCCAAAAGGGCGGACGACGCACCCAGTGCTTGGTTCTGAGCGAGTGGGGCGTCGAGTCGGCCCAAGCGCGCCTCTTGGCGCCTGGTGGCCGGGTTGGGGCTGGCAGCGGCGCCAAGAACGGAGCTGGCATGGCTGTAAGAGCGATCAAGATGGAGAGCCGCAGTCTTTGCTGAACTCACCCCTTGGCTCGTGTCATCGAAATCGGCCACCATCATTGGGGAGTTGATGGCCTGCACCTCTTGGGCCACATCGACACTGCTTTTGGCCGCTCCATCCGTTGCCCACCGCTTGGCCGACGTCCCGCCCCCACCCCCTGCCGTCGAGGACACAGTGGGCAGGCTCGGCAAAGGGGGTGCCACTGCCATTGAAAAAGGGTCTGGCGACAGCGCCGGCATAGGCCCAGTGGGCGCGGCAATGGAAAGAGCTGGATTGGAAAGAGCTGGGGTGGAGAGCGCAGGGGTGGAGAGCAGTGCTGGCTTGGAGAGGGAAGCCAGGGGCGTGCTCGCGGTGCTGTTCAACCCCATGGCTGCTGAAGGAGAGGGATAAGGAGCAGAACCAGGAGCAGGAGCAAAAGGAGTCGAGACCGTTGCCGCATTGGCAGGTGCACCCGCCGTCATCGGGTTGACCAAGCCTTGTGCGATTTGCGCGGCCAAGCCGCTCGAGCTGTAGGCCTCATCGACCCAGGTGTTGCCCTTGTTGAGGTTATCTTTGTCGTTGCCACTGAGCTTGGAGGCCACCTCGCGCGCATACTCATCCGAGGTCTTGAGGGGCGGCTCGCTTGAGGTGGTGATCAAGCTCAAGAGCACCATCACGACCATCAGCAGCACGAAGCCCCAGACGATCAATTTCTTCGGGGGTAAGCCCTGGGGCTGATCGACCACCGGTCTTAAGAGTTCTTCCGCCCCCTTCACCACCGGGCTCCAAACCAGGACGACGCGTGTTCACTCTCTTTGGTGATCTTGACCTCGGCCTTACCGAGTTTGAGCACCAAGCCAGCATGCACGCCTTGCACCACGATGTAGTGCTGCTCGACACTGTAATTGACCAACTGCGTTTGATCGTTGGACCAGGCAAACACCGCCGGGAAATTTTGATACTGATCGGGCAGTCGAATGAAGGTCTTGCTGCCATCATCAAAAACACTCCAAGGCTTGAAGTCGGCTTTGCCTTCGATGGTGTAATTGGTGCGGATCAAATCCAAGGGGATGCGGTTCACGCTGGTCGCCTCCTGCGCCCCCTGCGCCCCCTGCACCTCCTGCGCCGAGGACTCCGAGTTGGCCGAGGGGTCGGGCACAGACGGGGATGACCCGCTCTCAGGGCGAAGACCGCGCCCGAGCTTGGGCCTTGCCGTGAGCGAGGCCTTTCGCTCGAGCCCAAGTGGAGCCCTCGAGCGATTCTCGTCAAACTCCTCCATCTCCAGGACCGGTGTCGTCCACGACACGCGCTGATACCATTTGCCCGAGCCTTCTTTGGTGGAGCGCAGAATCAAGGGGTATTCGCGCTCATTGGTGATCAAGGTGACACTGGTGGTGAGGCCTTCGTATTTGGGCCGAACCAACAAGTGGCGGCGATTGGTGCTCAAGACCACACTGAAATTGGCCGTGTCCCCCACCACCACCGTGCTCACTGTTTCGGTGGGTCCCAATTGCACATGCGTCACCACCTTGGGGCGGGTGAGCACCAAGTAGGTGCGCTCAGGGTCGTAGTCAAAGGTGACCAGTCTTGCGTCCGCACTCACCACGGTGGGCTCTTGCTGGGCATACGCCTGGGGAGCCCAAAGCCCAACAGACCAACAAGCGGCCACGATCGTGGCCTCGAACATTCTGGGCCACATGCCGCTTGCCCGCGCACCGGCCAAGGCAGGTGTGCAGGGGCAAGTGCAAGACAAAAAGCAAGGCCAAGACCCAGGGGACGAGCAATGAGAGGGGTCAGGGCGCTTCATTGCAAACTGTCTTGAAGACGCTCAAAATGCGTGATCACAAAACCCAGTGGATTGTCTTGCAAGCCTTTTTCATCAACCGAGGGCTCGATCACATAGTGCAGGGTAAAGCGCCACTTGGTGAGGAGGGCTGGGCCCGTGGAGATGCGCTCGCTCGTTTGGGCAAAGATGAAGATGATGTTGTCTTGGGAGACATCGGCGCTGCTGATCTCGGTGGTGCGAATCAGCCCTGGGGTCTTGGCCATGCGCTCAAACGGGCGCTCGGTGGCCAAATACTCCTTGAACTCCGCGCGGGCCTTGCCCGCCACCCGGCTCGACGCCCGGGCCAAGTCACGCCGACTCAAAAAGGGATCAATCGACATGAGGTTGCGCACGAAGTTGCGGCCCTCGGCGGCAATCAACTTGGGCGACACCACAAACTCTTGCGCTTGCACGGGTTTGGCCAGCACTTGCCCCGAGTCGTTGTCGACTTTGACCATGTAGGGGATGGTTTTGACCAAGGGGGTCATGAAACTGATCGCTGCCACCAAGGCGATCAAGAGGAGCAACTCCACAAACGCAAAAATGCACCAGCGCGCCCCTTGCACTTGGGCACTCACCAAGAGTTGGCTAAAGACACGCTTTTCCTCACTGTTGAGTGACGGCGGCATATTGCCCAACTCATGGAGCTTTTTGGCAGCGGAGGAGGATCGAAAGAACATGAACTCATCATGCTCTGAAACTGAGCCCTTGAACCGTTTAAAAAACACGCCTTTCAAGCGAATTTTTATGCCACGTGACGCGTTAAAACTCTAGGGTAGAGGGGGTCTGGGGCCTATGCCAAGCGGGCCTGCCCCTGCTCGATGGGCATGGCGCCAAAGTGCCAAGATCATCTGGGGCGCTGCTCGAGCCAGGACACGGAAAAATCAACAATGATGCGATATCCGCGTCCAAGGATCTCGTGATCTCTCTCAGAGGGGCCCCAAGACCCCGATATCAGTAAAGCCTGGGGTTCAAGCTGACTTTGGGCTTTTGGTCGTTGGGCAAATAAGTCGACGCATACATCCCCAGTTGGGCTGCGTACTTGACTTGGCTTTCATAGTTGAACTCATGATAGCGAGCCAAGACCCTCTCCACGAGCTGATGGGCTCGTGTTTTTAAGCGAATGTGAAATGTGAATTTCATTTTCAATTCTCCCAAAAGTGGCTGTACAAAAATGGACTTTATCGAAAAAATAAAACAGTGTATACAGTTTATACCCTTATCAACCAATTTACAACACTTTCGCGTCTGCTTCGACTGCACCGCGTCGATGCACCCCAAGCGCACCCTGACTCGCAAAGTGCATGCTCTTGATCGACATGGCACCTCAAAACCTGAGCCCCATGCTGGTGCACACAGCAATAAGCCGTGGGGAGCGACCTCACTCTTGGTGCAGGGGCGGCCACATGCGGTGCATGACGCCGTCCTTCAAACGGTATTGATGCCAAAGCGCAAATAGCACATGCAGGCCCGTGAGCCCCATCAGCCCATAGGCAACAAACTCATGGATATCCACCAGCAAGCGACGCATGGGCTTGTTGCTCGGATCAAAGGCGGGGATGGTCATCCAATCAAAGAGGTTCACCCCCCGAAACCAGACCGCCACGATGCCACTGGTGACCATGACGATCATGGCGACATAGAGCAAAACATGAAAGAGGCGCACGGCGAGGCTCTCCATTGCGCTCGTGGAGGACTCGAGATGAACGCCATGGCGTCGGCGCCACACGATGCGCACCACCAACAAGAGCGTCAACACCGCCCCCAAGGTGATGTGCACACTCCTCACCATCATCCTGGGCTCACCACGGGGCACCCAATGCGCGCCCCACCCGAGCAGAAAAATCCCCACCACGAGCACGGCACTGGCCCAGTGCAGCCAGCGCGTAGCGCGGTCGTAAACATCTGGACTCTCGGGGCTTTGCATCTGTGGGCCACTTTTAAAATAAGTTCTTCAATCACCTGCTGACCAAGCCTGGTGCCAACAGAAAGGAAGGCATGCGTGACAACAGAAAATAGGTCATTTAGGTTTCATTTTAAAAAACATTGAAGTCAGTTTTATTACACTCCCCCCAAAAGACCCCCATTTTTGAACACCTAAACACTCAAATTCACCACCACGCCCCCTCATGGCAAACAAGTACAATCCTCACGTGGGCAGGCGCCAGAGGACTTTGATCAAAAAAAGGGCCTCCAACACCCTCATTGTTGCAATGCGATAACAGTGGCCATCTCCACTGACACTGAACTCGAGTTAACACGGTTGACAGTCTTGTCAACTCGCATTAAGGTCAAGGATTCAGTACTTCTTGGTTATTCGGACCCATGATCACCCAAGCCAACTTACAACAAAAGCGTTCACTGTTACATCAACCCATTCTTGTGTGATCCCTGTCTATTGTGTGCCTCCACCTCGGTGGAACACCCCATGATGTCCGACCTCCCCCCCCACCCCCATTTCATGATCGTGCAGCGCAACATGTTGAATGCGCTGTGCTTTCTCACGCCCATTGCCCTTTAGGAGAATCCTTTGGAAGAGACCAATACTAAAAATCCGGATTACTTTCACAAAGTCGTCGACTGCCAGTGGGCTTGCCCCGCGCACACACCCGTGCCTGAGTACATCCGCTTGATCGGCCAAGGTCAATACAGTGATGCCTACATGATCAACTGGACCTCGAACGTCTTTCCAGGCATTTTGGGCCGAACCTGTGACCGCCCGTGTGAGCCCGCTTGCCGTCGCTCTCGGGTCGAGGAGAACAATGGCGAGGCGCCAGAGCCCGTTGCCATTTGCCGCTTAAAGCGTGTGGCAGCCGACTTCAAAGACGACGTGAGCGCGCGCATGCCCGCCATCGCCCCGTCCAATGGCAAGAAAGTGGCCCTCATTGGCGCAGGACCCTCCTCACTCACCGTGGCGCGTGACTTGGCCCCATTGGGCTACCAAGTGACGATTTTTGATGGGGAGAAGAAGGCGGGCGGCTTTATTCGCACGCAAATTCCAAAGTTTCGCCTCCCCGAGTCGGTGATCGACGAAGAGACGGGCTACATCCTCAACATGGGCGTGACCTTCAAGTCCGGTGTTCGCATCGAGTCCATGAAAAAACTCTTGAGCGAGGGCTATGACGCCGTCTTCGTGGGCTCAGGCGCACCCAGAGGGCGTGACTTGGAAATCCCGGGTCGCAAAGAAGCCCAAGCCAACATCCACATCGGCATCGATTGGCTCGCCTCCGTCTCCTTTGGTCACGTGACCAGTGTGGGCAAAAAAGTGATTGTCTTGGGTGGTGGCAACACCGCCATGGATTGCTGTCGCTCAGCCCTGCGTTTGGGCAGCAGCGATGTCAAGGTCATCGTTCGCAGTGGCTACGAGGAAATGAAAGCGTCGCCTTGGGAGAAAGAAGACGCCATCCACGAAGGCATCCCATTCATCAACTACCACGTGCCCAAGACCTTTGAGCACAAAAACGGTCAATTGGTGGGCATGACCTTTGAAGTGGTCAAAGCAGTCTATGACGACAAAGGACGACGCAACTTGGTCCCCACCGGTGAGCCCGATGCGCACTTTGAGTGCGACACCGTGCTCTTGGCCGTGGGTCAAGAAAACGCATTCCCTTGGATTGAACAAGACTTGGGCATCCAATTCAACCAATGGGGCCTGCCCGAGCTCAACAAAACCACCCACCAGTCCACCTTGCCCCAAGTCTTTTTTGGTGGCGATGCGGCCTTTGGTCCCAAGAACATCATCACCGCCGTCGCCCACGGCCATGAGGCTGCCGTCTCCATGGACTTGTTTTTGAACCACAAACCCGTCCATGTTCGCCCCTCACCCCTCACCAATTTGATGTCGCAAAAAATGGGCATCCACGAGTGGAGCTACCACAACGATGTCTCCAACGACACCCGCTTCAAAGTGCCATGGGCCAAGGCCGAGAAGGTGCTTGCCAGCATCAAAATCGAGGTCGAACTCGGCTTTGACGCGGCCACGGCCTTCAAAGAGGCGCACCGTTGTTTGAACTGCGATGTGCAAACTGTCTTCACCCACGAGACTTGCATCGAGTGCGACGCCTGCGTGGACATCTGTCCCATGGACTGCTTGAGCATCACGGCCAACGCCGAAGAAGAAGAGTTGCGCCACCACCTCAAAGCACCGGCAACCAATGTGGATCAAGCCCTCTACGTCTCGACCCACCTCAAATCCGGTCGCGTCATGGTCAAAGACGAAGACGTGTGCTTGCACTGTGGTTTGTGCGCCGAGCGCTGCCCAACGGGTGCTTGGGACATGCAAAAGTTCTTACTGAACACGGCCCAAGCTGGCGCCACGGTCTAAGACTCTTTAACCTCACCTCCCCCCACCTCAAACCCCTCTAGCCTTTAGGTCCCACCATGAAAACAATCGAGGCCATCAACGACTTTGTCATCAAGTTTGCCAACGTCAACGGCTCAGGCTCTGCGTCAGCCAACGAGCTCTTTGCCAAAGCCATCCTTCGCATGGGAGTTCCTGTCAGCCCCAGAAACATTTTCCCCTCCAACATTCAAGGCCTGCCCACTTGGTACGAAGTGCGCGTGAGCGAAAAAGGCTACTTGGCACGCCGCGGCGGCGTGGACATGATGGTGGCCATGAACCCTCAAACCTGGGGAGCAGACCTGGCCGAAGTGGGTGAAGGCGGTTATTTGTTTTATGACTCATCGCGCCCCATCCCCGCATCCGAGTTCAGAGACGATTTGAACGTCATTGGCGTGCCCTTGACCGAGATCAGCAACAACAACTACAAAGAGCCGCGCCAGCGCCAACTCTTTAAGAACATCATCTACATTGGTGCGCTCTCGGTGCTCTTGGGCATCGACGTCGATGTGTTTGAAAAGCTCTTTGCCGAGCAATACAAGGGCAAAGAAAAGCTCCTCACCTCGAACATGCAAGCGCTCAATTTGGGCCGCGACTACGTCAAAGCCCACCTGAGCTACCCCATTGGACTGCAAGTCAAGCGCGCTGACAATGTGGGCGACAAGATCTTCACCGACGGCAACAGCGCAGCGGCTTTGGGCTGCGTGTATGGCGGTGCGACCGTGGCCGCGTGGTACCCCATCACCCCCTCCTCGTCGGTGGCCGAAGCCTTCCAGCGCTATTGCGACAAGTTTCGCATCGACCCCATCACCCACCAACACCGCTACGCCATTGTGCAAGCCGAAGACGAGTTGGCCTCCATCGGCATGGTGGTGGGCGCGGGCTGGAACGGCGCTCGCGCCTTCACCGCCACCTCGGGCCCAGGCATCTCCTTGATGACCGAATTCATCGGATTGGCGTATTTTGCGGAAATCCCAGTGACCATCATCAATGTGCAGCGCGGCGGGCCTTCGACAGGCATGCCCACTCGCACGCAGCAGTCGGATTTGCTCGCTTGTGGCTACGCCTCGCACGGCGACACCAAACACGTGATGCTCTTTCCCCAAGACCCGCACGAGTGCTTTGAGCACGCGGCGGCGGCGCTCAATTTGGCCGACCGACTCCAAACGCCCGTGTTTTTGATGACCGATTTGGACATCGGCATGAACCAGCGTTTGTGCAAACCGTTTGAGTGGGACGACAGCCAGTTCTACGACCGCGGTAAGGTGATGACTGCCGAGGAGCTCACGGCTGGCAAAGACTTTGGTCGCTACAAGGATGTGGACGGCGACGGCATTCCTTGGCGCACACTGCCAGGCACCCACCCCACCAAGGGCAGTTACTTCACCCGCGGCACCACCCGAGACCCGTATGCGCGCTATTCGGAAAAAGGCGTGGACTACATCTACAACATGGAGCGCTTGATGAAAAAGTTCAAGACCGCTGCCACCATCGTGCCCCAACCGATTGTCACCCCCGCGGCCGAGAAAACACCTTTCGGTGTGATCTACTTTGGCTCGACCACACCGGCCATGGAAGAATCCTTGGACGCCTTAAAAAGCGAGGGGATTCATTTGGATGCCCTGCGCTTGAGGGCCTTTCCCTTCCCCGATTCGGTGGCCCAATTCATCCACGCACACGACAAGGTGTTCGTGGTTGAGCAAAACCGAGACGCGCAAATGCACACCTTGATCACGACAGAGCTCGAAATTGACGGCTCAGACTTGTCCAAGGTCTTGCACTACGATGGCACCCCCATCACTGCGCGCTTTATCTCTCACGCCATTCGCAGCCAAATCACCCAACTCAAAACCCGCAACGCCGCAAAACGTGAAAAGGAGTCTGTATGACCTTCATTACCAAGCCCGTCCTTCACCATCCTACCCTTGCGCAAAACAAGGTGGGCTACACCCGGCGTGACTACGAAGGCCGCGTCTCGACCCTGTGTGCGGGTTGTGGTCACGACTCCATTTCTGCCGCCATCATCCAAGCGTGCTGGGAGCTCGACATCGAACCCCACCGCGTGGCCAAGCTCTCGGGCATTGGTTGCAGCTCCAAGACCCCCGATTACTTCCTGGGCGCCTCCCACGGCTTTAACACCGTGCACGGCAGAATGCCCTCGGTGCTCACGGGGGCGAACTTGGCCAACCGAGAGTTGCTGTACTTGGGCGTCTCGGGCGACGGCGACTCCGCCTCCATTGGCCTTGGGCAATTCGCCAACGCCATGCGCCGTGGTGTGAGAATGGCCTACATTGTCGAGAACAATGGCGTTTATGGCCTCACCAAGGGGCAGTTCTCCGCCACCGCAGACCGGGGCTCCAAGAGCAAAAAAGGCGTCATCAACAGTGACGCGCCGATTGACCTGGTGGGCTTGGCGCTTCAATTGGGCGCCACCTATGTGGCACGGGGTTTCTCCGGCGACAAGGCGCAACTCGTGCCCTTGATCAAGGGTGCCATTGGCCACGGCGGTGCGGCCTTCATTGACGTGATCAGCCCTTGCATTGCCTTTAACAACCACGAAGGCAGCACCAAGAGTTACGACTACGTGAGAGAGCACAACGAGGCGGTGAGCCGCATTGATTTCATGCCCCAGCGCTCGGAGATCACGGCCTCTTACGCCAGCGGTGAAGTCGTGGAAGTCGAGCAGCACGATGGCCGCTTTTTAAGACTGCGTAAACTCGACGAAGATTACGATCCCACCGACCGGTATGCCGCTTTGAATTACATGAATGCCCACCATGAAAAGGGGGAGGTTGTGACGGGTCTTTTGTACCTCGACCCGCACGCCCTTGATTTGCATGCTGCACAAAACACCACCCACCAGCCCTTGAACTCGCTCAGAGAAGCGGACTTGTCGCCCGGCAGCGCGATGCTGGCCAAAATCAACGCGTCCTTGCGCTAAAGAGGCCTTGTTCAGAGGCACGCCGTCCTCCAGACAAGACAAGTCAAGAAACGACAAGAAACGGTAAGAAACGACACGACACGCCCCCTTGGGGGGTGGGGCCGTGTCTTGAAAAAAAGCGCAGGATGCCACGGCTTTGCATCACAGCGTGAGCGCCTTCGACTTTTTTGACGGGCGTGAGCCGCCCAGTTCTCCCCCCACCGCTTGAGCCCAAGGGCTTTCAATCCCTCTGGTTTTTTGAAGCATTTGCGTTTGGGCAACAGATCCAAGCCGCTTGATGTGCGTCAATCCCCCCTGGCCCTTGGCGGCACACACTGGTTCTCTAGGGAGCAGACTTCCTGCTTGCCTGACTTCTAGAGAAGGAGTGGGCCATGAAACACATCTTCCAATGGGGCTTGATTCTGGCTCTTCTTGCCGCTGCAATTGGCTGCCATGCATCCCTCACCAACCCTTGCACCGTTCAGACCCAAAACAACGCGCGCTATGCGTGTGAGGCGCTTTATAAGCTCAACGCCCTTGTGTGTGAAAAGGTCACCAACTTGGACTTCAAACTCGATTGCATCTTGAGCGTCAGAAACAAACAACGCCAGTTGGCCATGAAGAGTCAAGAGCATGACGAGAAGAGATGAAACACTCACCTGAGGCGAGCGAAGTGACGCTCTCCAACACTTGCCATCCTTGGCCATCAACGGGAGCACCCTATGAAGCGCGAGATAGACAAATTCACGACAACAGCAACTTCAGCGACAATTTCAGCGGCAACTTCAGCGGCAACACCAGCACCCGTAAGCTCAACACCACCCCCCGCCGACTGCCCCACTTGGTTGGTGGTGGTGCTGTACTTGAGCTCGTTTGGACTGGTCTTTTATGTGCTCTACCAAATCGAAGCTTCGCTCGGGCAGCTCTAGCGTGAAGTGGGGGGGCAGCTTTCTCAGCTTGAGCGCTCACCCTTTAGCGCGCCCAAGTTCTGACAATCTCATCGGTACTCACCACAGGCGTTGTCCAAGAGCGCAAGAACTCAATGCTCCTGTCGTGCGCGGCCTGCGTGTAGGAGCCACAGGCATCCTCAGCCACCACCGTGTAGTAGCCCAATGCCGCCGCGTGGCGGCAATTGAACTCCACGCCAATATCGGTGGCTACACCTGCGATGACCAAGGTTTTGATCCCCAGGGTTTTGAGGCGCAAATCAAAGGGCGTGTCAATGAACAAGGAGGGCTGACTTTTGGGGATGACGATGTGGTGAGGCGCAGGACTCAAACCGTGCAAAAACTCCGTATCCTCGCCCCCGGCTTTCATCGTTTCTTTTAAAAGACGGGGGTGCGAGACTTGTTGCTTTTTCATGAGAAAGAGCAAAAAAGGACCCGTCGTGTGCTCGAGACTGGGCAAGAGATGTTGACTCCAAAACACCGGGATCCCCAAGGGCTCAGCCGCTGCCAAGAGTCGAGTGGCATTGGCCTGGACTTGCTGGGCATTGCTGGCTTTGCCAGCCAAGCCTTTTTGCATGTCCCACATCAACAACGCCACCCCTTTGGGGTCAATGAAGTCGGACAATTGGCTCGGACAATCGATGGGAAATTCAGCGCGTGATGAAGGCATCATCTTAATCACTCCACGGTGAGAGCATCCAATAAGAGCGAGCAAGAGGCGCCTCGCCCTCTACACCGCCCCGAGGCGTTCAGCCCTTTAAGCGTTCGTTTTGGGGGAACAAAAACCGCTTGGCTTCATCGTCGAGCTCGGCTTTGAAGACGTGGCGGGTCTTGAGCGCTTCGGCGGCGATGGCAGCGGGTCGTGCATTGATCTCATCGAGCAGCCGCTTGAGGTGGGGGTAGGTGCTCCAAACCTCGGGCAAACCCAACACATAGGGCACCATGCGCACCCAACCCCAAAACGCCATGTCAACAATGCTGTAGTCCCGACCGAGCATATAGTGCGAGGTGGCCAAGTGGTCGTTGAGGATTTTCCAGTGGCGGTGCGCCTCAAAGTCATAGCGGTTGAGCGCATAGGCTTTGGGCTCTGGCGCGGCATGGCGAAAATGCACCGACTGTCCCGAGAAGGGTCCCACGCCTGAGGCGATGAACATGAGCCAAGACAGCATCGCGGCCCGCTCAGGTGTGCCCGCCGTCAAGGGCACAAAGCGCTGCTCTTTTTCAGCCAAGTAAAGCAAGATGGCATTGCTGTCAAACACCGACACCCCGTTGTCCACGATGGCCGGGACTTTGGCGTTGGGGTTGATCTTTAAAAGCGACGCCCCAAACTGCTCGCCTTTGCGGGTGTCCACCGCAATGGCCTCATAGGCCAGGCCCAATTCTTCTAAGAGGAGCGCCACCTTCATGGGGTTGGGGGCCGCGTTGTAGTAAAACTCAATCATGGTCGATTTCTTTCAACTGAAGAATGGTGGGGGGGGTGTATTGACGCACGAATATAGCACCAACTCGGTGACGGTGAGTTGGCCAGGGCGTTGGCTCAGGCGTTGGCTAAGGCATTGCCTTGGGTGTTGGCCAGCAGGGGCGTATCGAGCGCAGGGGCTCTGGTTAAAATCCCCTCTGTAGCCCCTCACCCGTTCACCCGCTCACCCGCTCACCCATCAAGACTCCAAACCATGCACCCATCCCAAGGCAGATCCAGCGCTCGTGCATTTGACCCCCAAGCTTTGGCCCGTTGGCTCGTGCAGGCCCACGCCCAACGCGAGACTTTTACACGCGCACCCCAGGCCATCCGAGCCCGCACCGCCCAGGAGGCCACCGCTGCCCAACAGGCCTTTGTCCGCCTCAAAAGTGCGCAGTGTGGCCCCACCGTCGGCTGGAAAATCGCCCTCTCCACCCCGGTCATGCAAAAGATGGTGGGACTCGCGCAACCGGTTGCCGGGCGCTTGCACCAAAAACAAATCGTTCAATCTCCCGCCCAAACCCATCTGTCGTCTTACACCCGCTTGATCGTGGAGTTTGAAATTGCCGTGGTCTTGAGGCGCGACCTCCAACAAGGCCCACTCGCCCACACGGCAGCCTCAGTGCGCTCGGCGGTGGGTTGGATCGCCCCGGCCATGGAGCTGGCCGATGACCGTTTGGCCAGCTACCCGCACATGCACGACAAAGGGCTCGAACTCACGGCCGACAACGCTTGGAACGAGGGCGTGATCAGGGGCGAGCAAAAAACGCTGGCCTCGATCTTGCCCAACGCCAGCCCCTTGGGTGCAGACGACCCCTTGGCCAATCTGGCGGGCCAAGTCTGGCGCAACGGCGAGCCCATCGGACAAGGCACGGGGCGAGATTTGATGGGTCACCCATTGGAGGCCTTGGCATGGCTGGCCAATGCAGCGCATCTTCGCGGTGAGTCTTTAAAGCAGGGGGAGCTTTGTATTTTGGGCTCCTTGGTGAGCTCGCAATTCCCCAAAGCTGGGGACCGCTTTGAGTACAAGCTGGGCGAATTTGCACCCATTGCACTCCAAATCGACTGAGCGTCAACGCGCTGATCTTTAAAACACGTCGGGCACGTACATCTCTGGCGGAATGGGGCCGCGCAAATAGTCAGGGTTGTGCACACGAGCGGGCAAATCGACCAAGGGGTGCTCAATGACTTGGTAGTGCACTTGCGAGAGCAAATGCGAGATGCAGTTGATGCGGGCCTTCTTTTTGTTGTCCGCTTGCACGACCCACCAAGGCGCGTCGGCCGTGTGCGTTCTCTCGAGCATCTTTTCTTTGGCCTTGGTGTAGTCTTCCCAACGCCGCCTCGACTCCAAGTCCATGGGGGAGAGCTTCCACTGCTTTAAGGGATCTTTGATGCGGGTGGTGAACCGCATGTGCTGCTCATCGTCAGAGATGGAGAACCAGTATTTGACCAAAATGATGCCTGAGCGTATGAGCATGTTCTCAAACTCGGGCACGGTGTTGAAGAACTCTTCATACTGCTCGTCGTTGCAAAATCCCATGACTTTTTCGACACCGGCACGGTTGTACCAACTGCGGTCAAACAGCACCATCTCGCCACCGGCGGGCAAATGCGAGACGTAGCGCTGGAAATACCACTGGCTGCGCTCACGCTCGCTTGGAGCGGGCAAAGCGGCCACACGGCACACCCGCGGGTTCAAGCGCTGGGTGATGCGCTTGATGGCACCGCCTTTGCCGGCGGCGTCGCGGCCTTCAAAAATCACCACGATTTTGAGCTTTTGGTGCACCACCCAGTCTTGGAGCTTCACCAACTCGCCTTGCAAGCGAAAGAGCTCCTTGAAGTAGCGCTGGCGCTCGAGCTTATCGCTCTCACTCAGATTGGCAAAACTCACCTCTTCGTCATCGAGCTCAATCTCGAGCTCCTCGTCAAAGGCGTCGAGCGCGTCTAAATAGCTGCGGTATTTGAAATCGTCTTGTTCCATGCATTCACCCCTCGTGGCATGATCGTGACACACTGGGGTGACAATTTCGTGACCAAGGCCGCCTCGACACTCAAGCGTGCACGGCTTGGGACTTGGCCACCGTGTTGATCTCGCGACCCTGACCGAGCGCTTCGTTGACCCGGGGCATGACCTCATGGGCCATGAGCTCCATGGAGCGGCGACCCAAAGCGGGGTCGACCAAGTCCATACCGGCATACACAATTTCACCAAAGTCACCGGCCTCTTCTCGCAAGGCCAAAATCTGGTCGACCACTTGGTTGACGGTGCCCTTCAACACCAAGTCCTCAAGGAGCCTGTCCTCGGTGAGCAAGCTGTCGTCTTCGTCGGCCGTTTTCTTGAAAATCACGTGTCGCTTGCCCATCTTCATTTTGGTGAGCATTTGGCGGTAGTAGTAGCGGTAGGGGCTGTTCGCATCATCGGCGCCATAACGTTTGGCAGTCGCATCATCGTCGGCCACAAAGATCGTGCGGGCCACGCGCCAGTCCGTTGACAGCGCCACCTCTCCAACGGCCGCCTTGCCCTCTTGGTAATTCGCCCAGTGGCTGGGCAACCAGTGCGAGAGCAAAAAGTTGGCCGACATGGGGTGAAAGTCGCGCTTGCCCATGGCAATCACCCCCTTGGAGTGAGGTGCTACCACCGTGCCCACGATTTCGGCGCGCGGGCTTTGGTAGGGCTTCATCATGATGCCGCGCCCAATGGAGGGCAGGAAAGTTTGCTCGGTGGTGACTTTGAAGCGGTTGTTCTCAAAATCAATCTGGTAAGGCGCCTCTCGCTCCCAGATGGCCAAAATCACATCAATGGCTTCGGCAAACATTTGATTGCGATCTTGCGACAAGATCCCCAAGGCCTCCGCGTCCGAGGCCAATGCACCGGGGCTGATGCCAAAAATAAAACGTCCCTTGGCCAAGTGATCAAACATGGCGGCTTGACTGGCAATCAAGGTCGGGTGCGAGTGCGACAGGTTCGAGGTGCCGGAGCCGAGCTTGATGGTGCGGGTCTGATCAATCAAGGTCGCTAAAAAGAGCAGGCTATTGGTCACGTTCTCGGCTTGATCGGTGAGGTGCTCGCCCACAAACGCATCATAAAAACCCAACTGATCGGCCAAGATGATGGTCTGGCGGTCCTCTTGCAAGGTTTGGGTCAGGTTGCGGCCCAAGGGGTGCAAGGGCATGGTGAAGTAGCCTAAACGCATAGTGCACTTTCTGTGAATGGAGTCTGCGGTTCAATCCGAACCCTGAGTCATTTTACGATGGACACGTGGGGTTCGCCGCCCCAGATGGACACCCAAGCGATCAGGAAAAACCCTTTAACCACAAGGCGCCCGCTTGTGCCACAGTAGGGGCGTGCGATCAGCATTTGCTGGGCACGGGCTTTTCGGGGATTTTTTAAAGGAACCCTCGCTGGCTCGAGGATCCTTCTCTTCGTTATTTTCTCTGGCTATGAACATGGACCGCATTGACCCCACACAGCCCTGCCCCAACTTGCCGCCCCAGGCACAGCGCTTGGGCACAGGCTTGTCAAGAATGAGGACCGTGTGCTTGATGCTGCTCACGTTCTTGAGCCTGCCGTGCGATCTGTGGGCCGCTGAGAATCCCTCCAACTACCCCAGCCGAGCGGTCAAACTGATTTTGCCCTATGCCGCGGGCGGGTTCACGGATCAGGCCAGCCGCGTGGTGAGCGACAGTCTCACGCGCTCCTTGGGTCAACCCTTCATCCTCGAGTCCAAGGCGGGTGGAGGCGGACGCATTGGTGCAGAATACATCACCAAAGTCGCCCCCGACGGCTATGAACTGCTCATGACAACCAATGGCACCCACACCTACATGGCGGTGACCGAGAAGAACCTCTCCTATGACCCGATCAAGGACTTCACCCCCATCTCCCTCATCGGCACCTATGGCCTCTTGATGGTCATCAACCCGAGCATCCCCGCGCAAAACCTGGGCGAATTCATCAAATACGCGCGCGCCAACCCTGGGCGGCTCAATTACGCCACCTCGGGTGTGGGCAGCGGCTTGCATTTCGCAGGTGAGCTCTTCAAGTCCATGGCCGATGTGAACATGGTGCACATCCCCTACAAAGGATCGGGCCCGGGCATGCAAGATGTGATTGCGGGCACGTGTCAGGTGATTTTTGACGGTGGGGCCAAGCCCTTTGTGGATGCGGGCAAAGTCAGACTCCTGGCCACCACCTCAGGTAAGCGCGACCCGCGCTACCCCCAAATGCCCACGATGGGAGAGGCCGCCCTCACGGGTTTTGATCTCACCTATTGGCTCGGGCTCATGGGGCCCAAGGGACTGCCCAAAGAGATCCAAATGAAACTCAATGCGGCCATCAAAACCGCCTTGGCCGATCCCGATGTGCAAGGCAAACTCAATGGCATGGGGCTCAATTTGGTGGGCAGCTCACCCGAGGCCTTGGTGGCCGACATCAAACAAGAAACCGAAAAACTGCGCGCCATTGCGGCCTCCATCCCGGGTGGCGTTCAATGACCCCACACTGTTCATGGCCCTGATCACGCTCAAGGTCACTGAGCTTGGCCAGCCCACCCTCACAGGGCAGTTGATCGGCATGGCGATGCGCTCCAACCCCATCATCCCTTTGTCACTCATTTTTTAATCCCAGGAGTATTGTTTTGCCCATCGTAAAAATCAGAGACGTCAACATCAACTACAGCGTGAGTGGCGACAGCGGCCCTTGGCTGGTCTTGGTGACTGGCGGGCGCCGAGGCTTCACCGAGTTCAACGCCTTTGCGCAAAAAATCGCGGACAAGGGTTTTCGGGTGATTTTGCATGACCGCAGAAACACCGGGGCCTCCGATGTGCTCATTCAAGGCCAAGACGGCGAGGAAGAAATCTGGGCCGATGATTTGGCGCTGCTGCTCGAGCACCTCCATGCCACACCAGCATTCGTGGGCGGCACTTCGTCGGGCGCGCGCTTGTCGATGTTGGTCTACAACCGCCACCCCGAGTTGGTCAAAGGTTTGGTGCTCATGCGCATCACGGGCGGCGCCTTCGCCGCGGGACGTCTGCCCAACACCTACTACGGGCAATTCATCAAAGCGTGCCAAGCAGGTGGCATGAAGGCGGTGTGTGAGACCGAGCAATACCTTGAACGCATTCAAGCCAATCCCGCCAACTTGGCGCGCTTGATGGCGATGGATCCCCAGGACTACATCCGGACCATGACGCATTGGCTTGAGATCTTCAAGTCCGGCCCCGTTTCACCCGTGCTTGGCATGGAGGTGGAAAAACTCCAAGCGATCAATGTCCCCACATTGGTGATTCCGGGTAACGACAAAACCCATGACTCCCAAGGCGGCATTGCAACTGCCAAGCTCATCAAAAACTCCGTTCTCTACCAACTCCCCATCCAAGATGAGGATGTGGACGTGCTGCCGTTTTCAGCCTGGGCGCCCCATGAAGAAGCCATGGCCCAAACCATGGCCAACTTCATGAACCAGCACCAAGCCTAGAGCGCCCAGTTGTGTTCTGTGTTTTTTTCCGCCAAGCACCCTTTGCATGACCTCAACCGATGCATCCATACCGAGCGAGCCTTGCACATTGCGCCTTGCGCATTGTGCAAGGCTTGAGACCTCGCACTGGGCTCCTCACTGTAGAAAGCGTCCCATGACATCAGCTCTACCCACTCCATCCTTGGGCTTTGGCCTGGGTCTTGCACCCTTGTGGCGGCGCCTAACGCCAGCTTCGATGAGACACCAGCGATCACGATCGGGATCCCTAGAGCTTGCGAGCGCGCTGCTCTTGGGTCTGGCTTTGGTCTTCGGGTTGACGGGCCAGGCCCTTGCTGACACCTATCCGAGCAAACCCATACGCGTGATCATCCCTGCAGGCGCAGGCGACAGCTGTGACACCTTGGTGCGAGTGCTCGGGCCCAAGGTTTCGGAGAGAATCGGGCAGCCCTTTGTGCTCGACAACCGCCCGGGCTCATCGGGCCAACTCGGCTTGAGTTTGATCAAGCAAGCCACGCCCGACGGCTACACCTTGGGCTGCGGGCAAGGCGGCAATATGGTGATCGTGCCCTTGGTCTATCAAAAGGTGCCGTATGACACCAAAAAGGATTTCGCCCCCATTGCTCTCTTGGCCTCCAACTTCTTGGCCCTCATTGTCGGGCCCCACGTCCCTTACAAGACCACAGAGGAGCTCATCGCGTTTGCCAAGAAAAATCCTGGCCGGCTCACTTTTGGTACCAATGGCGAAGGGGCTTTTTTGCACATGGCCACCGAGCAGTTCAGCCAGCAAGCTGGGATCACGTATTTGCATGTACCCTACAAGAGCATGCCCGCCGTGTTCACCGAAATGCTGGGGGGCCAAATTGACGCGAGCCTGGCCTCCTACATCGCGGCCGAGCCGCTCATTGCGTCAGGAAAACTCAAAATGCTCGGTATCGCGCGCATGACGCGCTTGCCGGAATACCCCAGTGTGCCCACGCTCTCTGAGACCCTTGCAGGTTTTGCTTCGGGCGGCTGGTTTGGCATGATTGCGCCCATGGGCGTTCCTGCCGAGGCCATTGCACTCATCAACAAAGAATTCAACTTGGCACTCAAAGACCCGGAGATCATTGATCGCATGAAAAAACTCGGACTCGACACCCACACCGAGTCGCCGCAGTATTTCACCGACACCATCAACGCCGATTTGGCGCGTTGGGGCAAATTGCTCAAAGACATCGATTTCAAGAAAATGTAGCCCCACAGGCAGCGACTCAACGGGCGGCGCACCGCAGTCTCTAGCGTCGGTGGCTGATTATTCGGGCTCGATGCCCGCAGACTTGGCCACCTTGGCCCACTTGTCCAACTCCGCTTTGATGAGCTGGGCAAATTCTGGGGCACTGCTGGCCACGACCTGTGCGCCATCTTGCGCCAATTTGTCGCGCACCTCTTGACGCTTCAACGCTTTGACGGCGTTCACACCGAGCCACTCCAGCACCTCTTTAGGGGTGGCGGCCGGTGCCAACAAGCCGTACCACTGGGTGGAGAGGTAACCGGGCAGACCTGCTTGGGCCACCGTGGGCACATTGGGAAATTGTTCAATGCGCTTGTCCCCACTCACGGCGAGCGCCCTCACCTTGCCCGCTGTGATCAAAGGGCTGGCTTCGAGCGCGTTGGCAAACAGACTGCTCACTTGACCCGAAAGTAAGTCGGACATGGCCCCCGATGTTCCCTTGTAAGGAATGTGCTGCAGCGCGATACCGGCCATGCTCTTGAGAAGCTCCATGGACATGTGGGGCGAGGTGCCAATGCCAGCGCTCGCGTAGTTGAGGTTGGATTTTTTGGCCAACTCCATGAACTGCGCCAAGTTGGTCACCGCCAGCTTGGGGTAGACCAGCAAGATATTGGGCACGGTCGCGGCCACGGTGATGGGCGCAAAATCTTTCACTGGATCAAAGCTGATGCTTTTATAAAGCACGGTGTTGAGCACCAAGGTGCTGGGCACCATGAGCAAGGTGTAGCCATCGGGTGTTGACTTGGCCACGGCGGTGATCCCAATCATATTGCCCGCACCGGCCTTGTTCTCAATGTAGAAGGACTGGCCCGCTTGGGCAGTGAGCTCTTGCGCCAAGACCCTGGCCACAATGTCAGTTCCCCCACCAGGCTGAGACGGCACCACTATTTTGACGGGATGGCTGGGATAGGCTGAAGTGGACGAATTGGACCCATTGGTCAGATTGGACACTTGGGCCCATGACGGCGTGGCCTGCAAGACCGCCCAGGCGCCAACGGGGATCAAGAGCGCAGCACGGCGGCACGCTTGCTTGAAAGGCGTCTTGAAGCCTCTAAGCCTGGAGGTTGAACAAGGTGCGTTCATGCGCCTGCCCCTGATGAAGACTCCAGATGGGGATAAACCGGCGCAGACAACACCACGCCTGTGCACTCGCCAAATCCAATCGACACCGCGCCGGCATGTCGCGCCTTGGCCCGCAAAGTGATGGCGTCCCCATCTTGCAAGGCGATGCGGGTCTCGCCATGGCCCACGTCCAAGGGCACCTTGGCGGCTTGGGTAATTTCTGTGATGCACGCGCGCGACTCGTCCGTGGGTCCTGAGATCGTGCCGCTGCCCAGTAAATCCCCGCTTCTCATGTTGCAGCCGTTGCTGGCGTGGTGGGCCAGCATCTGGCCAAAACTCCAATACAAATGCTTCAAATGGGTTTGGGTGATTTGAAGCCCTGGCTCGCCCAAAGCGCGCTGCGTCGGGGTTTGAAGCCAAGCCTCAAGCTCGATATCCAAACCCCCGTGGGCTCGGTCGTGAGCACTGTGGAGGTGAGGCAAGGCCTGGGGGTCGCCTTCGGGTCTGGCGTTGAGCGGCATGCGAAACGGCGCCAAGGCCTCTTGGGTCACGATCCAAGGCGAGATGGAGGACATGAAGCTTTTGCCCAAAAAAGGACCCAAGACCGACTCCCACCACTGGATGCTCTTGGCCGACCAGTCGTTGAGGAGGACCCAACCAAAGAAGTGCTCGTGCGCGCGGTCCAAGGCAATGGGTTGACTGAGCGGGTTGCCCCGTGAGATGAAGCCCGCAAGCTCGAGCTCAAAGTCGAGCATGGGGGCGGGGCCAAACACCACTTGTCCTGCCGCGTCTTTGAACTGGCCATTGGGTCGCACGACCGGCGTGCCACTCACCCGAATGGAGGATGCACGGCCATGGTAGGCCACGGGCAAATGTTTAAAGGCCGACGGCAGCGGTTGAGCCAAACCTTTGAAGCGACCATGGCGCTCGGTGTGGTACTCGGAGGTCAAAAAATCGGTGTAGTCACCAATGGCACAGGGCAGTCGCATCTGAATCGCATCGCGCTCGATGAGCAGCACTTTGGCCAGGCGCTTGATTTTCTTTTGTGAAGACTCCTCGAACGCGTCAAGCGGTGTATCGGCGCCCAAAAGTGCGCTCAGCGAGCGTCTGAGCGCGTGCACCAACCCAGGCTCGAGACCCATCAAGGTGTTGAGCTCTGAGCCTTTGACGCTTTGAGCCGCGAGCAATGCGTCGCCTTGGAGCAGCCGCAAATTCGCCAGCGCTTGCACATCCAGCACGCTCTCGCCAATGGCCACGCCCCAGCTCACACGGCCTTCATGTTCGTAAACACCCAGGGGCAGGTTTTGCAGCGGAAAATCCACCTCGGCTACATTCGCCGACTCGACCCAAGATTGTCGACGCGGATCGTGTGTGGTGTTGAGTTCAAAGATAGACATGAAGGGCCTGGTGGGGTGAGGTCAAGAGTGCGGTGGGCTGTGGGGGGTGTACAGTGGGCCAATCAAGCAAGCGGTCAATCGACCTCGGGCTTGAAGGCTTTGATCAGGCGGCCCCATTTTTTGTTTTCCGAATCGATATCGGCGCGAAAGAGTTCGGGCGAACTCTTGACCGGGTCCAAGCCCGTTTGGGCCATGTCTTTTTGAAATGCGGCATCGTTTTCACTGGCCGTGATGGCTTGAGAGATCAGCTTGAGCACCTCGGGTGGGGTCGCCACCGGAGCCACCAAACCCACCCAGGAGTAGGCCTCAAAGTCGCCGCCAATCACCTCGCGAACGGTGGGCACTTGCGGCAGTTGCGGCGCGCGCGCGCGCCCGCCCGTGGCGATGATGCTCAAGCGGTCTGATTTCACAAAGGGCAAGACCGATGGAATGGTCTCCATCGTCATGTCCACTTGACCGCCCAAGAGGTCGTTCAAAGCGGGTGTCCCCCCCTTGTAGGGCACGTGCAGCATATCAAAGTGGCCCTCGCTCTTGAGCCACTCGCCCACGAGGTGGTTCAACGAGCCATTGCCCGCCGAGCCATAGGAGAGTTTTTGGGTGGCAGACAAGGCGATGAATTCTTTGAGACTCGTGGCCTTCAAGCCGCTTCGCGAGACCAAGATCACCGGGCTTCTGGCGATCATGGCCAAGGGGGCAAACGAGGTGAGCGGGGAGTAAGACAATTTGGCATACAAGGTGGGCGCGACCCCCAAGCTGCTCGTGCTCCCCCACAGCAAGGTGTAGCCATCGGGGGTGGATTTGGCCACATAGGTGGAGCCGGTTGTGCCACCGGCACCGGCTCGGTTTTCCACCACAAAGGACTGTTTGAAGTGGGTGCTCAAAAACTTGGCCATGAGGCGTGCACTCGAATCGGTGGGACCGCCCGGGGGAAAGGGCACCACCACCGAGACGGGGTGAGTGGGATAGGCAGCCGCAGATGTTGGCACAGCTGTCGCCACTGCCGCCGACGGGCTGCTGGCCATCCCGCCTGGCGTGGGCGCTAAAGAGGGCGCT